>JAGVZG010000004.1 GCA_018302765.1 Candidatus Woesearchaeota archaeon
TCATGTGTTGAGTCCAGTGCTTCAATTGCATCTTCTTTAAATACATTTAGAATTAAAATTAATCTCCTCTTTATTTCGTCTTTTTGCATTAAATTTTTATGTAATTTTGAGAATATAAATTTATTTATTTGTTTCAGAAATACTTACTTTGACAACATTGTTTTGGTCTAGGCCATCATTTCTTATTACCATGTCTGTAATTCCAACTAATGTACTTGGCTTTGTTGCCGACCTAGTTATATTAGCCAGATTTGTATAGTTTGTATATATCTGAATATTATAATTATTTTTAACGTTTGCATTTTCTGTTAATATTGTCAGCTTTCCCTCAAAAACAGGAATTCCTATATCACTTATAATAACCTTTGAATTATTATACTGCCAAATAATCAAAGAATCTTTATTATCTATTCTAATAAAACCTTTTTTTATATTAACTGTCAGTACTCTTTGGCTGCCTGGTCCTTCTCTAACAACTTCCCTTATATTCTGATCTAATTCGTGCATTACTTGTTTTGTCTGTATTATTACATTTTTATCTCTTAATTTATTAATTACTGGCAGACCAGCAGCAAGCAATATAGAAATTACAACAATACCTAATCCAAAATATAAAACAGCACTAACCCATATATCCCCTTTTTTATTCATGAAATTTAAGTTCTTTTATAGTTAATTAATTTTACTAAATATTTTTTATTTAGTAACTGTTAAAATTATTTATTTCTAAATAGAATTTACCCTCTTTTAATAATAACCTATAAACTTTATTGTCTTATATTATAAATTTAGTTACTACTTATTAGATACAATAAAAGAAAGCTTTAAATAATTACTGTTAATTAAAGAAATATGGCTGATGAAATAACAGTTGGAAGTTTTGATAATCTAGTTAAACGTATGAACCATCCAGAAAGGCCAAATAGGGATTTTAACGGTCTTGACATTATAACAAATGTTTCTAGTGCTTGTGGAAGGCAAAGCAGTGGTCTTGATGCCAGACTAATCAAAAGAAATGAAGGAGTAGAAATAATTGCTAATAATGAACTCCCTTATTCCCAAGCTAGGTATTCATGGGGCAGTGAAACAGAAAGGAAAAAACCTGGCAAGTTTGTTGATTGTGAACGTGATGTTGAAGTTTCTCCAAAAGGCTATAAATATGACAGAGTGATAACTGCAAGTTTGTTTTTATCTGATAAATTTTTAAAAGAATTGTGTCTTTATCATATTAATAGTAGCGTTGACCCTTCAGACGATGAAGGATCTCGTGTATATAGTTATCATATGAAAGGACCAGTTTTGTGGCAGGCTAATTTAAGAGGCTATAGAATGGGTGCAAGAGACTTTTTAGCTGTTATTCTTCCAACAAATAAATTATACAACCCTGTTAAACTTTATAGATATAGAAGTGGAGATTCTGAATTGATTGAAAAGGGAATGTATATACCAGAAGAACACGCAATTCAATGGGAAGATATTTCTGAGCTTAAAGAATTGTTAAGAGAAGTTAGACACTTATCAAGACCTACAAAAGGGGATGGCATCTAGTTTTTACCTAGAAGAAAATCAGCGTACGATGGGAAGGAGATTTAGCGTTACGGAAAGAGAAATTAATACAATTAGAACTATGGCTACAAAAACACAAGACATGGCTGTTGGTACTAGCGTTAGTAAACCATATGGGCGTCGTTGACATTAAGTAATATTTTTAATTTATTTTTTCAAATATTAAGAAAATATAAAAAAGAAGAAAAAAGGCTATAACCTTTTTAATTAAAATGTTACTAATTCAGGCGTATCACAGGCTTTTGTATTCCCTTCTATTGTAAATATTGGGTAAACCTCAACTTTTGATACTTTAGTTAAATCAACATCACCTGGAGCAACATTTATTGTATATGTCTGAGGAACTGGGAATTCCAATGCTGCCTTGCCTGAAGTTGAAGTAAAGTTGCCGTTAGTAAGTGCATAACCTGCATACTTTTTAATTTTTCCTACTGCGTCATAAACTATAAAATTAAAATCATCTATAGTTTTGTCTTGATTTTGATTTCTCATAGTAATACTTACTTTAAAAAGTGTTGGATTTACTTTTTTCTCAGTTATTTCCAACTTTAATCCTGTTGTACATGCCAAACTAAACTGTGAAGCTGTTTCTGTCTGACTGACTGTAGTCTTAAACAGCTTTGTGCCCCATGTTATTACTAATGCTGCCAAAACTATTGTAAATCCTATTATAAGAACAGTTGCTATTAAAGGACTTATTCCTTTTTTATTTTTCCTATTAAGCATATTCATCAACCTCCATTTATGATTTTAATACTTCTATTTTTTTATCTTTACAAACTAAGAATTTTGCCTTGCCTTGAGATGTTTCCTTTACAATTCCAGGATAAATTTCAATCCTATCTGGGCAAGAATCTGCTTTTATTTTATTGATGCTCTGCTCTGCAGGTTTTGTTGGATTTAATGTCGGAGGGAAACTTTTTCCTTCTTCACCGTTGTAAAATACAAACATAAATCCTTCTACTTTTATATTTCCATTATTTGTAACAGTAATATCAGCATAATCCTCGCCATTTTCTGAACCACAAGTAAATTCTGCACCAATGTCCAAAGAAGTCTCTTCTTGAGCACCACAATCAGTTGATTTTTCAATTGTGCCAAGAGTAATGCCTCTTATCAAGGCAAATACGATCAAAAAGACACCTATTGTTGCACCAATCAGAAGAACAGTTGCTATTAAAGGACTTATTCCTTTCTTAGCCATCAACCTCTTTTGCATAAATTTTCATAGATTAACTTATTTAAAAGCATATCGATTTATTTTTAACAATTTGCAGTATTTTTAATGTCTAAGCAGATTTGTTTATAGTTAAGAACAAGCTGTCTAGTTATACATTTCACAGATTGATTTTTTTCTGGATCTTTTATTACTGGTATAATTTTTAATTCAGGGTTTTGATTGTTTGTATTTATTTGTATGTTAATATTATATTTGTTGTCTTTTCCTGGCTTTAGAACTGAAGGTTTAAGATTTTCATCGTAAATTAAAGAAGGCCTAGATTCCAAACCTGGAGCATTTATTATAAACTGATGAATTGAGAAAGCACCGCGATTAATCAAAGTAATTGGTGCAAATAGTGATACTCCTGGAACAATGATTGGGTTTCCCGTTATTGGATCGTGGTCAAAACCTGCCTTGCCTTGTTCATAAATACCTAACTTTTCAGGATCAGTAATCATGTAACCAAGACTTACTGATTCACAATAAATACTTTCTTCAGTTAATTTTTCTGGATTAAACTCCTTAGTTTTTTTTATTACGTAATTAGAAACAACAGCAGCCATGCTTATTGTAAGGGCAAGCAAAAGAACTGCTGCTAATAATGGACTTATACCTCTTTTATTTTTCATTGGTAAAAATAAGAACTCTTTATGTTTTAAAACTTTCTAAAAATCCAAGTTTGATTCTCTAAGAATTTGTTCAGCATCTGGCTCTTTTTCAACAGTGCCAACGCCACCGCAGTTCCCGCATCTTGGAGGCGGGTCTGTTCTTCCAGTTCTTGGAGAGTACTTAAATCTGCAACTTCTGCATAAAAACGTAACCATAAAGATTTAGAGTGATTTCTATTTATAAATCTTATTATGATTTAACTCTTATTTTTAAAATATATGTATTTCAGGAATAAACCTACATAAAATTTTTATATGGTGGATTTTAATTTATTATATGAACAATAAAAAGATAGGTTTTACATTATTAATCATTGGCGTTTTGTTGTTTATTGTGTTATTATCTTATAATTATAAATTAAACCAGCAAGCTTCAGCTTATGGCTGCAATCCAAACTCACAATGCATGAATATATCTTCTTTGCTTTCTTTAACAAATATATTTATAGGAATAATTTTTTCTTTAGTTAGCCTTGGCTTTTATATTTTATTCTTTAACAAGGATGAAGAGATAATATTAAGAAGATTAGATGAAAATAAAAAACAACTTACTAAAGAACAAAAATTCGAAATAATGTTAAAGGCCTTGACAGCTGAAGAGAGGCAACTGATGCAGATTATAAGAGAACAGGAGGGAATAACACAGTCTACTTTGAGAATTAAAACAGATTTTTCTAAAACAAAGTTAAGTTTTGTATTAGCAGACTTGGAAAAGAAGGGTTTGATTAAGAAAGAGATTTCTGGCAAAACCAACAAACTCTATATAAAAGAAGGAATTTTAAGCCTATCTAAACATATCTGAAGGAAAAAACTATTATTCTTATGTTGAAAAGCCGAAATTATGCCATTGTTTTGAAGGTTAAATATATATAATTTTAGTTTACTAAATATAAGATGAAAGCAATATACTTGATATTTGTTTTACTTATTTTATCTTCTGTAGCTATACATGCCCATGATACTGGAGAGGAGCATGCGGAGCTGCCTGATAATATAATAAAGCAAATAGAATATCAGAAAAGCTTGGCTTTGGGAGTTACATTTTTAATAGCTTTGTTAGCTGGATTATTAACATTTACATCGCCATGCAGTTTTGCTATTTTGCCAATATATTTTTCATTTGTTTTTAAAAAAAGACATAATGCTCTGTTGTTCACTTCCTCATTTATATTTGGCCTAACTATAGCATTTGCACTGTTTGGCTTTATTGCTGGGATTGTTGGAGATTACTTTAATGACTACAAATTATATTTTGCTTCTATATCTGGAATATTTATTTCTATTTTTGGAATTATGATGATCCTTAATAAAGGATTTAGCATATTTACACCAAAAATATCTGAAGGAAAAAATAGTATATTTAGTTTTGTTTTATTTGGATTTTTATTTGGAGCTGGGTGGAGCCCTTGCGTAGGTCCAATACTTGGATCTATATTTTTCCTGGCTGCTAATTCCGGAACTCTACTGAAAAGCACATTACTATTAATAACTTATTCTGCCGGAATATCCATACCTTTGCTATTATTTTCTTATATTTCAGACCGTACAAAATTATCAGATTTTTTAAACAATATTAAGCAAGTGAAATTTAAACTGCTTGGAAATGTTTTTATTACAAACTGGTACGGCATTGTCGGAGGCTTACTGACTTTTATTATGGGTATTTTAATTATGAAGTACAATGGCACAAGTTATGTTGAATATATCATAAGTTATACTACTGGCTGGGCAATGTTTGCTTTTGTTGGATTTAATAACAGACTAAGAGATATTAATTTACCAAATGGTTTGAGCAATATCTTAGGAATATTAACTGCTTTGATTATTTTTGCTTTAATTACAGCAATTATATTTAATGCATTAAAAAAGAAAGAATAACACGAGATAAACATAAATAAACATAAATTCTCCTTTATTTAATAAGAAAAGGAAAATTTAAGCAACCGTTTTAACAGTTAAGTATTTATATAAATTGTACATTCAAAAACAACATGGCAAAAAAAGAAGAAAAAACATTTACAAATTTGCTAATTATAGGTGTTGTGCTATTAGTTCTAGTAGCTTCTGCCAATGCTTACATGCTTTCATCTTTGTCTGATAATTTAGGCGGATCTAGGGGCAAAGGACTAATTTATAGCAAAGATATTTCAAAAATAGATTTATCATCAATAAAGTCAACAGGCCAGTCTTTAGCAGTTTTATTTCCATTGGACAAAATAAAAACACAGCAAGATGCAATCAGCCTATTAATCCCTACGGGCACTCCTGAATATGGTGATGCTTTGGGAGTAAGTTTTGATGATCCTGTAGGCTCATTAGACAAACTGTCAAGACAAATTTATCCGCAAATAAAAGCTGAGCTAAAAAGTAATCCAGAATTATGGAAAAGATACATAAATCTTGCAACAAAGCCAGTAGGAATATCATGCGAGTTTTGCTGTGGTGTTGGACCTATTGGCATAAGCAGCAACGGAGAATTGAGATGTGGCTGCTCTCACAATCCTGCAGTTCAAGCAATATCAATGTGGCTAATTAAGAATACTGATTATTCAGATGCAGAAATAGTCAGGGAAGTTATGATGTGGAAATCTTTATGGTTCCCGAAAAATATGATAGAATTAGGCACGAAATTATCTGGAGGGGATGTTGATTTAAACAGTCTTCCAGGAATGGTAGGCGGATGCTAATTAGGAGGTAAAAATGAATAAAAATATGATTTTGGTTTTGGTTTTGGTTGTTTTAGTTGTTGTGTCTGTTATTCAGGCAGTGCAGCTGACTGGATTAAAATCAAACATAGAAGAAGGTTCATTAAAGCTTGGTTCAGGCAGCAAAACTCCACAAGTAACTACAACAAATACACAGACAAGCTCTGGCAATTTACAAGACCTGCCCTCAATGGTTGGAGGCTGTTAATTTTTTCTTTTTTGATTAAAAATGGCCAGTTCAAAATTTTTTAAGAAATTAAATAGTTTTAATTATGAACCAGTTGTTCATATATTAGGAATAATAATTGTAGTGCTTTTTATAATAAACTTATTTTTCATAACGTCGTTAACATCTTCATTAAAACAAAAAGTATCAGAAGCAAATGAAGCTGCAAGGCCTGCTAAATTAGATTTAATAATAATTAATGCGCCTAGCTGCGATAAGTGCTTTGATATTAAAAGTATAGTTGCCAATATAAAATCTGGAAATGTAAATATAACTAGTGAAGAAGTATTAAATTTTAAGGATGCTTTTCTAGTTGCATCCGAATACATTTCAAAATATGATATTGAAAAATTACCTACTGTTATAGTTAAAGGAGAATTAAACAAAACTAAACTGCATGAAACACTGATAAGCGTTGGCGATGCTTATGTATTTACAAAACAAACTGCGCCTTATTTTAATATAGGCTCTAATAGCATTAAAGGATTTGTTACTGTTACTATAGTAAATGCAGATGGCTGTTCAGAGTGTGCTGATATTGGCATTGCATTAGATCAGATAAATACTGGAGGCATTGTAATACAAGATATAATTAACTTAAGCGAAAAAGAAAGCAAAGAATTAACAGACAAATACAAAATTAAAAAACTTCCAAGCTTAATACTCTCAAGCGATGCCTCAGAATATTCATTGATAAAACAAAGCTGGAATTCAGTAGGAAGTGAGGAAGATGATGGCAGCTTTGTATTAAGAAATTTCCTACCTCCTTACAAGAATTTAGAAACTGGTAAGATAGATGGATTAGTGTCTTTGACTTATGTGGTGGATTCTTCATGCAGTGAATGCTACAATGTATCAGTACATAAGAATATAATTAACAGCTATGGTTTAAAAATTGCAGGTGAAAAGACATTAGATGTTAATACTCCTGAAGGCCTTGAATATACTAAATTAAATGGCATAAACTTAGTTCCAACTGCAGTATTGTCAAGTGATGCAAAATTATACAGTGCTTTCTACAGAGTATTTACCCAGGTTTCAAATGAGAGCAATGGAAATCTTGTATTTACTTCAGTAGAATTAATGGGTACTTACAAGGATTTACAAAGTGGAGAAGTAATTACACCTAAACAACAGGAAGTTCAATAATGGAAGAAAACCAAGATATTTCCAAGTATGAAAAAAAGCAATTAAAAAAACAGGAAAAAGAAGAACAAAGAAGACAAGTTGATGAATCCAGAAAATCTAGTGAAACAAAGAAAAAAGTCAAAAAATATATTATTATTTCTATAATTGTGTTATTAATTTTAATTGGCGGATATTATTTAATAATAAAACCAATAAATGATTTTAAGCCTTTTTATTCTGGCTTTTATCATTGGCATGCAAATTTTGAGGTTTCTGTTTGCGGTAAACCAGTAGATGTAAAATGCAAAGGAACAATGTGCGGGCCAATGAATTTGCACCATCATAATGATAATATTATACATATGGAAGGAAATAGCCTTGCAAAGAAAGAAGATATTGCGATAGGAAAATTCTTTGAGGGTATTGGGGTAACTTTTTCAGAAACACAATTAATGGGTAAAAACAATGGAGATTTATGTGATGATAAACAAGGATCTGTTAAACTTTATATTAATGGAAAAGAAAACTATGAATTTAGAAATTATGTTCCAAAGGTATGCGATGCACAAGCAGTTAGTGATATAAAACAAAGATGTGACAATATAGAATTAAAGTTTGAGTAAATTTTTATTAACTAAGAACTTTGTATCCACATTCATTATCTCTAAGTTGACGATAGACTTCATCTATTTTAGAACCCAATTCATATTTAATATTAGGATCGTTTGCTTTAAGTCTAGCTTTAAATGAATCTGTAAATTCTATTAATTCTGGACCAACACAAACTATATCATAAGGACTAAAAACAATTCCAAATGGTCTATAGCCTTTTACAAAATTAGGATTAAAACCAGGAGCTTTCCCAAGAGCTATACTATCCATAACTACACAAGCCCTTATCCTGGGATTAGATATGTCTTCTATTTTTGTGACTAAATCTGGAATTCTTATTTCTGCATTAGAATCAAAACTTCCAAAAAAAAGTTTTGGTGTTGAAATTCTATCTTTGATAGCAAATAATCCTGTTTCTGAATCTCTTTCATAAATTCCATGTTTTGTTCTAAATATTGCTTCTAACATTTTTAATCAATCCTTAAGTAATTTATCTAAACTAATTCTCATTTTTTGCGCGACTAATTCTGGATCAGTTGCTACGCCAATGATAGTAGTATCTTCGCTATCTAGATGGTCTAAGCCATCTATATCAGAACCTGTCATAACATCATCATACTGGGGATCAAAGTCCAAAACCACACCAACAGAGTCAAAACCCAATAGGTGAAATCCTTTGTATAATGGAGGAGATAATCCTAGAACATCTTTTTCAAACTTTCCTCTTGCAGATCTTTCAACACTGCGTATATAAAGATCAGCAAGTTTAGTGTCATATTCAGCTAAAAATTGCAAAAATTCTCTTCTAACTTTTGGTAGAGCATATATATCAGACTGCAATGTTCTTGCTTGACTAGCTGTTAATTTAAAACCATAAAATCTTTTATATTGTTGTGAGTTTATTGGTAAACACCCATATTTATTAAGTTTTGTTTCTAGTTTTAATTTATATATTAAAGGATGTCCTATAACAAATTTAACATCTTCTCCATCAGGATTTGGAATTACTGCTGCATTAGTAAGAATGAATTCATTTCTAGCATCTTCTTTATCTCCTTTACTTCCAGTTCTTCCTAATCTTAATTCCATTAATTCTTTAGGATGTATTGGAAATCTTGGAACATCAATTCTTCTTCCTGTTTTAGGATCTCTTCCTGTAAGAAGTCTTTGCATTTGAGTATAAACAGCTCCTTTAAAATATTCGTATTGCCTAACTTCAGTTAGAGTTTGAATTTCTATAGTTGAATATTGTGAATCTGTCATTATTTATGCCATAAACTATAACAACAAAGGATTTATAAACTTTTTTATTTTAATTACTTATTGGTGGTTAAATAAATAAAAAACCTTTTTTTGTAGATATTTTCAAAAATGAATACAAAAATATTTAAACAGAGATTAATTTTATTAGTTAATGACAAAAAAGACTGTGTCAAAAGATACTCCTTTAGCTGAAATTACATTAAGAAGATATGAAAAACCTTCAACTGAAATATCAAAAAGAGATGCTATAAAAAAGCTATGCTTGTCTATAGGCTTGCTTCAGCCAGGAGATTCCAGAGATATAATTGTTGATATATTTCATGTTTTAATAAATTCAAAAGATACTTTGGATTCTGAAGAAATACAAAAAAGAGTAATTGAATACAGAAAAGCAAACAATCTTGCTTTGCATGGCATAGCACAATCCAATATAAGAAGGCAGTTGAGAAGACTAAGAGAATTATTCTTAGTTGAGAAAATAAAAAACACTTACAGAATTTCTGAAAATGAGAACCTGCATAATATATTTGAGGAAAAGATAAAAAAATTTTATATTCCAACAATAATCAACAGAGTTGAAGAATATTTTAAGATTCTTGACAGATAAGTTTTTATAGTTCTAGTGACTAAAAAATATATGAAAAAATATGTATTTCTAGTTTTATTGGTTTTAATTTTACCTGTTGCTGTATTTGCACATGGGGAAGATGGTTTTGAAGATACAAAACAACTTATTGCATCAGGAGTTAGCTGTGATGAACTAAGTGATGAACAATTAGAATCTATTGGTGATTTTTTCATGGAACAAATGCATCCTGGAGAGCAACATGAGATAATGGACGAAGCAATGGGTGGAGAAGGATCTGAATCATTAAAACAAACACATATAAGAATCACAAATATGATGTATTGTAATAATATGAGAGGAGGTATGATGAATATGGCATTTGGTATGATGGGAAGTGGCAGTGGTATGATGTATGGCGGAAGTCCTACATTAATGTGGCTATGGTCATTTTTAGGAGTTTTATTCTTTTTAGGACTAACTTTACTAGTATGGGTGCTTGTTGTAAAACTCTGGAAAGATATAACTAGAAAAAAAGGTTAAATTTTTACAACATTTATTCTTTTTTTATTAATAAAATTGTTAATGTTTTCTATTGTAGTATCAATTATTCTTAATAATGCTTCTTTACTATTAAATGCATTATGTGGAGTAACAATAACATTTTTTTCTTGTAATAGTAGATGATTTTCTAAAAATAATTTCCAGTCACATTCTTTTATGAATTTTTTGTGAAGCAATTGTTTTTCTTCTTTTATATAACATTCACCTTCTAAAACATCCAAACCAGCCCCTGCTAAAATTCCATGGTCTAATGCATAAACTAAGGCTTTGGTTTCTACTATACCACCTCTTGCAGTATTGATTAAATAAGCACCTTTCTTAATTAATTTAATATTTTTCATACTGATCATGTGTTCTGTTTCTTTATTTAGCGGACAATGTAGAGATATAATATCTGAATTTTTAAGTAAGTTCTCCAGAGAAACGTACCTAAAGCTAAATTTCCTTGCTAATTCTGAATCTTTTATTTTGGCATAAGCTATAATTTTCATTTCAAAGCCTTTTGCCATTCTGATAACATGCTGCCCTATATGTCCAGGACCTATTATTCCTAGAGTTTTACCTTTTACATCAAAGCCTCTTAATCCTTTAATGTTAAAATTATTTTGCTTAACTCTTTCTACACTATCAATTAATTTCCTGCTTAAAGCTAATATTAAAGCAAATGTGTGTTCAGCCACTGTATTCTCGCCATAGTAAGGAACATTAGAAACTATAATATTTCTTTTTTTGCATTCATTTAAGTCTATATGATCAAATCCAGTACTCATTGTGCATATTAATTTTAGATTTGGCAAATTGTCTAAAATTTCCTTATTTATCTTAGAATAAATGAAAATGCAAACTGTATCACAATCTTTAATTTTATTTATATTTCTATTTGTAAGTTCATTGTTAAAAAATAAAAGCTTATGTTTCTTTAATTTGTCTTTGATGTATTCCTCTTCCCATTTTTCTATTTCAAAGAATGCAATTTTCATCTCTTTTCATTGATTAATTAATATCTTTCTATTTATAAATTAAGCTGCTGCTTCCAATTCATTTCTAGTTTCTCTATTTAGTAAATCTAATTGTGCCATTATCTGCTGCATTTCCCTCTCTAAACTTCCAATTTCATTTTCACTGTCAAATAAGTAAGTTGCTATATTTAGTAATTCTTTAATATCGTTCCCAGAAGTAATTATTTCTTTTTCTTTTTTTGCCTGACTTAACTGACTTTTACCCCATAACTTTTTAGTTGCACCTAATCTTGAAATTATTTTCTCTATGATATCTAATTCTCTTTTAACAAGGCTTAATTTATTTCCTAGCGATAATTGTAATTTTTCCTGCATTGCTATGGTTTGTTGAGCATTTATTCTTTCATGCTCATCTGCTGATCTTTCAATTTTGGTTTTCTCATTTTTAATCAGTTCATTTGATTTATTAATTTCCTCTACTATTATTCCAGGTTCTGCTTTTAATTTTTCAGTATGCTGTTTTACAACATTTATTTCTTGTTCTATCAATTGTATTATTTTACTTATGACTTCATTTATCTTAGACTTTGAATCTTGGTCTGCACCTTTGGTTATTTTTTCAGCAAGATGTAAATTCTCTTTTATTAAAGCAAATTTTATCTTTGTTACATTTATCTCTTGTTCCATAAGTTCACTATTTTCTGCATCAAGTGCTGCTTCTGCTTCCTCTTCTCTTTCCATACTCTTAATTTCTTCTTCCTCTCCCCTATGTCTAAATCTTCCTGATGCCCATTCTATAATTTTTGACAAAACATACAGAACAATAATTGCTATAGCTATTAAATACGCAATAGAAAATGCAGTTCCTTCAAGTCCAAGAACCATAGTTATTTTTTGTTAAAATGTGTATAAAATACTTTCTATATACTTAAAATAATATTATTAGATATTTTAGCCTTTATGGTAAATCCTGTAAATCTTTCCTGCATTATCATCTGAAACCAATAAACTGTCCCTAAAATTAATTATGTCTACTGGCCTTCCCTTGACTGTTAATAAAGACAACCAACCTGTTGCAAAATCTTTTACTTCTTTTGTCTCTAAATTAATATTAACTATTTTGTAACCTGTAGGAACATCTTTATTCCATGAACCATGATATGCTACAAACATATTTTCTTTGTATTCTTTAGGGAAACCATTTCCTGTATATATTGCAAGACCTAAAGGAGCTGAATGAGCTTCTAAGTCTATAAAAGAATGTTCTGTATCCAAGCATGAGTCTCTAATGTAAGTATTTTTGTCAAATTCCTTGTCATGAACTTGCTTTCCGTAACAATAAGGCCAGCCATAGTCTTTTCCTTCTTTTATGGTATTTATTTCATCAGGAGGAATATTATTTCCAAGACCATCTCTCCCATTTTCTGTTGCGTATATTTTGTTTTTGTATTTGATAAAACCAACTGAGTTTCTCAGACCTGATGCAAATGTTGTGCAGTTAGTACCATCCAGACTACATTTTTGGATTGTTGCCCTTAGCTTATCACCTTCTGTGCATACATTACAGCTTGATCCTATAGAAATAAACATAGAATCATTGAAAACTTTTATTGTTCTTGTCCAGTGTGATCCTGCTGGAAGTTTTACTAACTCTTGCAGTGTTTCTAATTTAGCTAAATTATTTTCACTCTTTACCCTTATTACTTTGTCTTCTTCTGCTATGTAAATCCAATCTTCATAAAAATCAATTCCATGCGGATTATTCAAGTTCTCGATAAATACTTTTGTATTTTCAACTTTAGAATCTTTATTTTTGTCTTCTAAAGCAAATACTTTACCCTGACTTGGAACTGTAACAAGAACAGTATCATCTTTCATAACCATCATTCTTGGTCCTGGATTTGGACCTGGCGTTGACACTAAAGAACCACCTAAATTATCTGCAAATATCTCTATGTGAAACCCTTGCGGCAGTTCAATAAAACCCAATGAATTCTCTTTTATAGATGGCCTTACTGTAAATTTAGTTATTCCATACCATATAATTAATACTAGAATTAATAAGATTAATATCTTTTTTAGCATGAAGTATTTTTATTTCTTGAATATTTAAAGTTAATTAAAAAAGAAAAAAATTAAAGTTTATTGTAAATTAAAGTAAATAAACTTCCTATTACAGCACCGAAAACAAATGCAACCAATATGCCAACAACCCAAGCGCCAAAGTTAAAACCTGTTGATGTATATTGCATTGTCATAAAATGCGCCCACTGCCAGTATTTCATGTAACTAGATACTACAAGTGAACCTACACCATGCAGTACTGCAAATAAAATACCAAAAGACAAAGCAACTTTTTTTGTATTTAATTCTACCATAATATCACCTCTATTTTTTATTGCAATATATACTTATATAGTTTTCTAGCACTTTATGAATTTGTGAATTTCTATTCTTAAAGGAAAAAACTATAACTAAAATTTTCAAATTTACTATAAAATTTTCCGAATTTAATATTATTTAATTGAGAAATTTAAGTTTTTTTATATTAATTTTCTATTTTTACTACTTTTATTTTAAAAGTTAGATCTTTTCCAGCTAATGGATGATTAAAATCTAGAGAAATGTTATCAGAAACTTCAGTTACTAATGCCGGTATCTGCCTGCCTTCTACATTAACTAGAACAACCATTCCTTTTTTCAATTCTGCATCTCTTTCTTGGTCTTTTGGGAAAGTTTTTATTAATTCCTGTTTTCTTTCGCCATAGGCGTCATCACTTTTTATTTTGACAGTTTTTTCCTGACCTTCTTCCATGCCTATTAAAGCAGCTTCAAATCCTTTAATCAACATTCCTTGGCCCACAGTTATATGCAAAGGTTCGTAATTTCTTTGCTCTTGAAAAGTTTCTTCTTTCTTTGCTACGTCTGCTTTAGAAGTATCGAATAATTTACCATCTTCTGTTCTTCCTTCGTAATCAACATCTACTATAGAACCATTGCTTACATTTTTCATTATTTTTGAGTTTTTTTAGTAATATATAAGATTTACTTTCTTTTTTGTATTATTCTAAAACTAGCCAAAATATTTATAAAGTAATTGTAAATCCAAACTATATCCGTGATTACTACTTTTATTGTAGGAGGATGTAATGGAAAAGCAAGAAGTATTAAAATCTATAAAAGAATTAAGAGAAAAATCACCTAAAAAGAATTTCTCACAATCTGTTGATTTAGTAATAAATCTACAAAATTTAGATTTGAAAAAACCAGAACATAAAGTTGATTTATATTTACAGCTCCCACATCCTAGAGGCAAAAAATTAAAATTGTGTGCTTTTGTTGATGCACAATTAGCTCAAAAAGCCAAAGGGGTATTTGACAATGTTGTAACAAAAGATGAATTTGCAAAGTGGATTAATAATAAAAAAGAACAAAAAAAATTGGCTAATTCTAATGATTTTTTTGTGGCACAAGTTGAAATAATGGCACAAGTTGCAGTTACTTTTGGTAAAGTTCTTGGTGCACGAGGCAAAATGCCAAATCCTAAAGCAGGATGTGTAGTTCCTGGTAGTATTTCAAACCTGGAACCAATTGCAAACAAACTGCAGAATACTGTAAAATTACAAACCAAAAATGAAACTTCAGTTAAGACATCTATTGGTATTGAATCAATGAAGGATGAAGATTTAGCAGATAATGTCTTAGCAGTTTATAATACTTTATTATCAAAACTTCCACAAGAAAAAAATAATATCAAATATACTGCAATTAAATTTACAATGGGTCCAATAATAAAAATAGGAGAACAAGTTAAACAGAAAAAATGAATAGCCATAAACCCCATATTTCACAATATAAGAAAAATGAAGTAAATAGGGTAAAAAATCTTCTTCAAAAATACAAAATTATAGCTATAGCGGATATGACAAATATGCCTTCTGTTCAGCTGCAAAAATTAAGAAGCAGTATTAAAGATTCAGTTTTAATAACAATGTCAAAAGCAAGACTAATAAAAATTGTTTTTGATGAGCTAAAAGACAAGATAAATGGTTTGGGTGAATTGAGAAATCACATAAGAGGTATGCCTGCTTTATTATTAACTAATGACAGCCCTTTCAAACTAGCCAGGGTTTTAAAGAAATCAAAGAGTTCTGCTCCTGCTAAAGGCGGGCAAAATGCTCCTAATGATATTATAGTTCCTGCCGGACCTACGCCATTTCCACCAGGTCCAATTATGGGCGAACTTGGCCAGATTGGTATTAAAGCTGGAGTTGTTGAAGGCAAGGTTGCTGTAAAGGAAGATACTGTTGTTGTCAAAGAAGGTGAATTAATAACACAACAACTAGCTAATATTCTGACAAGATTAGGAATAGAACCAATGGAGATTGGAATTAATTTATTAGCTGCACTGGAAAATGGAATCATATTTACTAAAGATATATTAAATATTGATGAACAAGGTTATCTAAACAATATTAAATTTGCTGCTAAGAGTGCATTTAATTTATCATTTAACATTGCTTATCCAACAAAGAACAATATTGTGTTATTGATTAAAAAATCATTTCTTGACAGCAATAGCCTTGCAGATTCCAGAAAGATATTAACTAGTGAAAATGTTAAGAAAGAGGTTGCAAAAGCAAATATTGAGATGGAATCTCTAAAAAGCAAACTTAATTTACCTGAAGAGTTTTTCAAACATGATAATAAAGAAGAAAAAAGAAGTAAAGATCTAGATATTAACAAGGATGAAGAAGTAGCTCAGGCAGTTTTGAAAAGACTGCAAGATGAGAAACTTGCTAAAAGCCATGATTTGCCAATTAAAGACAAGAACTTTGAGCTGGAAGAAAAGATGGCTAAAGATGTCTTGAAAAAAGTTCAAGATGAAAAAATGAAGAAGAAATAATACTAATGGAGGTAAACAAAATGGAATATATATATGCTGCGATGCTATTACATAGCGCTAAACAAAATGTAAATGAAGCAAATGTTAAAAAAGTCTTAGAAGCTGTTGGTGTAAAACCTGAAGACGGAAGGGTTAAAGCTTTAGTTGCTGCTTTAGATGGGGTTGATATTGATGCAGCCATAAAAGAAGCAGCTGTTCCTATGATGGCAGCGCCTGTTGCTGCACCTGCTGGCGGAAGTGCTCCTAGTGGTGGACATGCACCTGCTGCTAAGAAGGAAGAAAAGAAATCTGAAGAAGAAGCTGCTGTTGGACTAGCTGGTTTATTCGGCTAAATCTTTTTCTTTTTTTAATTTTTTAAATTACTTTAATTCTAATTTTTCATAATAAGTTTTTGTAAACTCAATATATTTTTGCATAATTGATTCATCTTCAAGTAATTTTTCACGCCAGTGAGTGCTTATTACTATATCTCTTCCTTCATTAGAATTAGTTGATATACTTATGAAATGCTCATCCTGCGGAAGCATGATGCAGATATTGCCTTTTCCAGTTCCCTAGAGCGTATCTGTTTTTAATATTAAAACTGAATGTTTCAATCCTGCTAATTTCTCATTTGCAATACCTCTTATTTCCTCAAATGTAGGCATTGGTTTTATTGGAAATCTTCTTGATATAAAAATTGTTCGTTAGAGCCGTACCTGTATATTAAAAATTTTGCTGCTTCAATATTATTTTTATCTGTAGAAAATCTATGATAAGATTCTATTAATTTTTTGATAAAATGCTTTTGACATAGCTACTTATTTTTTTCTTAATATAAATAATTTGTTGTTATAGGAAATAATCATCCAATAGACTTAAAAATAAAGAATTTTTCCTAATTTTATGTCAAATGTAACTTTAGAGAATTATAAAAAAGTTCAGGCAGATATTTCTCAATTTAAAACAAGATTGAATGAGATAAATGAAAAGAAAGAGTACTGGTTCAAGAAAAAAGAGGATCTTAAGAAAGAACTAAATGAGTTGATTCAGAAAATAAAAGAAATAAAAGCAGAGAAAGACAGAAAGAATGTTGAACTGCAACAACTTAAGGAACAAAGAGACAAATACAATTATGAAGTACAAAGGTTAATTAAAAATATAAGAAATCTTAATGAAGAAAAATCTAATGCTTTCAAGAAATATAACATTAAGGTTGATCCTACAAAGATTCAACAGAAAATTAATGAGCTGGAAAAAAAAGTAGAAATAGAAACAAATTTTGATAAAGAAAAAAAATTAATGGAAGAAATAAAGAAATTAAAAAAGGCTTATGAAGAAACAACTGAAGTAAGACAAATAGCTGAAAAAGCATACCATCTTGAAAAGGAAATAAGGGAATCAAAGAAAAAGGCTGATGAATTTCATAGAAAAATACAGGAAATAACAAAAGATACTGGTTATGAAGTATTTATGGAACTTTCTAAAAAAATAACAGAATTAAAGAAAGAACAAGAAGATGCTTTCCAGAGGTTTATAGATCATAAAAATGAATATTCCAATACTAATAATGATGTAAAAAATAAAATGGAAGAATTCCAGGTTCTCAGGCTTTTGTTTAGTAAGGATAAAGAGGCTAAAAAGATAGAAAAGGAAGAAAAGGAAAAGAGCTTTATTAAAGATAAAATAAAAGCTGTGGAAGAAAAGTTAAAAATTAAAAAGAAATTAACTACTGAAGACATAATTGCTTTGCAAGGTTCTGGAACAGAATAATTTTTGTGATTAGGTATGCAGCAAGTAAAATTAGTATAAAACATTATAAATTGAAAATTTATTTGAATTTTATGCAAACGTTTAAAATAGATGAAAAGGAATATTCTCTAAGTGATTTACTTAGCAGAAAAAGTGAAAAATTGGTTAGATTTGAGACTATTGAGTTTTTAGATAATATTTGGGAAACAGTTTCAGATAATGATAAATCACTATTAAATCAAGAACAAGGTTTAATTGAAAAAATTCTTGTACCTTGATTTTTCAATGAAACTACAAGACATAATGCTTATTTTAATGATGCATTTTATTTAACAAATAGATTTGGAATTCAAGATTATTATAAAAGAAAAGCTGGAGTTGTTGCTTTATGGAATAGAAGACATAAATATTTTAGATGGATTACTCACCATGATTTTGATAATTCTAAATTGTTAAATTCTATGGGATTAATATCTAGATCTGATGCAGAAGGTTTTGGAAAAAATCAAGGAAATTATGTTTTTATGCCTAGTAAAATTTATAGCGCTTTAATAAGAAATTTGGGATTAACACAAGAAGAATTATGTTCTGCACACTTGATATGCCAATCAGTTTGTGAAAAAGAAAGAACAAATAACAAAAATTCTGGTATGTATGATGGTTTGCCTGTTGCTGATTATCCTATTTATTTTTAGTTAGTTTGTATAGTGTTTTAAGATCATCGTAAAATGGTACACTATTAATATTATAAATTTTTATAAGTATTATCCAGACTAATGCAACATAAACTCCTGACAAAAATTTCCAGAAGAACATATGTATAATATTGAACCAAACCAATCCATGGTTAATAGCCAGGTAAATAACAAGCACAATTCTAATTACATTCATTGCAAATATCATTGCAAAACCATAAACAACCATTTTTATTCTTGTTTTTAGCATTATATCTTTTGTAAACAAGCACAAACCCCAAAAGAAATAATACGCGTAAGGAATTATGCACGCATCCACAAATTCAAATTTTAGATCTTTAATTGAAAGTATATTGCCTTCTATTATTGGATTATAAACATATAGCATTATATAAGAAAAATAAATAGTTATTTGTGTAAATAGCAATGAAAATACAGCTGGAGGCAAAAAGCACAAGACAAACCTAATTAAAAAATTATGAGGATATTTCATTATAAATAACTACTTATCTAAATATAAAATTGTTTCGCTATATTTTTATACTGAAAAATGATTGAAATTTTATGATAGTTGAATACCTAGCCAATATGATTCTTAGTGCAGTATCTTTTTTTGGATATTTTGGTGTTTTTATATTAATGGCTATGGAAAGTATGATATTTCCAATACCTAGTGAGGTTGTAATGCCCTTTGCTGGTTTTTTAATTTACAGCGGCAAATTTACTTTTTTAGGAGTCTTAATTGCAAGCTCTCTTGGATCATTATTCGGATCTTTAATATCTTATTATATGGGAAAATATCTTGGCAGACCTATAGTTATTAAATACGGAAAATATTTTTTATTAAATAAACACCACCTTGAATTAACAGAAAGATTTTTTGCCATATTTGGAGAAAGAGCAGTTTTAGTCAGCAGATTTATTCCTGTAGTAAGGCATATTATTTCTATACCAGCAGGCATAGCAGAAATGAAATTAAAAAAATTTAGTATTTATACATTAATTGGTGCAACTATTTGGAATATGGTTTTGGCATTTCTTGGATTTAAACTTGGTGAAAACTGGGACATGATACATAGTTTATCAACAGAACTTGACTTTGCAATAATTTTGATTTTGGTTTTTACTATATTATATTTTATAATAAAAAGATTAAGAAATAAAAGATGAAAAAAGGATTTATTATAGGAATTGGATTATTTTTATTAATAATTAGTATATTGTTTGACAAGCAGATTGTCAACTTTGTTGTAAGTCATCGTATAAATTCATTAAATAGTATCATACATTTTATTTCATTCATGGGAAGTGCATTTTCTGTAATTGTTCTAACAACGGTACTTTTTGTATCTGACAAAGAAAGTAGAAAATACATTCCAGTTTTATGGCTAACGCTGGTTCTGGTTTTAGGTCTTGTTACTATTTTAAAATATTTAGTTGCTAGACCAAGACCACTTGTTCCTGTTTTAGAAATTAATAACAACCATGCTTTTCCTAGCGGACATGCTGCAGCTGTTTTTGCACCCTTAGTTTTGATAGACAAATTATTTCCAAAAATAAAATGGTTATGGCTTGCTATTGGAATTTTGATTTTATTTTCAAGAATGTACTTAGGTGCTCATTTCATGTCTGACGTTATTAGCGGTGCTTTGATAGGTTACATATCAGGAATTTTAATATTAAGAGTTACAAAGATTAACTTTTGAAAATGGTGTTAAATATAACTTTTACAAAAATAGGAAAATTAAGGAAAGAAGTCTCCAAGTTAATAAGAATTAAATATTTTTTATCTTATTTAAAACTAAAAGATATTGAGCTATATCAACATAATGACTTACTTAATAACCAATTTTATTATTTAATTAAAATTTTAAAAGAATTAGAGAATATAAACTGGAATTTATTCAGCAGAGATAATCTAATTAAATTGAAAAATGATATTGCATTTATAAATTTTGACGATTCTTTGAGATTGGAAGATTTATCTGAATTCTCGCAAAATATACTTGAACTAAAATTTTTACTTGAAGAAATCTATGAAGCAAGAAATAATTCAGATAGTATTAAAATAAATCAATTGATTAGACAAGGAGTCAATGTTAATTTTTTAAATTTGAAAATTATGAAAATTCTTCAAATTTTAAAATCTGCTTTTGGTGAAATAAGTCCAAGAAATCACTTACTTGGGGGGTTTTCTGGATATGCTTCTAAGAAATTATTTTTTGGAAAGAAATTTTTAGTTGGTACTGCTTTAGCTGGGTTTCTTACAGGTACTCCAAATATCTTAGAAGCAAGTCAATTACCTGCTGCAGCAATGTCAACTAAATCTGGTTCTATACAAGGAAAATTTGAAAGAACTTATAGATGGAATAAACAAATATCTGCGGCTGAAGCTAGATACGGTATAGAAAGAGGCATACTTGCTGGTCTAATAATGAGAGAAAGTGAAGGCGATCCTTTAAAATTAAATTCAAGAGATGATGGAGGGGTTGGTCTAATGATGTTTCAACCTGGAACTGCAAGGACAATGGGTCTTAAAGTATACGGAAGTTCTAGAGCAACTGGAGTTGATAGAAATCATGGAAGAGAATTAAGATCTCTAGTAAACAAATATAAATTTAATCTCGGTACTTTAGCTAGACTTGATGAACGTTTTGACATTGTAAAGTGCATTGATGCTGGCGCTAGATATTTGAGAGTTTTGTATAACAAATATGGTTCTTGGGATACAGCTTTATCTGCTTATAATAGGGGAACTCCTGCTCGCTTTGCTAGATTTACTACTCATGTAAGGGCTGTAAGAAAATATCAAAATTATTATTTAAGAAATATTAGAAGATGGTAATTTTGTTTTATTAGATGTAATAATAATTGTAAAATTATTCTTATAAATTCAATTTATTTTTGTAAAATCAGCTTCCAAAACATTTAAATAAGAGTTATGACTCAACAATAGCAACAATTTGGGAGGCAGAAGTAATGAAAAAACTTATTTTGGTATTATTATTTATGTTAGTTCTATCTTTCAATGTTTATGCTGCAGGTAACTTAAATATGAATATTGTTTCTGTAAGTTCCTCAGTTTCACCTGGTGGTAATATTAGATTAGACGTTAATCTAACAAATATAGGAGTCAATCCTTTAGATCCTATAAAAGTTACAACAACAGATCCTAGAGATTCTGCTGGTAATGTTTTAGATGTAAATAACGTTGTTTTAGAAAATGCAAATTCAGGACTTGGTCCATTAGGAGCAATGGGCTCCAGGGTAGTAAGTTTATCAATACAATTACCACAAGGACAACCAGGCACTTACACAGCAACCCTAACTGTAGACTTTGATGGAGTAAGCACAGATTCTAAAACTTATAGCTTTAATTTGCTATCACCTCTTAGCGTAAAGTTTAACAACGCTGAACTAAACTCATTATCTGTTAACTTAGAAAGTGGCGAGGATGAAAATGAATTAAGTTTATTGCTAACAAATATAGGTAACGTTCCATTAACTAATTTAAGAGCACTTGCAATATTTCCTGATTTAGAAGACAATGATGACGACACTGTAGATATATCAAATCCAACACCTATTAGTTCTTTATTACCTGGACAATCTGCAACTATAAGATTTTTATTTGATGTTGATTCTGGTTTTGATGAATCTGTACTAGATGGTGTTATAAAGATTGAATCTACTGAATTCAGAGCAAAGGAATATAACCTTAAGTTGAACGTAAAACCTCTATCTTGCCAACTAAATTCAAAAAGTGACAAGATAGGATTGAATATAAACAAGCCAGACGACAATGATGATTTTGAATCAGGCGACGTAGTTAATGTTGATTTAGAAGTTGAAAACAAGGATAATGATGATATGGATGTAAAGATTGAAGCATTGTTATACAATACTGACAAAGATAAAAAATTAGACAGTTATGTTATTTCAAAGAACATTAATGATGATGACACTGAGGTATTTAAGTTTAAATTAAATTTTGATGACGTTAAAGATGACGATGTCAAATTATATGTAAAAGCATATAATGACGATGATGATTTAATGTGCAAAAGCGATGATGTTAATTTAGACGTTAGTGTTCCAGATCATAAAGTTACTATAAATAATCCAACATTATCTCCTGCAATTGTTGCATGTGGCGACAGAGTTGTTGGAAATGCATTGCTGAAGAACGTTGGTGATAATGATGAAAATGTTGTTTTAGACGTATTTAATACCCAACTTGGATTAAGTCTGAATTCTCAATCCTTTGAACTAAAAGAAGATGAAGATGAAAATACAAGAGCCTTAGATTTTGCATTTAATACTCCAGAAAATGCAAAAGATGGTTCATATCCAGTAACCTTAAGAGTTAGATATGGTGGACAAGAAACAAATTCACAAGTGACATTAGTTTTACAGGGTTGTTCTGCTGCAACACAAGTACAGAAAAGCACTAGTGTACAAAGTTCAACAGATGATAATTTAGTATTTACAGGCTCTGGAGTTTATACAGAAAAAGGACTTTTTGACAAATTCAATAAGTCAGAATTTGGAGTTCCTACTTCAGTATGGCTACTAGTTGATTTATTGTTAGTTGTATTGATTATAGGCTGCCTTGTCTGGTTATTCAGAACCAGATAGATTTTTATTTTAGTTTATTATTTTTCTTTTTATGAGTTTTAATGAAAAAGTCTGGGATTTATGCAAGGAAATACCTAGAGGAAGAGTCAGTACTTATAAAATTCTAGCTGAGAAACTTGGAACAAAAGCTTACAGGGCTGTTGGAAATGCACTAAACAAAAATCCTTATTCTCCTATTGTTCCCTGCCATAATATTGTAGATTCCCAAGGACATTTGCATGGCTTTGCCAATGGTTTAAAGGTCAAAAGAATATTATTAGAGAATGAAGGTATAAAGATTAAAAATTGTAAAATTGTTGATTTTGAGAATGTAATTTACAGATTTAAATAATATCATTAATTATTTATAATTAATTAACATAGTTTAATTATGAAAAAAGAAAAAGCGGTTTTTGCTGCAGGTTGTTTCTGGGGCGTACAAGAGGCATTTGACAAAGTTGATTGTGTATTAAATACTGTTGTTAGGTATACTGGCGGACTTAAAGAGTATAAAAATCCTAGTTATGAACTAGTCTGCTCTGGAAAAACAAAACATGCAGAAGCAATACAAATTGAATTTGATCCTGAAAAATTTAGTTATGAAAAGTTGTTGGGAATTTTTTGGAATGGTCATAATCCAACCACATTAAACAGACAAGGCCTTGACATAGGAAGTCAATACAGGTCTGCTATTTTTTACCTAAATGAGAAACAGAAAAAATTAGCTTTGAATTCTAAAGAAGAATATGAGGAAAAAATTAGGTAAGAAAATTGTCACTGAAGTTGTTAGGGCTAAAGAATTTTACCCTGCTGAAGAATATCATCAAAAATATTATAAAAAACACTCTATACTTTGTCATTTAAGAATATGAAAATCCCTAAAACAGAAAATGAATGGAAGAAGAAACTGACTAGGGAAAGATATCATGTTATGAGAGAAAAAGGGACTGAAATTCCATTTACAGGAAAATTATTGCGTAATAAAGATAAAAGAGATTATACGTGTGGGGCTTGTGGCACTAAATTATTTTCTTCTGATACTAAATTTGATTCTGGAACTGGATGGCCAAGTTTTAGTGATGCTAATAAAAAAAACATTGAACTTAAGGAAGACAACAGCTATGGAATGCATAGAATTGAAGTTATCTGTAAAAAATGCAAGTCTCATTTAGGACATTTATTTGACGATGGGCCTGGACCAACTGGAAAAAGATACTGCATTAATTCTTGTACTTTAAAATTCAAGAAAAAATAAAATTACCCTCCTGTAAGATATAAATGTCTTGAAATAGGATCTAAACTTGCCAACCATGACCCTGGTCCAGTAAATGCTTCATGTAAAACCTCTCTTGATGAAACTTTTTCTTTTGGAGCATTTCTAATAAGAAAATCTAAAGAATCTCCAGGATTATAAATTTCAGGAAGCTCATAAAAATTAACAAATGCTTCTCTTCTAAAAACCCTTGCATTACTTGTACCTAATAATTTAACATCATATCCTTCTACTTTAAGCATTGCTCCCTCTTTTAATCCTACAACAGTATATGGAAAATGATGATGAAATTCCATTATTCTGTCAAGATGAGATTCTCCCTGATGATCAAGTAAAGCTACAACTTCAGGAGAAATTTCCATAATTCTTGCACGTTGTCCATCTGTTACTTCAACCCTTTCCAAGTAATGAGGTTTAATATTAAATGGAACAAATTGCAAGGCATCTAAATCTGAATTTGGTTTTGAATTATCATTAGAAGTACATATATTCATCCCAGCAACAACTGTACCTGCACTAACTCCAAGATAAGGTACACCTTGAGATATTCTTTCTCTCAGAGCCCCAATTGCCCCAGTACAATCTAATGTTCTTAACAAATCATAAGTATTTCCTCCGCCCACATAAAAACCTTCAGCTTCTCTTATAGCCTCAATAACACTATCTGCATATTGAATATTCTTTAATTCAAATCCCATCTGTCTAAAACGAGCTTGCAGTAATTCAGTATATGTATTTCTTCTTTCTTCTGAACTAGGAATACTCAATTCTCCACCACTAGCCTTCAGCTTTTCGATAATAACACGATCTACAGCGTTTGGTTCAGCATAAGGAATAAATAAAATATTTTTAACACCATCAAAATGCTCCTTTACTTGATTTTCACAATAACCAAGAAAAACTTTAGGCTGGTCTCTTGTTTTTGAATTACTCACCAACAACAAATTTCTTGCCATAATTTTAAGTTTTGTAAAAAAGTATATAAAACTTCCCTTTTTAGTTACTAAACAATAGTTATTCAAGTATTTCTACTATCTTTACCATTGCTAGTGTTCTCCTTCGCTTCCATTTATATTATTTAGTGCACTAGGGCTTTAGACATGACTATGACAGCGCGGGGAGGGAAATTCGTAAACTTTTTTGTTAAGGAAGTTTAGTTCGAACCCCCAATCTGTTGCTGTCTTCTTTATTATAGCTATTAGTTCATAATAGCAAACTGCAGGCAACTGCCTTGCCGTTGGGCCACCCGCGCGCAAAGAAACAAACCACATTATTATTTAAATAGATTTTCTTTAAGAAATTATACCAATTAATAACAAAAGTTACAAAATATTTCAGTTTTTTTTCCAGTTGGCAAATGCGTAATTTTTTCAAAAAAACACCAACAGATTTAAATATAACTTATTAAAATATATGTAGATTATGCATAAACATAGTAAAAAAGAGGAAGTGTATAATTTTTTGCTTGAAATTGGCAAAGAGATAGCAAAAAGAAAGCTGGGTGCACTATTTATTATTGCCCCTGAAGGTAATTTTAAAGGTATTTATGAATTATTATATCCTCAAGTTATAGAAAGCCATAAAATATTTGAAAGAGGATCAAAAGAATTAATATTAAAACTAGCTGAGCTTGACGGCGCTTTCTTGGTTCATGATGACGGAACTTTGGAAGCATTTGGTGCAAGAATACTTAAGTCAAAAGCACTCCCTGGCTATGGAACAAAGCATGCCGCAGCGACTGGAATTACGGGTTACATTAGGAATTCCACTGCAATATTAGTCAGCGAAGAAAACCAGTGGATTAAAATTTTTAAAAACGGAAAAATAGTTTTGGAAATGGACTCTTCTAAAACACCTCCTTCAGTAATGCATAAAGTTGTTACATTTTTAACAGACAATGACACTGCTTTACTAGCAACTGCAGGGGCTTCTGCTGCAATTATGGGTGTTATTCCTGTAGTTATAGTTTCTGGAACTTATTTAGCAATAAAAACTGCTTCTGGAATAATAAAGAAGAGCTTAAAACATAACCATTAATTTGTTTTCTTTGATTTTATGTGAATAGATAGTACGTTGATTTATAACACCACTGTATAATAGTAATATTTATAAATCATATATTTGTTCCAGCTAACTATGTCAAGAGTAAAGAAAGTAGGATTGCACTTCGATATGGAAATGCTTAGAGTAGCATCTGATATTGAAACGAGTGCAAAAACTTTAGAAGATTTGTGTACGGAATTAAAAAAACAAACTCAACCGCTTAAAAGAGCTAGAAAAACTCTTGTGGATGCATTCAATGTATTTGATGATATTGATTACAGTTTAAGTGACAGTTTAGGCAACTGTATGTTTGGGAATATTATAATTGAAAATTATGATTTAGTTAAAAAAACAGTATTGAAAGGCATAAATAATTATTTAGGGGTAATTGATGCTTTTAATAGTCCACCTTTTAATGGAAAAATTGAACATGTAAACTTTGACAACGAGCATAGCGACGCTAGAGATATGCGTACTGCTTTAAAAGCACATGACTTACTTGGCATTGTTTTAGGAACTTTCATAGAAACAAAATTAAATGTTCCACAATTAGTTGGTTTGCTGTATAATGAAATTGCTGCTTATAATAAATATCTAAGAGACCGTTTTGTTAAATCTAATGAAACTCCAAAATTGCAAACAGCAAGGATTTTAGTTGTTGGTGAAGAAGAACAAAGGGCAAAATATACTAAGATTAAATTAATGGATGGCAATCCTGTACTTACAGAAGTTATGTTAAGTATAATGGAAAAATTGCCTGAATACAAAGAACGTACAGTTAGAGAAAAAGGAAGAAATAAAAAACTGAGAGAGGTAAGTAATTTTGGTGTTAGTGACTCAGTAGATCATATTATTGCTTTCTCTAGTCCGAAAATATTAGAATATATAAAAGATCCGAAAAAATTCTTTGCAGAAGTAGCTTCTGGCCTAAGAATTTACTATGACGTTGTTGTGCCAATACTATAGAACCTAAATGCAGAGAATTACCTATAATGTCTTTGTTAGAAATGGATAACAAAATGGAAGAAGCTTTAACTCATGATAACAAAATTGTTTTTAGAAATCTTAAAAGGATTGAAGATACTGACTTTGATAGTATTATTCAGAATCCTGATGATATTTTTCCTGAAAATAGGCGTGAAAGAGAATTCTTTGAATTAAGAAGTGAATTGCTTAGAACTTTATACGAAACATTAAACAGGCTAACAAAAATAGAAGGAGACAATGCTATAGAAGAAAAAGAAAGAATTGCTAAAGAAACAGTTCTTAGAGGAGTAGAGTTAAGAGCAGACATTCATGAAGTGCTTACGCCTAGTGCAACAAGGAAATTAAGACAAGACAGAAGAGATGAAAATGAGTATTATGAAGGCGTTCAAGGCGCTATTGGTATGTTTGGTTTTGAAAGAAAACCTACGCCCCATGTCAAATTAGAAGAAGTTATTGGCAGTAGTTTTGATAGAGCTAAGAATCATTTAATGGAAATCGTAGAAACTGGTGTTTATAGCCGTATTATGACTCTAAGCGCTCCTGGTCGCAAGGTGAGAAGTAATATTCTTTTAATAGGTCCTTATGGTTGCGGTAAAACAGAACTTGCTAGGGCAATTTGCGCAGATAAAAGAGTCATAGGAGCTAGTGTAAGTGTAGCAAGCACATTAACAGCTTACTTACATGAATCTGTAAACAATGTAAAAAGAATCTACGACGCTGCTAAGAAATTATATGTAGAAGGAAGAGAAGATAAACCTGTAGTTTTAGTTCTTGATGAATTTGATGGCTGGTTTGCTAGAGGAGAAAGTGGATCTTTAGTAACAACAGATATGCATCAAATAGAAAACATTTTACTTGAAGTTTTGGACGGCATGGGTGACTATAATGGAATTATTACTATGGCAATGACAAATAAGCCAACATTAATTACTGGTGGAATATTAAGAAGATTCAGATATGTTGATGTTGTTGGTCAATTAATTACTCAAGAAAGAGCTGATTTACTTAGAATGTATTTAGAAAAAAGCTTGCCAGTTGATAGCGAAGTAAAAGAAAGTGATTATAAGATATGGGCTGAAAAATTAGAATATGCACCTGGTGATGTAGTAAGAAAGGTTGTTGATGAAATTCATTTTAAGTTATTACCTGAATATTTGAAGACTATGCCTAGAGAAGCTAAATTAGTTGAAAGGGTTTTGGACAAAAGAGAAAAAAGAGCTGGAGTTTTAAGTGATAAGGATATTGCTTACGTTAAAAATAAATTGGCTGACTATAGATCTATTAGTGCATTAGAAATAAGCAGAGCTGTTGATGATTTGTTACTGCAACCACCAATAAGAAAACAGATTGAAACTGCAAAAGTTGTTTACAGAGAAGCTGGAGAAATACTTGAGGAAATTAGTGGCGCTGGAACAAATCCCTTAGGAATAAAGAGAGAGAAAATATTTTTAATTTTAGATTAATAAACTACAATTTTAAATGCCAAACAAATTTAGTTTTATTACATATCAAATGTTAACTTATTGTACCTAAATACAAAAATTAATGGCGGGCCCGACGAGAATTTCATGAACGTTTCTTTCAAATAAAAGTTCTTTTGAACTCGCGACCCTCTGCTAGCTTCCATATAGCTAGAAGGCAGATGCGCTATTAGCCCACCTTCTTTCGTGAACATTTCTTCCTAAGAAAGGTTCCAGGCTGCGCTACGGGCCCATAAATAAAAAACTATGAGCTTCCTATTTAAAGTTTACTAACAACAATATTTATATTTAACTTAAATTTCTTTAATAGATGCTTAAAACTCCAAAAATATTTATGCCATTTAAAGGCATTTATTACCTTACATTTATTGTTCTTATAAGTTCTATAGCGACCTCAATGCTAATGCCTATATTTCCTTTATACATAAAAAGTTTTGTCTCAAGCAATGCATTGGTTGGATATGTAAGTGCATTTGTAGGTGTTTTACTAGTAGTTTACAGTTTTTTGATTCCAAAGTTGTTTATAAAAATTAAAAAATTAACTTTAGTCAAAGTTGGATTTTTAGGCCTAGCTATCACTCAAATAATATTTACAGTTTTAGTTAATATAAAACAATTTCTTATATTAGAAATTATAAGAACATTCTTTTTACTATCTACGTATCTTGCAATTGGCTTATTTGTCAGAGAATATAGTTCCAGATCTACAATGGGCAAAGCTGAAGGACAATATTTTACAATTTCTAATTTTGGCTGGTTAATAGGCCCTTTGTTAGGCGGTTTATTAGCAACTGCATATTCATTTGATATTGTGTTTATATTTTCTGCTGTTCCACAGTTACTTTTAGCTATAATTTTATTTTTTATTCCATTAAAAGAAGGGCCAACACATGACAATCATAAAATTAATTTATTTGATTATTTAAAACATAAAGATCTATTAGTATTATATTTGCTATCATTCGGTTTATTCGCGTGGTGGAATATTATTTATACATATCTCCCTCTTTATGCAAATGCTTCAGGGTTTTCTCCAAATACAATAGGCTTTGCGATGTTTTTATCAGCTATTCCATTAATATTACTTGAGATTCCAATTGGAAAACTAGCAGATGGCCATGGATTTAGAAAATATATATTTACTGGCTTTATAATAATTGCAGTAATAACTCTATTCAGCAATTTAATAAGTCCTTTCTATAAAATTATGTTAATCAGCCTTGCAACTATTGGTGCAGCATTTATAGAACCTTTATTGGAAACTTATTTCTTCAAGCACTTAAGAAGCAAAGAAGATGAACATAAATTTTATCCAATATACAAAAGTTCTTCACATTTAAGTAATATAATAGCACCATTAATTTATTCTACAATACTTATTTATTTTGATTTTAAAGGATTGTTTATATTTGTCCCTATATTTATGTTATTTTTTGCATTTATAGCTTTAAAATTAAAAAGATGAAATTTGTAATAGAACACTTAACAGAAAAGCTTTATGACTGGTGCTTAATAGAATATAGACATATTTCGAGAATTGTTGGCAAGAAAAATCTGATTTTTACCAATGTCAAGAATCCTGCAGATATTAAAAAACTCAAAAATTTGGGAGAAGTAAAAAGAGAAAGTGCTTTAAAATTAAACTTAAAAAATGCTTGTTTATTAGACCCTAAAGCAAAAGACACCCTGAAAGTTAATGAGGCAAAGAATTTTGATTATTTTATATTTGGAGGAATTTTAGGAGACTTTCCAGAACAAGGAAGAACTAATAAATATCTGACTTCTAAATTAAGAAGTGTTGAAGTAAGAAATTTAACAGAAAAACAAATGTCTACAGACACAGCAGTTTTAGTTACAAAAATTATAAGCAAAGGAACTGGCTTAAATGACATAAAATTCATTGACAATCCTTCTATTGTTCTTAAAAAAGGCAGGCTTCAGGAAGAGGCTAATCTGCCTTATAGGTATGTTTCTGAGAACGGCAAGCCCATAATAAGCAAAGAGTTGTTAATGTATTTAAAGAATAAAAAAGACTTATAAGAATATTTATAGATTTTTCGTTATTTTATTTTATATGGAACCTAAATCACTTGGAAAATTTTCAGCATTTGCTGGACTGTTTTTGGGTATGTGCAATTCTGGTATCAACTTAGAGTTTTATATGCAGCAACGTGAATTACATAGTTATCTAAACCGACATGGAGGTTATGATAGAATTTGTGAAAGAATGAAAGAGTCTAGAAAACAAAGAAATGAAATCGACTTAAAATTGGAAGACAAAGCTGGCGTAACAAATGAATATGTTATTAATTACAAAGTTGATCCTGAACTAATAAGGGGTGTCTATGCTATAGATGATTATCAAAATATTAGAGATGCTGCAAATGGATATACTTTATTTTTCTGTCTTGTTGGTTTGCTTGGACTTGGCTTTATTTATTATGAAGAGAAAAATAATTATTAAGTTTATTATTTTTTAATATGAATTTTATTCCAAGTATTTTACTAAACTTATTACTACTGTAGGTTTTCCTCTTCTTATTAATATTTCACACGTTGTATATTTAAGAGCTCTACTTGGTCTAAAAGGATTTGCATGATAATATAATTTTGCTTCAGTAATAGTATATGGCAAAATTATTGGTTGTATTGTAATTTCAGCCAGACTAAACAATAACTCTTTTTCTCTTCTGCCATCTAAACTACTTAATTCAACTAGTAAAGCTTCTAAATTTTTGTAATCTGTAAATTCGCGTCTTTCTTTACTTTGATATAACAATCTAAATATCTCCTTAAATCTGTCATTAAAAATATCAGTTTGATCTACTAAATCTGGATCAACTTCTAATATTATTTTAGACATTAATTTTTCATTTATAAAATTCATATTTAAGAATTTATATAGTGCAAAAGTTTAATGGAACAATAGATTTAAATTCTATATATTTACATAATTTTTATGGAAAATAAGGTATTAGTTCTAGCAAGCGCTATTATAATTATATTTGTCTTAGGCATTGTGCTAGGAATTTCTATAAATTCTAAACAAAAAATTGTAAATGAAGCAAACAGAACAATAAATGGTTTGATGTATAAAGAAATATCTATTGTAGGCTTAGACGATAAAGGCAGAGGTGTGTCTGCAATAGTTGCTGTTGAAGTAAAACCTGGCAGCGGATTAGTTTTGGTTAATATAAATGATGTATTGGCAGATTACTTAACTCAATTTAGTGCAAGAACTGCTTCTAAGGTTGCCTCTAATTTTACTGGAATAGCCCTTTCATCATTGGATGTTGTATATAGAATAAAAGCCAATGCTTCCACTATAGAAGGATCTTCTGCTGGAGCTGCCATGACTTTAGCAACTATTGCTGCACTGGCAAATAAAACAATAAATCAGTCTGTTTTTATCACAGGAACAGTAGATGAAAATGGAACCATAGGTATTGTAAGTGGAATAAGTGAAAAGGCAAAGGCAGCAAAGGAGCGTAAAGCATCGTTATTCTTGATACCTTCAGCAAGCTATGCAGTTGGCTATGACAAGGTTAAAAAATGCAAACCTTTAGAAAATTTAAATTATTGTGAGGTAGCTTATGTTCCAAGAAAATCTGAACTAAGCGAATTACTTAAACTAGACATAAAACAAGTTAAGAACATAACACAAGCAGCAAATTATGCAATAATATGAAAAACAAAACAAATTACAGACAGAGTATATTTTTTTTATTTGTTATTATAGTAGTATTGCTAAATATCTTTATTTTATACATAAATTACAAGACAAGCAGATCACTGGGAGAAAGATCTGATTCTGAAGAATTATTAAATTATACCTTGCCTGAACTGAATTTATCAAATGATCCTTTCTCTTTGGAAGGATTTAAGAAAGTCAAAATTAATTTAACAGATAAATTACTTGTTATACAAGTTAACTGCAGCGCTATAGGTTTAGCTGTACATGAAGTTCAATTATATTCTATAAAACAAGGTTTAGAAAAAGCTATAGACCTCAGACCAACAGTGCATGATACTATGCTTGATATTCTTAATAATTTTAATATAAGCTTATTTATGGTTAAGATAACTGATGCAAGAGATGATTTGTATTTTGCAAATATTTATCTAAAGAATGGAAATAATGTGTTAAATATAGATGCAAAACCAAGCGATGCTATAGCTCTTGCAGTAAGGTTTGGTGCACCAATTTATATTAAAGACAGCATTATAAATAATTACGGTCAGAATGTATGTACAGAAAAGCAATAGACATTATCAGTTGCTAGATGTTATTGGATTTGCAGATATTATTCCTGATAGTGGATTAGTTTCTAAAGTTATTTCTGCTTTGGCTGATGAATTAGAAATGAAAACAATTGGAAGAGTCAGAATTTCTGAAGATAAAAATGGAAGTTATTATATGCAATTAATAAGAGAAAGTCACATGTTTGTTTATGTCAGTAATAATGGACTAATTATATTTTCAATACTTTCCTGCAGATATTTTGATCAAAGAAAAACTACTGCTTATGTTAAATCCGGATTAAAAATTAGATAGTGTTAAACTGTTATCTTGCTTGGCTCAAACCTTTTCACATTTTTTATTATTAAATCACAGAGCTTTTCTATTTCTCTTCCTGTTTCATCATCACCAAACCATTCCTGTTCTTTTATATCTCTTTTAATTTCATTTACAAGATAAACTTCTAAATTTTTTTGATGGTTTTTTAACATTTCTCTTCTTTTTTCTGTAGGTATATTTCTTGCTATGAAAGGCGTTTTTAGATCATACACCCATCTATCTAATATTTGAGTGTACCTCTCTTTTACTCTTGGAGTCATAGATGTTTTTTTAATCAGAAATATCAATTCTTTTAGTAGTTCAATAGTAGTTGCTAAAACAGCCTCATTTCCCATACTATCAAAACATGATTATTTATTTTTAAACCTTTCCTTTCACAAATGATTGTATAAGTTAGTTAGATATTTCTCCTTAGTTTATGATTTTGGTTTCTCTTCTAACTTAAAATAGCCTGTGGATAATTTTATAAATTATTTGTATTTATATTCTATAAAATGGTTTTAGATATACTTCAATTAGAACGTGCAAGAGCTGTTAATAGTATGCTGGGCGGTAGAAGAACTCAAGCAAACTATATGACTCCAGAGAACAGGCATTTTCTAGAGACTCTGTAATTGTATTAGAGCTTGGTGAAAGAGTTTTAGAATTTGACTCTGGACGAATATTTTATGGCAATACAAAATGGAGTTTACACTCTTATGGAGCATTTCAAAATAATCAACTACAAGATGCTGCAGAATATTTATTAAGTCATCATTTACCTCCACCAAGTATTCGAGATTCTGTCAATAGAATTATTGCTGATTTAAATGGCTCTGGAATTGATAGATCAAGAATCTCAGTTGTCTATCCCAAAGGAAGACCAGACCAGCCCAAATTAAGAAACTTGGACATTCCTAGTAGAGAAATTAGACTTAGTGCGCTTGACCCTTGCACTATAAATTGTTTTGAAGATAATAAAAGCCAAGGTTTAACGGACTGCCAAGGAGCAGTTATGTACTTACGTGATTTATGACATAGTTATTTTAGTTAGATTTTTAAAATATATTCAGCAGCAGTTCTATATTTCCCACCACCATATTTTGAAGATTTAATTTTTTCTATAATTCCTTCTTTTTCAAATCTTTTAAGCCAATTTGTAGATGTTCCTAAATTTTTATAATTCATCTTCATTTTTAGTTCTATAGAATTTATTTTACCATTGGATTTACATAATTCTATTATTGTTTCCCTAATTTTTAATGGCTCTTTATATCTTTGAAATCCATTGCACATTTGAGTGAATTTTTCATCTTTATCCTGCGATGGGATTTTTATTAAATTTCTAAGTTTTATTAGATTATTCCTTTTTGTTATATTAATTTGCCATCTTGTCCTTATTTTACCCTTCTCTGTAGGATAAACTCCTAAATTATAAGTTTTATATTTGATGCCCAATATATTTAATATTTTCAGTTCTGATTCAAATAAATTAAATTTTTGATTAAAAATTTCAGATTTAATTTTATTAGGTAATTTTCCTAACGGAATCTCCTCGCTAATACTTGATTTGAATAAATTGGTGACATCAAACGACCTCCTCCATATTATTGACCTTCTATATTTTTCTGGTTCATACTTCACTTCTCCTTCATCTGCTATTGTCTGTTCAATCCAACCCAACATATTTTCTGTGCCATTAAAAATAAAATCTGGAAGTTCTATATTATTATCCGCCTTTGATCCCTTTTTTTTCATTATAATAAAAACAATATCTCTCATGATTGAAGTAAATTCTAAAAATTTCTTATCTTTATAATCTCTAAATGGAATTTCTTTTATATTTCCTCCAAAACAAGTTAAATAATCTTTAATAATAGATCCCCTCAATGTTTTATCAAAATTATCATACATCAATCTGCCATAACTATTTTTATTTTCCTTTGTTAAACATCCATCGTTCATTATTCCAGCGATAAATCTAGCAAATGCCCTGCCTTTAATATTAATTGGCAATATTGGGTTGTGAAGGCCTTTACTATTAGACCCGCCGATCCAGACAATATTTCTTTCAACAAGATCTAAATCCAAATTTAATAAATTTACTATATTTTTTATTGTCTTTATTCTTATTTTTTGATTTTTGATTTTTCTAAATTGACGATTTAATAAATTTTTATCTTTTAGATTTTCAATAATATTATTTTTAAAATCTTCTTTTAGCAATATATAATTTCTATTTTCCGGAAGCTCCCAAAAATGGATCATTTTTATATTTAGTTTTTATTATTTATAAATGTGTGCGTTGCGTTAATGCAAATTTTTCAATAACTTTAAAAAAGATTAGTTTTCTCTAATTAAAATGCTTAATTTAAAACAAATAGAATCTAAATGGCAGAAGGCTTGGGAAGAAAATAAGATCTTTGAAGCTAAACCTGGGAAAAATAAAAAATTCTTCTTCACAACACCTTATCCTTATATTTCTGGAAGTTTGCATGTAGGCCATGGTAGGGCAGTAACTGAAAGCGATATCCTTTGCAGATATAAAAGAATGGTCGGTTTTAATGTTTTGTTTCCTATGGCTTTTCATATATCTGGTACACCTGTTCTAGGCATTTCTTCTGCCATAAAAAGTAATGATAAAGAAAAAATAGTTTTATATGAAAACTATGTATCCGCCTACGAGAAAGATAAAACTAAAATAAAGCAAATAGTCAGGTCTTTTGAAGATCCCAATAAAATTGTAGAATTCTTTATTCCTAAGATGATTGAAGAATATAAACAACTGGGATTAAGTGTAGATTGGAGTAGAAGTTTTACATCTGGTGATTTAGAACATCAGTCCATGGTTGAATGGCAATTTAATAAATATAAAGAATTTGGTTACCTTACAAGAGGGAAGCATCCCGTTTTATATTCTCCTCAAGATGAAAGTGCAATGGGTGAAGATGACATTCAAGATGCTGATTCTAACCCTGTAGAGAAACAAGAATTTACCTTATTGAAATTCAAATTGAAAAATAAATTTTTAGTTGCAGCAACTTTACGTCCTGAAACAATTTTTGGTCAAACAAACTTATGGATAAATCCACTCATAAAGTATCATGAAATAAAAGTTGGGAACGAAATCTGGATTTTAAGTGAAAATAGTATTGAAAAACTAACTTATCAAAAAGATAATGTAAAAAATTTAGGAGAAACTAAAGAAAAGCTTATCGGAGAATATGTAAAAGCCCCAGGTATTAATAAAGAAATAATTATTTTACCTTCTAGTTTTGTAGATCCTGATGTTGGAACCGGTATTGTAACAAGTGTTCCTAGTGATGCACCACATGATTATATTGCCTTAAAAGAACTTCAAAATAATGTACAAGAAATTAAAAAATATAAATTGGATTCAAGCGTTATAAACTCTTTAAAAATAATCCCGATTATTAATACTAAAAAATATGGTGATAAAGCTGGAATGAAGATAGCAGAAGAAAATAATATATCAAAACAAGATGATCCTAAACTTGAGGCACTTACCCAAGAAATTTATAAAGAAGGATTTCATAATGGAGTCCTATTAAATAATTGTGGAAAATATTCTAATATGAAAGTAACTGAAGCTAAAGAGTTGATGAAAAAAGAATTAATTGAAAATAAAGAAGCAGATATAATGTTAGAAACATCCAGAAAAGCGTTTTCTAGAAGCGGCGGCAAGATAATTGTTGCTATAATGGATAATCAATGGTTTTTAGATTTTAATACTGATAAGTGGAAAGATAAGGCTTATTCTTGTTTGTCTAAAATAGAATTATCTCCAGAGTCCACTAGGAAATTATTTGAAGATGTTTTTGCATGGTTAGACAAAAGACCTTGTGCTAGAAAAAGAGGACTTGGTACAAAACTGCCTTTTGATAAATACTGGATGATAGAATCCTTATCTGATTCTACTATTTACATGACATTGTATACTATCAATAATATTATAAGAAGGAATAATTTAGATAAAGAGAACCTTAAAAATGAATTCTTTGATTATGTCTATCTTGGAAAAGGAAAGATCAATGATGTCGCTAAAATAACCAATGTAAAAGAAGATATACTAAAAGAATTAAGGGATAGTTTCGAATATTGGATGCCAAATGATCAAAGACATACATTTATTTTACATCTTTCAAATCACTTATCATTTATGATATTTGCTTTTGCAGCAATTTTCCCAGAGAGGTATTGGCCAAAGAAGATAAGTTTTCATGGACTTGTAGTAAGTGAAGGTGAAAAAATGAGTAAAAGTAAAGGAAATATTATTACATTGCTCCATGTAAAAGATAATTATGGTGCCGATGTTTTTAGATTATATCTTACTCACTCCACTACAATACAAGGAACATTCGATTGGAATGAGACAGAAGCCCAAAATGCAAAGAAAACGGTTGAAAGAGTCTACTCTGAATGTATGGAAGCAATAGATAATATGACCAAGGGTGGAGAAGTTAAGCCTATATTTGCACATAAATTCAATAAGATTATAAAAAATGCAACTGATAAAATAGAACAAATGAAATTAAGGGAATTCAATAATTTTGTTGTTTATGATATGCTAAACTTAATAAGATCTGCAAAAGCTAGTCTAAATAAAAATGAACTTAGTATATTTAATAATTATATCATTGAAAAATGGATTAAATTAACATCACCAGTTATGCCACATACTGCTGAAGAATTATGGAGTAAATTAGGAAATAAAAATTTTATTAGTTTGGAGATCTGGCCTAAATTTGATGCTGAAAAAATCGACGAATCTCTTGAATATGCAGAATCATTTACTGATAATTTATTAGCAGACGTTAGATATTTAAATAATATATTAAAGATAGATAAGATTAACAAAATAATATTTATTGTTAGCCCTGTATGGAGATATAAACTTTATAGAGATTTCAATGAAATAATTGTTAACACTGTTGAAGGGGGTTTTTCTTCTATTATGAAAGAAATAATGAGGCTTTTATTACCTAAATATAAAGAACATACTCAAGAAATTTCTAAACTATTGCCTAAGTTAATTGAGAAAAGACCTGAAATTGTATTAAATAAAGAGAAAGAAATTCAAATATTGCAAGAAATTAAAAAAAATATTGAAAAGGAATTTAATTGTAAAGTTGTTGTTGAAGACGGAGATAAATTTAAGCATGAAAAATCTAAGTTTGCTCTACCTGGAAAACCTGCTATTCTATTAGAATAAAGTTTATCTGAATAAAGAAGGCTATCTCAGGTCCTTTTAATATTAGCTCTTCACTGTTTAATCCCTTAAGTTCATGCGGAAATACTAACCATTTGTCTGTCTCATGTATATAAAAATCAGGAGCACGATCTGTTTGATTTCTAGTTGGCTTGTAATAAACTGTAGCTATTTTTAATTCTCTTGGCATATTGGCTCTCATTCTTGTTTTCATAGCATCTAAAACGGCTTTTATGCTTAATCCAGTATCATAAACATCATCGACAATTAATAATTTATTATCCAAATTTGCATTTCTTTCAATGTATTCCAAACCATGCACCCTAATGCTTTTTCTTTTTTCATCTATTCCATCATAAGCAGAAGTTCTTATCGGTATATGGTCTGTTTTAACATTGTGGTAATCTAGAAATTCCTGAACTGCACTTCCTATAGGTGTGCCGCCTCTCCACAAAGCTACTATAAAATCTGGCCTGAATTCTGAATCTAATATTTTACGAGCTAATTTATAAGAATCAATTAATAATTGATCAGCGGTTATATATTGCTTTTCTACCATAGGAAGTTACAAAACTGTTAATTTATAAATTTTTATATGATAAATTCTATAATTTGGAAAACTTTTCAGAAAACCAGGTAAATATTCTTTAATAATTAATATTTCTACCAATAGTTAGAACTACATTTAAATTAGCTAAAATTATAAACTTTTCTTTGTTTATTGTATTTATGGCATTGAATGACTTACTTCAAAGAACAAAATCTGGGTTTTATGAAATTTTATTTAGAGGATCTACTGCCTTTCCTTATTCAAATGACTTAATGCATATTGGAATTATTGGAACTGTTCCATTTTTATTTAGTAAATATGGGGCTCAATTCCTAGGAAATTATGTTCCATTTTTAAAAAATAATTCAGATTTAATTGGTTTTGGCTGCGCTGTTGCTTCTGAATTAATATGGCAACTTTACTTAGAACCAAAATCGCCTTATGATCATCCAGAGGATAAAAATAGCGATTTTAAAGGTGTTCTTGAAACTGCAGTAGGTGCAGGTTTGGCTTATCTTGTAACTAAGCTGCTTAGATAAAGCTAGTTAATTTTACTTGTTTATTCAATTTGTCCAATAACTTACTTTCTTTTAGCTGCATATTTATATCATATTTTAATTTTTTAAAAATTAATTCTCTAGCAAAATCAAGCATTTCTTTTTTACTGCTGAATTCATATTTTTCTGAGCTTAGGGCTTTTTTAACTGCCTGCCTTACAACAAAAACTCCTAAAGGAACTAAATACTCAGAAGTTACGTATCTTAATAACAAACAGCTAGCTTGTTTTTTTAGTTTTTTTAACTCCTCTAATAGGCTTAACCTTGCAGCGTAATAACCTCCAACAGTATTTTCTGCATAATCCTTTCTTCCGTAATAATCTTCATAATCTGTAGTTGTATAAACAGCATCATCTGGCTTGGCTAAATTTTCTGGAATTGCAGTCTCAAATAATTCATAAGACCATACATCTGGAAACATAATAATTAAATAGTGGTTTCCAAAATAATTTCCAAAATATAATTTATAGTTTTCAAGTGAACTGTTGTTTTTTATTTCTTTTATGTTGTCTTTACCTATTGCATTATCTGTTGCTGTGATTGACCATCTTGTAGGAACTAACTTTCTATTATACTTTATTCCCATGATACCTATGCTTAATAATTGACTTAATTGGTACTCAGAAATTCCTTTTTCTCTCAAATATCTTATAGCATCAACTGCCTTTAGATCCGTATCATAAAAAACCTTTTCAATTTTTGGCTCTAATTTTATGTTATCTATTGACCTTATTTTATTTGCTTCTCCGCCAGGGCCAAAAGGAAGATGAACATTATCAATGCTTAACTTGGGCCTTAGTTTTTTCTTTAATTCAACTTCTATAGTTGTGGTTTTAGAACTCATTGCTATTTCCTGAGCTAATTCTAAGAACTTATTATTTTTTCTGACATCAAATATTCCGGATTTTTTCCTTGCATTAATTAGGTTTGCTCTTAACTCAACAATTTTTCTTATATCATAATTATTTTCATACCAATAATATGGATTGTCATATTTCCAAGCTTCTTCTTTATTATCTAAAGGACTTAGAACTCCAACATTTGCTTTTTTGTTATTGATAAATTTACTTCCAACAAATACTGTTGGGGGAGTATTGCCCAGAAATTCCTTATCTACAAGGTCAATTGCCTTAATTTTTATATCTTTAATCCAAGGACTTTTATTTTTTAATATTATCATACAACATTAAAAACCCAAGAGTTTAAATATTTTTATATGAATATCAAGACAACAAGATAATATTATCATTCCTTTTGAAACCAAACTTGTCATAAAAATTACAGAAAGCTGTAATTTATATAATTATTCAGCTCTAGACTTTCTTGCTTCTTTAATTAATCTTTCATAAAATTCTGTTTTGCTGTCCATTAATCTTTTATGCGAACGAGATTTGCATTCTTCTAAAACATAACCAACAAGAATTGGAAATATTGGGCTATATTCCCCCCAAATTTGTATTAATCCTGGACTATTAGCATCTACATATTTCTCCCATGATACAGCTTCACCAAGAGTAGCGCCTGACAATCCACCATCTTTTTCAACAGCAGTACTTATTTGTATACCTACATCTGCGCCTTCAAATTCTACTTCCAACAATTGGTTTAACATTGGTGCTAGAGTCTGTATCCAGTTTTTAGGCCCTCCGCCACCTAATTCCAAGAATGCTGTTTTTTCGCTTGCATATTCAATAGCTGCTCCTTCTAGTAAACTTCTATTTGGACATATTCTAACACTTGAATTTAAGCGTAAAAAACGTGATGCATTTACCATCCCTATTGAATGGTCTGATTCTGAATCAAGGAAAACAGGAACACCATATTGCGCTGATGCAGCCAGCCAAGAATTTTCAGGGTATGGTGCATTAGCTAAGATATATTTACCCCATTCATAACAATAATCAGCGCTAGATATTTCTCTATCTTGCAACGTTCCTGCAAATTCGTCAAAAATTCTATCTTGTCTTATCAATGTTTCTTCTAGGCTTACAAATAAATCGTAAATTCTAACAACGCCATGTTTGCGTAGCTCATTATCATTAACTTTTGAACTACCTTGCACAACAGGTAAATCCCAAGCAAAATGGCCATCATGATAAACTTGCGCACCTGTAGAGCAAATTGCATCAATTGAACCATGTTTTATTAAATCTATAAAATAACCGCCAATACCACCAACAGGTCCTGCACCTGCAACGCCCAGCCATGTTGTGAAACCTTCATTATGTATTTTCTCTAAAGTCCTGGCAGCTCTTGCAATATTTCTAGCTTCAAAGCACGTTGCTTCATATAAATCAATAATGTTTTTAATATTTGTACCCAGAATCCAATGTACTGGTTTTATTTTACTACCTTGCATATAAGAGCTATTTGTGCCTTGTGAAAAAGAATCGTTCATAGTTTTTTCTTTAATTTTTTTATATAAAAGATTTTCTTTGCTAGAATAGTTATTTTTATAATACAAAATTATATAAGTATAAATATATGTATTTTTTATATGCAGTTTACAATAAAATCAGGTGTTGTTTTAGGAGTTGCTTCATTTCAGTTAATTGACAAAAGAAAATTAAAATTTGAGGTTTTTCCAGGGAAGAAAGGCTATGACGTTAGTGGTTTTACTAGTAATGCGATGATTTACTAAAGATAAATAATAACTTTGTAATAATGTTTATAGTAAAGGATATATACTAAAATATTACACAAATCATATGATAAACTATAATGATTTAGGCCTTAAAATAGGTCTAGAAATTCATCAACAGCTCGACACTGGAAAATTATTTTGTAGATGTCCTTGCATTATAAAAGATGAAAAACCAGATTTTGAGGTTAAAAGAAATCTAAGAGTTTCTGCCTCTGAATTAGGAGAGTTTGATCCTGCTGCCTTATACGAATTAAAAAAAGGTAAATATTTTGTTTATCAAGGGTATAATAATATAAATTGCTTAGTTGAATTAGACGAATTGCCTCCTGAAGAATTAAATAAAGAAGCATTGAACATTGCTTTGCAGGTTGCCTTATTATTGAATGCTAAACCTGTAGATGTTGTTCAGTTTATGAGAAAAATTGTAATTGATGGAAGCAATGTTTCTGGCTTTCAAAGAACTGCTTTAATTGCTATTAATGGCTATATTGAAACTTCTGAAAGTAGGATTTCAATTCCTACAATATGCTTGGAAGAAGAAGCAGCCAAGAAAGTTGAAGATGCAGAAAAATACAGGGTTTACAATATTTCCAGAATGGGAATTCCTTTAATTGAGATTGCTACTGGCCCTGAAATAAAAAGTCCAGAAGGAGCTAAAGAAACTGCTGAGAAAATTGGAATGGTTTTAAGATCTGTTAAAGGAATTAAACGTGGGCTTGGAAGTATAAGGCAAGACATCAATTTAAGTATAAAGAATACTGCTAGGGTTGAAATAAAAGGCTTTCAAGATTTGAGAAGTATTCCTAATGTTGTTGAATTTGAAATTAATAGAAGATTGATTGTATTAAATGAAGGGGAAAAATTAGAAGGTGAAGTTAGGAAAGCTGAACCTGATTTTACTACTTCATTTTTAAGACCAATGCCCGGAGCTGATAGAATGTATCCTGAAACTGATGTTCCTTTAGTCTATATAACTAAAGACATATTAAAGAAAATAGAATTACCTAAATTGCTAGACGAGAAAGTTGATGACTTAGAAAAAATTTATGGTTTACAGCCAGAAATTGCCAGAGAAATTATAAAGCAAAATATCAGTTTTGACCATTTTGTAAGTCAATACAGAAATTTAGATCCTAGTTTTATTTCTAGAGTTTTGGTTGAAGTCCCAAAAGAAATAAAATCTAGATTAAAATTAGATTCAGATAAATTAACAGAAGATAGTTTTCATGCTGTTCTAGAATTTATTAATGAAGGAAAAATTAACAAAGAAGCTGCTATTGATGTTTTAGCTGATTTAATTAGAAGTGGAAAAATAAATTTAGATAAATATGAAACTATTTCTGATGAAGAACTTGAAATAGAAGTTAGAAAAATAATTGATTCTAATAAAGGAGTTTCATTTGGTGGTTTGATGGGTGATGTTATGGAAAAATTTAAAGGAAAAGTTGACGGGAAAAAAGTTGCTGAATTGATTAAGAAGTATATGGAATAATTATTCTTCAGGAAAGTAAATATATTTGTATATTTTTTTAGCTTTGTAATATTTGTATGTTCTAAGTATCCCAGGAAATTTTATTTTTATTTCTTTTATTAAATTATAAAATGCATCGTAACCTTGAAGTTCTGCATCAAATTCAAAATCTGAACTGCCTATAGTTCTATCTTCAAATATAATATTTGGGTGGTTTTTTGCAAATTGCTGTAACTGTTTTAATTTTGTAATATCTTCTATATCTAGATCTATCTTATAATATTCATAGTTTAATTTTGTATAATCGATTAATGCCTTGTAACTTAGGATTACTTTTTTCTTTTCTAGTTGCTTTATTCTATAGATTAATGCCATAGAACTTAAATTTAATTTTTTTGATAATTCTATTAAAGAAAATTTAGCATTTTTGGAAATTTCTTTTAAAATTTTAATATCTAGTTCATCAATTTCTGTCTTTTGTGATTTTCCTATTATAATTCCTGAATGGTCTCTTAATTTTTCTTCAACTAGGTAATTTTTAAGATATTGTATATATTCTATAAAAATTGCAACATTGTGGGAATGCATATATTTTTTATATTTTTCCTGGAAATTTATTAAAATATTATTAAATTCTTCTAAAGATTTAACTAGAAAACCTAAAGCTAAATCCCAATCTCCTTCTGTTTTGTAAACTGTAAATATTGATTTTGAATTTACTAAATGGTTTATTATTTCTTCTTCTAATTCCAGTGTTGTATTTTGAAATTTGACATAGTATCTTAATAAAATGTACCCTAACTTTGAATAATCAATTACAGTGTAATATCCTTGTATTATTTTATTATCTTCTAGTTGCTTGATTCTATAAGCTACTGTATCTTTTTTTAGCTTTAATATTTTAGATATTTCATTAATACTTCTTCTTGAATTTTTATCTATCTCAAACATTATCTTTTTGTCTATTTCGTCCATTTTTTGCATATTTTTAATTAAAATACTAATTAATATATAAATCTTTTTATTTTGATTAAAATTTTAATAATAAATTTAATATAACTGTTAAACTACCATATATTACTATAAAGTAGCAATTATTGAGGGAAAAATGAAACTGTACAAAATTATACCAATGTTGATTGGGACTTTTGTTGGCTGTAGTTCAACTAGTCCACAAGACTTAGCTAATTTAGTTAGAGAAAATGGACAAAATTTTGTATTGGATGGGAAAAAATTAGAATGGACTCATCAAATGAGAAAGACATTAAAAGATAGAACTGAAATTGATGTAAGCTTATGGGACAGAAAAGATGAAAAGTGTTCTAGACAAAAAATAAATGTAATACCCAGTTATGAATCTAAAGAAAGACATTTACCAATTGGGTATGAAGTAGTTGATTGGGGTTGTGACGGTATGAATTCTGATAGTGATGACTTTAGAATTTACTTAGGCAATGATAGGTGGCATCATGTTAGTGCTCAAAAAATGACTATTGATGAAACTTTTGATAATGTTCCTAGAGTGGGAATGAAAGAAATGTATCAGGAATTGGTAGATCAAATTTATAAGGAATTAAAATGAGAGCTTTAATACTTCATGCAAATAAATTTGCAACAAAGGTTGTAAAAAAATCAAATAAACCTGGAAACATAGTATCGGAGAAAGTAAATGAATTTGAGAATGAAATGGATGAATGTATTGTTGCATTTTTTACTGTAGAAAAACCAGACTCTGAAAACGAAATTGAAAAATTATATAATGAAATTATTAAAGCCAGCAATGAAACTGATACTAAAAATATTATGATATCCCCTTTTGTACACTTATCAAATAATATCGCTGAACCTAAAAAAGCTATCCAATTTTATGAAAATATTATGAGTAAATTCAAAAATACAAATTACATTGTTAATTCTTCGCCTTTTGGCTATCATAAAAGTTTGCTATTAGATATTAAGGGACACCCGACTTCCTTTAGGTATAGAGAATTTAATAATGATCGATAATTATTCTTCTCCAAATACACATTTTATCTTGTAAACTTTTCTTATTCTATGCAATGGAATTTCTACTTCTTTATTATCTAATTCTAAAACTATTGAGAATTTATTTAGTTCTTTTATGTCAGTAAATTTTATTTCCTGCAATTCTTCTTTAAACCTGTCTTTGTAATAAATTATAAATTTTTCTTTGTCTTTTTCTTTCCATTTAATCTTATTTAATAATTCAAATATTGCTTGCATTTAGATAAATTCTTCTTCGTAAGTAATTCTTTTAGATATTTCTCCTCTAAAATCTTGACTAATTAAATCTTTAATTTGATTTCTTTTGTAATTACTTAATAGCCAAGCTAATTTTATAAAAGTAGTTTCTGGAAGCATATCGCTGTAGTTTCCCAATATTCCTATTTCTTGTAATCTTCTTCCTGTGTCATAAACATTCATGTTAACCCTTCCAAAAATGCATTGCGTTGACATTATAACTGGAATCTTTTTAGACAATTTTTTTAATTCTTTGTAAATTAACTCATTTTCTTTTGTATGATTATCTATTTTATTTATAGCCAAATGCCCTAAACCTACCCCTTCTATAATCAAACCATTAAATTTAGAAAACATTCTTATTTCCTCTTTTAATAGATTTGGATGTGCTTTTAATAAACCTATTTTTAATTTTTCATTAAACAATTTTAATTTTAGTTTCTCTTTATGCTCTTTTTTATGATATTCTTGCAAAAATTCTAATTTACCTTCTTTGTTTACTTTTGCTATTAGAGAAGAGTTTACTGCTTTGAATGCATCTCTTCTTGAGCTATGAAATTTCCTGGTTTTACAAGCAGGTAAGATATTACAAAATTCATCTTTGCTTTTCTCATGAATACATATTGCCACTTCATTAAAATTTGTTCTAGTAATAAATTGGGCTGCACATATTAAATTCATAGCTGCGTCTGTACTGGGACGATCACTGCTTCTTTGCGCTCCCACTAATATTACTGGCTTGTTTAGGTTTTCTAGAGCAAATGACAAAGCAGCACTTGTGAATGCCAGTGTGTCTGTACCATGAGTTATAATTATTCCATCAACACCACTTTTCAATTCTTTTTCTATTTCTTTAGCAATTAAATTATAGTGAATAAATCTCATATCTTCTGAGAACATATTTCCTATTAACCTTGATCTTATATTTGCTATATCTTTTAATTCTGGAAATAAATTTATTATTTCATTTGGACTAAAACTTGGAGATACGGCTCCTGTTTTGTAGCTCACACGCGAAGCAACTGTGCCTCCAGTGTGTAATATTATAATTGTTTTCAGGTTTTTATTGAATTTAACTTCTTCTTGTTGACTAAATTTGTTCTCAATCTTTTGTTTTAGTTCTCTTACGTAAAGAATATTCTTCTTATCCAAACTAACGTTATAGCCTGAATCTAATTTTAGACTTAATATTTTACTGTCTTTAGCCTGCATAATTATTCCTTTTAGAACATCACCATTTTTTATTTTTACTTCAACATAAGATCCTGGCTTCATAATTAGTTTATTTTCTCATTTAGTTTATTAATCTTTTTATTGACATGTTCCATTATTTTTGGTTTTTCATAGAACAAAGCTGCTTTAATATGCCTAGGAATTTTCTTTTCTAATTCTTTTGCTTCTTTTACAGCTGTTTTAATTTCTTTTTCTGCTTCTTTGGCTATTGTTTTGGTTTTTTTTATTATATTTTTTGCTCCTTTTTCAGTCTCTTTGATAACTTCTTCTGCTTCTTTTCTTGTATCTTTATCTCCTACCTTAGAAAGTCTCAAGCTCCTAGCTATTGGTCTTAAGAACTTTGCTAATTTTTCAGACCTTCCTGCTTCTTTTGCAATTGCTTCACCTTCTTTAATTGATTCTGCTACTTGTTTTTCTACTTCTATCCCTACATGTGCTACTTTTTGGACACTGGTTACGCTTTCACTAACTCCAAACAATCCTACTATGCCTTCAAGAAACCTAAATACTAAAAAAAATGGAAATATTGCTATTATATCAAGCCAAGATGCTCTAAGAAATTTTGGAAAGTTTCTTATTCTTACATACTTAAATATTAAGTCAATAACAAATACAAAAATTATAAACCAGTCTATAATTTCTATTGCCAGACTATATTTAGCAACAAAATTGTGAAAAGCAAACTCTCCTACTATAATAAATATAAGAACTAAAAGAAGAAAAGGTATGATTTTATCAACAAACACTTCTATTTTATGCAGCCAAGGTTTCATAAAAAAATAATTTTTGTTTAATATTTAAAGTTTTTTAGTGTCTTTTAATTTTTTGGTAATTAAGAATTCTTTATTTATATAAAAATTAGTTCAGTCTAAAATAGCTATAATATCTAAAAAGTATATATTATATATGAAAAATGTTTATATAGAACTTCTTGTAGTATATAATAAATATAATTAAAGTTCAATTTCGTTGGTTTTATTGGGCAATAAAACCTTGGGCATGAAATGAACTTTCTTGGGCAAATTTGTTTGTACTTAGTTATACTAGTTGTACGTTTCTAGTAAAAGTCTTAACTTGGGCAAGTCAAAACTTTTTCTAAAGAGTATGTAACATCACATAAATAAATAGTTTATTGTGGTAGAGTATATACTTCATAATAAAAAACAAAAAGGAGAACGGGGGTAAAAAGAAATGGAATTTATTATACAGAATGCATTGCAGAATGTGGAATCTACAATAGATCCAGACGTGCAAATAGGAAGAGCTAGTATTAAAGTTATTGGTGTTGGCGGTGGTGGAAGCAATATGACTACCTGGTTATATAAAAAAGGAGTCAGGGGTGCTGAAGTTGTTGCTATGAATACTGACAAACAGCATTTAGATATGATGAGTGCTGATAAAAAAATCCTAATAGGAAGAGACTTAACAAGAGGTTTAGGAGCTGGAGGCTATGCTAATGTTGGTATGGAAGCTGCAAAAGAACAACTTCCAGAAGTTAAAGATTCTCTTAAAGGAGCAGACATGGTATTTGTTTGCGCTGGTATGGGTGGAGGAACTGGTACTGGAGCAGCACCAGTAGTTGCACAAGCAGCTCGTGATGTTGGAGCTATTGTTATAGGTACAGTAACTAGCCCATTCTCAATTGAAAGAGCAAGAGTTGATAAAGCTGAATTTGGGTTGCAGCAATTAAGAGCAGTTTCAGATACTGTAATTGTAATTGACAATAACAGACTAGTACAAATTGCAGGAAATTTACCTGTACAACAAGCTTTTGCTGTAGCAAATGAACTAGTTGCTACAATGATTAAAGGGATTGTTGAAATAATTGCAGTACCTAGTCTTGTTAATTTAGACTACGCAGATGTAAAAGCAATAATGACAAATGGTGGCGTATCTGTTGTTGGCGTAGGTGAAAGTGATGGCGAGAGAAGAGTAGAAGAAGCAACAAAAAGGGCTTTAACAAATCCACTATTAGATGTAAGTTACAAAGGCGCTACAGGTGCTCTAATTCATGTAACTGGTGGACCTGATATGACTCTTGATGAAGTAAACAGAGTAGGTGAGTTAGTTACAGAAACTCTAGATCCTGATGCAAATTGCATTTGGGGAGCAAGAGTTGAAGACTCTATGAAAGGCAAAATAAGAGTTATGTCAATCATTACAGGCGTTCAAAGTCCATATGTCTTGGGTAAAACTCTTAGTTCAACACAAAGCTTTGAGAAATCTAAGACAATGAGCAGAGAATTAGGAATTGACGTAGTGCATGGAAAACGTTATTAAATAAATTATGCTTTAGGGCCTAAATGTAGAACTTCTTTTTTCTACCCCCTGCCCTAGAGACCCTCTATAAGGCTAAAGTCTGGTTCCCCTGGACTTTAGTCCTTTTTTTATTTTTATTAAGAAAAATAATCTATTACAACTGTGTTTTATATGTCCAATAAATATTATCTAGAAAATAAATTAAGAAACTATACTTTTTTCTCTTTTTTTATTATCGTATAATAAATTTCTTACTTTGTCTGCATTTCTTATAGGGCTATTACCATGAAATAATATATTAACTTCTCTTGCCAATAAATTTAGGTTTACTTGACCTCTATGATTTCCACTTTGATATTTAAATTTACTTTCTTCTAATGCTCGATATATAAATCTCTTTTCATCATCTGAATATGGGGTGCGTCCTCTTGCTATTTGTGCCCTGCGCCCTGCTTCAATATGCCCATCATGAGTCATACCATGAATGCCTTTTCCCTTTTCAAAAGCTCTACGTCCACCTATAGAACCACCAAGTGCAGAACGCTCCAACATTTGTTCAATAGTAAGAGAAAATATTCCACGCCCTTCACTATATAAATTTTCACCTATAGCTGAGCCATTCCTAGACTTATGCTTTAAACATAACTCCCTTAGTTCATCTTCTTCAATTAAGCCACTATATTCTGCAGTAATAATACCTTCATAACCTCTTAGAGCGTACTTAATAGCTTGCATAGCTATCCCATCATTAACACCATATTTAGAATTTAAATCATACATATCTACTATTTCTCTAAGAAAACGCCCTTCTCTATAAGAACCTGCTATTTCAGGATGTTCTGCTTGAAGCCTTTTACCAAGATCAGCTGACATCTTAATAGCTGTCATCTGTTTTCTTACTTTGTCAGGATCTCTTAACTCATTCATATAAATAATATTAAAGAAAATTTTAAAAACTTATTTTTTATGCTTTTCTACAATATTAGTTATGTGTTTCTTAATAATATCAGCTGCTGGGATTATTTTTCCTCTTTCTTTGTCTTCTTTTTGTCCATATTTCTCAAAAAAAATAACAGTTTCCAGAGGCTCTCTTCTGGATTTTTCTTCATACGACTCAGGATAACCTATAGCAAAGACAGCCTGAGGTCTTGCAATTTCTTCTATGCTTAAAATTTCTCTTAGTTTTGTTTCATCAAATGCTCCAATCCAAGTTGTGCCTAGTCCAAGTTCATGCGCTTTTAGCAACATATTTTGAATTGCAGCAGAACAATTTTGTACTGCATAAAGAGCCTCGCCTCTAGCGCCAAACATTCTTTTTATTTTTGTTACTTCACTGCAAACAACAATTAACATCGGAGCTTTTAACATCCAGTATTGTTCATCACATATCTTTGCTATCTTTTCCCTTGTTTCTTTATTTCTTATAATTATAAATCTCCAATTTTGGACATTGCCAGAAGACGGAGCTTGAATTGCTGCTTCCAGACACTCTGAAATTATATACCATGGAACATTTAAACTCTTGAATTTTCTGACACTTTTTCTTTCTTTTATTACTTGGTCTAATTCCATTAGATATTATTGTTTCATTGTAGTATATAAATATTTTTTATGCACTGTTAAATCAATACTATTTTAAATATCATAAACTTAAGCGAGATTATGAATATTTTTAAAAAAGATGAATTAAAGTTACTCTGGCCAATTTATATTAGTATTTTATTTGGCAGCATACTTTTTTTATACCCTATTTTTTATGTCCTATACTTCAGAGAAATTGGTTTTAGTTTGACACAAATAGGTTTTTTAGCTTCTGCCTTTTTTATTGCAAATATATTATTCGAGATTCCTACAGGAGTTATAGCTGATTTATTTGGAAGAAAATTTTCAGTAATTACTGGGTACATTTTAGCAGGAATAGCAATGACTTTAATAATGTTCTCAAATAATTTTTATATTATTTTAGCCTTATTTTTTTTAAGGGGAATATTTAGAACTTTAACTTCTGGTGCTGATGAAGCCTGGATAGTTGATTTTTTAAGGCATAAAAAGAGAAAAGATCTTATTCATGAATACTATACTAAACAGCACAGTTTTATGAGTTTTGGAATGGTTTTATCAGGTATTATTGGTTCTTTTTTAGTGGGAATTTACGGCCTTTGGCTTATATTTCCTATTACTGGAATTACAATGATCTTGTCTGCGATTATAACAATTTTTCAATCTGAATACTTTGTTGTTAGAAAAACTAAAATAAAAAATAAAATAAAAGAGTTAATTAATCATGCAAATAAATCTATAAGCTATTTAAGAAATAATAATCCATTATTATTGTTGTTTTATGCTGGAATTTTAACTACTATAGCCCTTACATTTACTAATGAACTAACTTGGTATCCTTTACTTCAAAATCTTGGATTTAAAACTATATGGTTTGGTTATTTAATTTCTGCCAGTTTTATAATTGAAATTATACTGCCTTATTTCATAAAACCAATAGTCAAATTATTTGGTGGATATAAAAATTATCTAATAATTGTAATCAGTTTTCAAGCAATACTTATTTTATCTGTGCTGTTTGCTAAAAATATGGTTCTAGTTATAATTTTGTATTCAATAATAATGCCACTATATAGTTTGTGGGGGATTGCAAGTTCAGTATTATTTCAGCATATAGTAAAAACAAAAATCAGAGCAACAATAGGTTCAGTTTTTAATATGTCCACTTCTGCAATGAGTATTATAATCTATCCTGTTGTAGGTTTTTTAAGTGATAAAATAGGACCAAGTACAACTATATTTATTTCGGGAATTATACTTATACCTGTTATATTTTTGTATATAAATATTAAAAGCAAGAATATTCCTAAATTATAATAGAAGCTAACCTTGATTTCCTGTGCAGATTTTTAATCAAAACCTTTTTATCTTATTAATTAATATTAAAGTTGTATGGATTATATTAAACTTACTGATTATTATCAACAATTAGAAAAAACTTCTAAAAGACTAGAAAAAACTTACATAATAAGTCAATTATTAAAAGAAGTTAAGAAAGAAGATAATCCAGAATACATTATAAATTTAATAAGGGGAAGGGTCTTTCCTACATGGGAACAGAGAAAAATTGGAGTTTCTGATAAAATAATAATTAAAGCACTGGCAACATCTACTGGTATTTCTAAAGATAAGATTGAAAAGATGTTTGCGAAGATTGGAGATTTAGGTGATGTTGCTCAGGAAATAACAAAGAACAAGAAACAGACAACATTGCATACTAAAAAACTTACTTGCGAATTAGTTTATAAAAAAATAAGAGACTTAGCAGAACTAGAAGGTGAAGGTACAGTAAATAAGAAAGTTGGATTAATGTCTGAATTATTAACTTCTGCTTCTCCTATGGAAGCAAGATTTGTAGTTAGAACAATTTTGGAGCAGCTAAGAATTGGAGCTGCAGAGGGAACTTTAAGAGATGCAATAGTCTGGTGTTTCTTTGGAGATAAATTAAAAATTAAATACAATAAAGAGAAAAATGAAATAGAATTATCTGATGAAACTAAAAAAGAATATGATATTTTCTTAGAGAAAGTTCAGCATGCTTATGATTTAACAAATGATTTTGCAGAGATTTTTAGAATTATTAAAGAAGAAGGAATTACTGGATTAGATAAAATAACTTTGAAAGCTGGAAAACCAATAAATGTAATGTTATTTCAGAAAGTTAAAGATCTTAAAGAAGCATTTGAAGTTGTTGGAACTCCTTTAGCCTTGGAATATAAAATTGATGGCTTTAGGCTCCAAATACATTGCAATAACGGAAAAATTACTCTGTATACAAGAAGATTAGAGAATGTTACAAAGCAATTTCCAGATGTTGTAGATGCTGCAAAACAAGGAATAAAATCAGAAAATTATATTATAGATACAGAAGTCATAGGAATAGATACAAAAACAAAAAAATGGCTTCCTTTTCAAAATATTTCTCAAAGAATTAAAAGAAAGTATAATATAGAAAGAACAGTTAAGGAAATACCTGTTATGGTAAATGTTTTTGATATAATTTCTTACAACAATGAAAGTTTGCTTGATGCACCTTTTCATAGAAGAAGACATATAATAGAAAAAATTGTTAAAATTATACCTGACAAAATACAACCAATAAAGCAGATAGTAACAGACAAAGAAGATGTTGCTGAAAAGTTTTACAAAGAATCTTTATCTTTGGGAAATGAAGGTATAATGGCAAAAAATTTAGAAAGTATTTACAAGCCAGGATCTAGAGTTGGTTATGGAGTAAAGATAAAACCTATACTTGAAACTCTAGATTTGGTTATTGTAAAAGCAGAATATGGAGAAGGCAAGAGAGCTGGCTGGCTGAGTTCATATACTGTTGCATGCTGGGACAAAAAGAAAGAAAAATTAATTGAAGTCGGAAAGGTCAGTACAGGATTAAAAGAAAAAGAGGAACAAGGCACAACTTTTGAAGAGCTGACTAAATTGCTGAAACCATTGATTGAAAAACAGGAAGGCAAAGAGGTTATTGTGAAGCCAAAAATAATTATTGAAGTTGCTTACGAAGAGATACAGAAAAGTCCTGAATACACTTCTGGTTTTGCATTGAGATTTCCAAGAGTAATGAGGTTGCGTGTAGGTGACAAACCTATAAAGGAAGTTAATACTATTGAAGACTTAGAAAAAATTTACGATGAGCAGAGATCAAGAGACAAATAAATTCACTAAATTACCATAAATTAGTTATATTCAGTCAGTAATAAAAACATTTAAATACCAGTTTATTACTACTAATACAAAAAGACACCATTTAAAAAAGTTGGGTGACAAAGGAGGGGGCTATTAATGATTGTCAAAGAAGAAATTTTAAGCAAATTAAGAGGATATTTTAATCTAAATTTATATGAGGTCCGTATATGGACAGCGCTTCTTTCTCGTGGTGTTTCTACTGCAGGCGAACTTAGTGATATAGGACATGTACCAAGAAGCAGAGCATACGACGTTCTTGAAAGCCTGGAGAAAAAAGGTTTTGTTATTATGAAATTAGGCAAACCAATAAAATATATTGCTGTAGAACCTGGTGAAGTTGTTGAAAGAGTTAAAAAGAACATTCAAGTTGAAGCTGATCAATCAGTTCAGAGGCTAAAAGAATTGAATAATAATGATGTCTTAAAAGAACTGGAAACTTTACATAAAACAGGAATAGAATTTATAGACTCAACAGACTTATCTGGCGCTATAAGAGGAAAGCATAACTTATATACTCATTTGGAGTTAATGGTTAAAGGGGCGGAAAAGTCTGTAACTATAGCGACAACGTCCAAGGGACTTGTTAGAAAAGTAGAAGCCTTAAAACCTGTTTTACAGAAGCTTGCCAAGAAAGGAGTAAATGTTAGAATTGCAGCACCTTTGACTAAAGATTGCCAGAATGCAGTAAAGGATTTAAAGGGCATTGCAGACGTGAGAGACTCTGGAAAATTAGCAGCAAGATTCTGCGTTGTAGATGGGAAAGATTTATTATTTATGGTAATGCATGATGAAGAAGTTCACCCAACTTATGATGTTGGCGTTTGGGTAACAACACCTTTCTTCGCAGGCGCATTAGAAAATATTTTTGATTTGGCATGGAAAGACTTTGAACCTGCAACTAAGAAGTTCAAAGAATAAATCTTTTCTTTATTTTTTTAAATTTTATTTAGTTCTATAATTAAGATATTAATTTTTTGATCCTAAAGAATTTCTTAATACTGTGATGTAGCTCAGTTTAAAATAAATACAACAGATGACTGTTCTGAAACAAGCAAAGAACATAACTATTTTGCTTACACTTATTGTAAAGAAAAAAACATTTTATTCTCTTTAGTATGAAGTTTCACAATGATAAATAAAAAATCATAACTTTCTTTTTTTCGGTCTTCCAAAGAAAGCTCTTTCAAATGGAGACATTGGATCGTTTTCTATTTCTCTTCTCTCTTTTTCTACTGCTTGTCGATGATAATATTCTTTTTTCCCTCTTGCCCAACCTTTAGCTTTAGCTGCTTCATTTTCTTCTATTTCTCTTAATTCTTTACCTCTTACATTTCTTTCTTCTACTCTTTCTCTTTCTAATTTTTGTTTGTGACGTAAATATTTTTCATGTTTTATTCTTTCTTCTCTGGCTCTTGCTTCTTCTGGAGTTAGATTAAGCCTATAATAAATATAAGTTAATAATGCAACAAATAAAGCTATGTAAAACATAATAGATGCAATATTTCCTTTAATAATAAGAGCAATAATGAATAATAAAGCTGTTAAAATCACCCCACTAATAATAAATACATCTCTTCTCCTTATCTTCACTTCACTTAAAAGTAAACATTAGTTTTAATATATAAACATTTTTAAAACTTGGCAGAAACATTTATATAACAATTATGGTATATATTTTTATGAAAAGAAAGAGCATTATTATTGCAATAAGCTTTTTTTTGGCTATATTGTTCCTATCTACTATTGGCAGCATTTATACAGGTTATGCTACTTTAGATCAAAGTAGATTGACATTAAAATACTATCCTTATCCATTTGTAAAAAATAATGTTCCAAATGATGTTTACGTTGTTATCCCTTATGATTATAGATACAATGAGTTTAAAGTAGCGGTGGATATAGCAGAATCACTTAAAGGAAATAATCTTGTTGCTCCTTCAATAGTTACAGACAAAGAAGTTCCTGAAGGAAATCATAATTTTATTTTGATAGGAAATCCCTGCAACAACAACTTAATTGCAAATGAATTAGCAACATTAGATTGCAGTCTTGATTTGAAAAAAGGCCAGGCCTTAATTACAATACTTAATCATCAGAGAACTAGTACAATTGTACTTTCTAGTTATAATAGTGAAGACTTAGAAAAGGCTGCAATAGTTTTAACAAACTATAAATTTTATCCTTTTATGAAAAACAAGATCGTTGTTAGCGGAGATGTAGGAAATTTAGTCCTTGATTATTATTAAATTTTATTTATTGATTTTATTAGATTTCTTATAAATTTAGATCTTAACTTCTCTTTTATGTCTGGAATAGATAAATAAGGGCAAAAATCTTCTATTTCCATTAGTAATAATTTATTATCTTTAGTTCTGCAAGCATCAATTCTTTGTATTCCATACTTTAATTTATTCCATTTTATAAAATTTTCAGCAAATTCTCTGTCCTGTTTTTTTACTTTATGATGCCTTAAATCCCACCTATTTTTCTTATCTTTTTCATATAGTTCATATTGAAATTTACCATCTATGAAATAAAAAGAAGTTTCGTATTTAAAATTAATATAAGGTTGTATAATATAATTCTGCAATTTTGTTTTTAATAGCTGCTTTTTACTTAATTTTTTTACCCCTATTGAACCACCACCGTATATTGGTTTTATTATGTAATATTTAGTTTCTGGAATTTTACATAAATCTTTTATTTTATCTACTGAAGGAATAACTCGAAAACCTTTCTTGTATAAATCTAATAAATAATATTTACCTTTCATATCTGCTAAACCTGAAGGATGATTGTAAATTTTTTTATTTTTTCTTTTAAAACGAGACAATATTTTATTCCATTTTTTTAAGTATTTTTCTAATGGCCATATATTTCTTACTAAAACAATATCTGCATTATCTTCAAACTTTTTACATTCCAGTGGGTGAGATATCATAACTCCAAAATATTTGCTTAAATAATTACTAATGATATATCTTCATCTGCTTGATCTTCAAAAGTGTTACTTAGAAGCAATATATTTCTCATAGAATTTTTTAAATCTCTTAATTTAAAAATTTATTGTATTACAACTAACTTAATTTTTTTATCTTCTATTCTACTTTCAATCAATTCTGATCTTATCTCTTTATACAATTTAGTCATTTTTACACTTCTTTGTTTTATTATTTGTGTTGGAAGCTGCTTCAATTTACTTGCTAAAGTTCTTGGCCTAGAGGCAAACTTGCTTATATTTATTACTTCAAATTCTAATCTTTTAACTAGGTCAATTGTTTGCTGAAAGTCTTCTTCTGTTTCTGTTGGATATCCTACAATTATATCAGTACTTATTGTAATTCCTGGAATATTTTCCCTAAATTTTTTTACTATTTCAATAAATTCTTCTATTTTATAATTTCTTTTCATTTCTTTTAATATTTTATTTGAACCAGACTGAACTGGAAAATGAACAAACTTCATAATTTTTGGTGATTTATAAACCTCAATTAGTTCATCAACATATTTTCTGACATGTTCCGGATTTCCCATCCCAACTCTTACTTGAAATTCTCCTTTAATTTCATCAATTTCTTTGAGTAAATCAACTATACTATAACCTAAATCAAAACCATAACAAGCATTATCTGTGCTGGTTAGATTTATTCTCTTGTATCCTAATTTTAAATATTTCTTAACTTCTTCAATAATTTTTTCTTTAGGATATGAAATCAAATTACCTTTAGCAAATTTTGTTGCGCAAAAACTGCAAAAAGACCTACAACCTTCAGCAAGCTGAACGGATGCTATTTTTGTATCTTGATTTAATTTAGGAAGGCCTAATTTTATTTCCTTTCTTTTATTTGTTAATATAACCTGTTCATTAGCTAAAACCTTGTTTATTGCTTCTGGTATTTCTGTTATGTTTTGTGTACTTACTAAAGCAATGCCTTCTTTCATGTAGTTTTTTAATTTGTCTTTTTCAGCAACAGGCATGCAACCAGTTATTACTAACTTTTTGTCTTTATAGTTATCTTTTATATATTCAATTTGGCTGAATATCTTATTTACTGTGACATTTTTTACAGCGCATGAATTTATTACTACTACATCAGATTCTTCTACATCATTAACAATAGAATGCCCTGATTCTACAAGCAAACCTGCAATAATTGCTCCATTGTCATAGTTTGCAGTACAACCGTAATTATCTAGGTAAATTGTTGCCATTGTTGTAAAATAATAGACAGATATTTAAAATTTCTGTTATGTTTGTTTCAAATGGATATTAAACTATATAAAAATTTAAATAAAACAATTTGCTTTACTAAATTATGGCAGAAGAAATAGAAGTTCGAGGAACTTACAAAGAAATAGCTGGTCGTATTAATGGTCTTAATCCAACATATAATCATTTAGAAGTAACTTTAATAGATCTAGAACAAAGTAGAATAATTGAAGAAAGTGAATCTGGATTTATCTATTCAGAAGTTACTGAAAACTATGAACGTTTTAGTACTGGTTTTGATCAAAATCTAAAACCATTTCCACATACAAAAGTTACTGTTTGTGGGAGTGGTGCTTACCCTATTGGCAAACCATGGAGACCTCTTACTATTAAAATTTATGTGGATGGACATTCTCACATGAATGACTCAAGAAGAAAGGATTGGCCAAAATATTTTGATGAAATAAAAAATAGAATAGCTGATCTAGTTAGTATTGGTTATGTAATAAAAATTTTTGAAGCTCTTAGAAATCAAAAAGATGACTTTCCAGGAGATGTTGATGCAGATGAAATTTTAAAAGGCTATGCCAATGAAAAATAATTTACAGTTTTCTTTGAACTTTTTTTAACCAGCCTTCAGGCGCTTTTTCTTCTCCTATCTGAATTGCTGTAAATAAATTATACATTTTTCTTGTTATTGGACCAGCTTCTCCATTGCCAACAATTAATTCTTTGCCATCATCAAAAACATAAGTTCCTACTGGTGAAACAACTGCTGCAGTTCCTAAACCGCCTGCCTCTGTTACAAAACCATTATTTATTCCTTTGATAAATTCATCTAAGTAAATTGTTTCTTGTTTAACTTTGCATCCAAGTCTAGAAGCTAATTCTATTATTGATGTGGATGTTACAGATTTTAAAATTGTATCTGTAAACTTAGGGATTATTATTTCACGGTCTTTTGTAACATGAAAGTGATTCATTGCACCTGCTTCTTCTATAGTCTTGTTATTAACATCTGTATATAGAACTTGTTTAGCACCAAATGAAGCTGCTTTAACTGCTGCTCTTAGACTAGCAGCATAATTGCCTCCTGTTTTTGCATTTCCAATACCACCTGGAGCTGCTCTGTGAAACTGTTTTGTTATCAATAATTTAATTGGATGAAAACCTTGAGGATAATAAGAACCACTTGGCGAAATTATAACACAATAAGTATAAGTGTTGCTTGGCTTAACACCCAAGCAGTCTTGCGTGCCGAACATAAATGGCCTAATATAAAATGAAGCATCTTTAACTTCTGGAAATAAATTTCTATCAATATCTACTAATGAATGTATTGCCTGTATTTGATCTTCTATTGAAATTTTTGGCATACATAGTGCTTCTGCTGAATTATTAAAACGTTCAGCATGCTTATCTATTCTAAATGTATAAATTTCTCTATCTTTATGCTTGAATGCTTTTAAACCTTCGAAGATATTCTGGCCATAATGCAGACTTACAGCTCCTGGGAATAAATTTAGTTCTTGATATGGTATTATTCTTGCAGAATGCCATTTTCCATCAGAATAGTCCATCAAGAACATATGATCTGTTCTTAATAATCCAAATCCCAAAGATTTATCAGAAACAAACTGCTCTTTTTTTCTTTGCGGTTTTAGTTCATATTTTATTTCCAGCATTAAAAATCCATGAGCTTTAATAATATAAAAATTTTCTGAATCTGAAATCTGCCCCGCGCGAGATTTGAACTCGCGTCAGAGCCTTTCTCCTTTTGCTTAAGCTTTTTCTAAAGGCTTATTTCGAGAGGGCTCTATCCTTGACCGGGCTAGACGAGCGGGGCTTAATAAAAAACAACTAGAATCTTTTTATAAAACTTCCTACATTTTTTATTCTTATTCTGTTATTATGGTAAATTATAGTAGTGGCAAAGATTTATATTTTGGATTTAATTAAAATTTACTATGAAAATTCTTGGAAAGAGAGTAATAGATAAGGATTTCAAAGAAATATTTACTTCTGAATTTTTTTCTGTAACTGGTGGATTGCTAGCAGGTATTTTTTTATTAGTCTTAGTTAATAAGCTTGAATTAATACCTGGCTTGTTTATATTATTGCCCGGATTTTTAGAGATGCATGGAAATATTTTTGGAAGCTTAGCTGCAAGGCTTGGTGCTTTATTACATACAAAACATATAAAACCTAAATTTGAACATAATAAAATATTGTATATAAATATATTTTCTTCCATATTATTATTGATAATTGTATCTTTATTTTTGGGAGTATTTTCTTATATTCTAAATAAAGTTTTGTTTGGAAATGATAATCCAATTCTTATCCTAATTGCAATAATTGCTGCTTTTATAGCTTTGGTGATAGAATTACCTCTAACTATATTTACAACTTTTTGGTTTTTTAAAAATGGATATGATCCTGATGACATCATGGGGCCGTATATTACTACTATAGGAGATATAGTTAGTATATTTTCATTGTTGATTGTTATGCTGGTGGTGATATAAATGTTCAGCATAAAAGAAATTTTCAAGGATTCAATTGGAGTTTTGTTGTTTGCTTCTGCACTTAGTTTAATTGCTGGCTTGTTTCTAAGAAATGTTGAAAATGACCTAATCATTGTTCTTCCTTTAATCATTGTACTTCCAGCATTAAATGATATGATTGGAGATTTTGGAATTATAGTAACTTCAAGATTTACTACTGCTTTATATGAAAAGAAAGTAAACAACATACACTCACATATAGTAAAACACCTATTTGGTGAAGTCATGCCTGTGGCTATATTTTGTGCGGCTTATATTTCTGTAGTGGCAATATTAATTGCACATTTTAGAGGTTTCAGTTTTGATAGTTCAATTTTAATAAAAATAATATTAATAACATTAATTACTACAATTAGCTTGGTCTTGTTTGTATTTTTAGTTTCTATAGTTGGTGGTCTTTATGTTTACAAAAAGAAAATGGATCCTGATGACGTGCTTATACCAATAACAACATCTATTGCAGATTTACTAAGCATAGGAGTATTTTCTTTGCTTGTTAGTATTTTATTTTAAACCATTCTTAAGTAATTATTAGCTGGCGCTAATTCACCTTCAAATGAATGTATATCATCTAAGTCAGCAAGAAACTCAAAATCATTTAAAGCTTTTGCAACTTCTTCAGGCGTTGCATACTTATCTTTTGAACCTACAAAAGACCAGTCATATAATTCTGCTTTAATTAATCTTGTCTGTGTAATTATGTCTAATGTGTTGCTTGTGTCATAAAAAACATAAGGATATTTAGAATTTCTTTTTATTCTTAAACTTTTTATTGTTCTAGGAATTAGTATTGATGGTGTTCTGCATAATTCTGGACTTTTAATTTTTCCAGCTTTTATTTTGTGTGCAAGACTGTTTTCTCCAAAAGACCTGTCATCAATAATTATTAATCTGGCACTATTGCATAACTCTTCAAGTTTGCTAATATTTTCTGTAGTAGGATCAAAGAAATCTAAAAATAATCCAGTAGTTCTAGCCATAGATTCAAAATAATTTAAGGGACGATTATAGTAGTTATTATTTTCTTTTCCAACTACAATTAGATAATTAAAATAATCAGTATTTAATTTATTTGCATATATTAATTTTAGTGTGGAACTTGTTGCGTTCATTTTATTTTTATAGCGGGCCCGACGGGATTCGAACCCGCGGCCATCTGATTAAGAGTCAGATGCTTTCGGCAATTTTGAATTTTATTCTGAAATTACTACCAAGCTGAGCTACGGGCCCACATAAGCTTGAACATAAAATTAGTTATAAAGTTTTCTAAATTCTTTTTATTTGTACAACCCCTCTAGAACTGACAGTGTATTTTCTGGGACTGTAACCAATTTCTATTCCTATGGCTAATGGTTCACCCAACATTTTTTCAGTTGTCATACCAGCAATTATATTATAGAAAGGATTCACATAAATATCTTTAGCAAATATTTTCTTAGCTTTTTCAGATAAACTTAAAGCCTTTTCTTCATTTCTTCCGTCTAATTTTACTAGAAATTCACTTTCGTCATCATCTAATAAAAATAATAAAGCCCTTCGTTTAATTCCCCCAGGTATCTCATAATTTATTTCAGACTTTGGAATTTTAAATCTTTCATTACTTTTTAATTTCAATTCAAAATAATTTTCATATTCCCAAGGTCCTTGGTATACATTAATTCTTTTCCCTCTTAATTTTGCATAATCAAATATAGCAATTAATGCAGAATCTCGTCTCATTTCTACAAGATCTCTGCTTGAGTATCTTTCAGTTCTTATACCTATCTTATTCTCAAGATCGATTTTTTTACCATCTATGCTTACACAATGCGGAGCTACTTTTATTAAATGCATAATAAAAATATTAAAAAACACACTATTTAATATTTCTCATTAATTGTCTTATATTATAAAAAATCTATATTCCCCAACCAGGATTATTCTTTCTTTTTAACTCTGCTATTTCTTTTAGAATATTTACATCTTCATCTGTAATTAATTTCTTCATTTTTTTATAAATTCTAAATTGTTCTTCTGTAAGATCTGAATACAAAATATCACCCTCTTTTACCTGCCTCCCAATTGTAATTCCTGGCATAGATATTGCTAATTGTTCTCCTCTTTTAGCCTCTGTTAATTTTTTGCCTTCATGCTGAAGTTCTTTAACTTCTGTTATTGATTTGTCATCTTTCATTAGATTTATTCCATTTTTTAATACGCCAGATAGGACTTCTATCCCACAAACTGCAGGACTTGACTGCCTAAATATATAACCTTCAAGAATTTTTATTTTGCACGGCTTTGGGACATTTCCCATTAGTTTTTCCTCAATGGCCTTCTTTTCAGAATTGTACCACTCATCAAATTTATCAATTAAAGAATAAATTATATTATCTGTTATTGTCTTAACCTCATTTGTTTCAGAAGCTCTTACATTAAATCCCAATATAATTTTATTTAACTGATCTAAGGATGAAAGTGCTTCAGCTATATCTTTTTTATTTATGTCTCCTATAGAAGCTCTCTTTACTTTTATATTTTTTTCTCTTAACATACCAATCAATGCTTCTAAACTTCCAAGAGTATCTGCTTTTATAACAACCCCTTCTTTATCTAATTCTATTGTTATTTCTTCAACTTGTTTTTTAATTTCTATTTTAGTTTTTTCCAAATCCTTATTTGCTACTCTAAAAGGCATTCCTGGTATTACTTGATCTATATTTTGAGCTGATATTTTTACACCTATCGCTGCTTCTGCTTCTTTGATTGATTTAAGCTGATTTTTCTCTACTAAAAATAATGCCTTTATTTTAGTAGCTATAGGCTCACTAAGTGTACCTACAACAATTGCATCATTAATTCTCACTTTGCCTTTATAGACAATTACGTCCATGCATAATCCAAGGCCTTTCTCTTCTGTAATCTCCAAAATAGTACCTTCTGCTGAAGTCTCTGGATCATAACTTAGTTGAGACTCTAAAAATTTCTGGGCTAAACCTGTTATTAACATTAACAATTCTGGAATACCCTCTCCAGTTTTTGCAGACATGGGAATCATAACTAATTGCTTTGTAAAATCTTCCACTCTATCAAATCTTTCAGCAGACAAACCATTTTTATATAAAGCAGCAACAAGACTATAGATTTTATCATCTAATAATTTTTGTACAGAAGATGACTGTGAAGCAATACTTTTTATTAAATGTAAATCTAAATTCGATCGCCAACCATTTACTAAATCAAGTTTATTAAGTGCTATAACAAATGGTGTTTTGTTCTCTTTTAATATTTCTATTGCTTCAATGGTTTGCGGTTTAAGACCTTCGTTTATATCAACTACTAATATAGCTATGTCAGCCAAAGAGCCCCCTCTTTTTCTAAGATTTGAAAATGCTTTATGACCTGGCAAATCAATAAACAATAGTCCTGGAACTTTTATTTTAGACAGATCCAATAAATCTTTACAAATATCTTTTATTGCTTGCAATGATATAGAATAAGCTTTTATTGACTGTGTAATTTTACCAGGCTCTGACGTCACAATAGAAGTCTTTTTAATACAATCTATAGTCTGGCTTTTACCAGAATCCACATTGCCCAATAAACTAACTATTAATTGTCTTAGCATTTTAGTCTGTTTTAATTTTGTTTTTAAATAACTTTGGTTTCTATATATATTTTATATTTTGTATATGGCACACTTATTTATAATATTATAACTATTTAATATTGGGGGAAATTATTGTATTAAGTGGGAAATATGAAAATAAAATTTACTAGAACTAAAATAGAGCTTGACGGCTTTACAACTACATTTGGCAGATGGAAGGATAATTTATTCAAATTAGGAGGGTGGTTAAAATGAAGGGGAAATTTATTAGAAATGGTGTAGAGCTTGATGAATTCATAACAACGTGGAGTATGTGGCTAGATGACGACTTAGAGAATGACGCCTTGGACTTAGAAGAATGGGCTTTTTGGCAAGGCTATAACGAAGAATATTAAACTAACAACAAGTTATTAGAAGTATTGTTTTGAAGATAATTTATAATCTGAACAATTATTATAAGAATATAAATCATTAGTAGCATTCTTGGAATAAAATGAAGTTTTTTGGCTTTTATCTGATTGTCTTGTTTCCATTATAAAATCAATTATTTTCTCAACCTTGCAAGACTCAAAACAAGAACCCATCATACCAAAAAATACCATTGCGTATAAACCATATCTTCTTTTAGGTTTAACAGGTTTAACTTTTTGCTCTAATCCCATAATTATAAACATAATAACAAAAACTTTTAAGGATTCCTATTTTGTAGTTTTAGCTTTTCTGAATTCCTGCGTCCATTTGATATATCTTGGCGTTCTTTTCAATTTAAGATGATTTTTTTCGCATTTATTAGAACAATAATAGAAAACAGAACTATCATTTTTAGCAAACATTTTGCCTGTGCCAATTTCCAGATTGCTGCCACAAAATGAACATTTAACCATTTTACTTCCTGCCCTGTGTTAGCTTTCTAGCTTCAATTTCAGTTTCTCTTAACATTAAAATATCGCCTATTCTTATAGGGCCTTTGACATTACGCCTTAAAATACGCTTAGAGTCTCTTCCTTCGAGAACCTGGCATCTAACTTGAATTGCTTCGCCCCTCATGCCTGTTCTTCCAACTATTTCTTCTACTTGTGCAGGAACTGCATGCGTAAAAAGAGAAGAAGCTTTTTCTTGCTTTCTTTCAGTTATTTTTTGCTGCTCTTTTTGCCTTTTTGAATCTTCAGATTTTTCAGTTTGTTGTTTATCTTCAACTTGTTTTTTTTTAGTTTCTTTTTCAACCATTTTAAGCAGATTTTAACTTAGAAGTTAATTCTTTTATAGCTTGCTTAGCTTCTCCTTCCTGAATAATTGCTATGGAAGCTGTTGGAATATTTAGTCCTGCTATTTCTCCTAATTCTTCTCTTTTAGGAACAGGAACAATAGGTATTCCTTTCTCTTCACAAAGAGCTGGCAAATGCATAATTATCTCCTTAGGATTTGTATCTTGGGCTACTAAAACCAGTTTAGCAGTACCTCTTTCTATAGATTTAGTAACTTCATTCGTGCCTTTTTTTATTTTTCCAGTTTTTTTAACTATTTCAAGAATTTCATAAGCCTTTTCTACTATTTCTTTAGGAACGTTAGCATTTATATCCATTTTAACCTCCGGTTGTCATCGGTTATTTAGAAATAGGTTTTCTGAAGTATTTAAATAGTTTTCTACGAACTTGGCCTTTTGCAACTAAAAATTCCTTTGACAAATAAGTTAAACCTTAATGCAAACTGAAAAATATAAACGGTTTATTTCTTCTTTTTTATCAAGTGTTCTACTAGCCTCTCAGTTTTCAAGTCAAGAGCCACCAGTCTAGCTTCTAAAACATAAATCTTTCTTAAACTCCATACAATTCCTATAATTGCTCCAAGAATAATATAAAGTAATATTGTTTCTACAGCAACCATTTTATCACCCCTGATTTATTTAATTTTTTGTTTAAAGAACTATAAAAAGTTTACTCTTCTATTAAAGTTCTCACTATTGCTCCAAATGCTGGCCTTGTTATTAAAACACCTATTGTGACGCCAACTATTGTGACTATAGCAAAGCCTGTTAGTAAGCCAGCGCCTGCCCTAAGTAACGGTAACATTGCAGCTACTGTTGCTGCGTAAGCAGAAAGAATTACAAAAAATGCTTTTTTAATTTGCTGTTTTAGTGCACCAGAACTGCCGAACAAAATTTCATCTGTGATAACTATTTGATCATCTACGCCCGTACCAACTGCAGCCAGAATAGCTGCTATCGCAATTAGATCTAGGTTTTGTTTGAAAATAGCAGCAAAACCAAGAATTATATAGATTTCACTAAGAACTGTAACCATTACTGGTATTGTTATCTTTAGACTTCTGTACCTTAAATAAATAATAAGAGCTACACCTAAAGTTGCAATTAATCCTATCAATAAAGCATTGTTAATAAATGCAGGGCCTAACGAAGGAGATATTGTATCAACTTTTACTATTTCTAATTTTGTTGGCAATGAACCAGTAATTAATATTGTTTGCAGTTTGTTTCTATTGTTTATTGTATCTTGTACTGCTTCTTTTTGCGTAGAGCCTTTGCCTGAACCTGAAATTGTAATTCGTGTTGCTTTTTGTCCTTTTAAGCTTGCATCAATTTGCAAAGTATCTACATGCTGCTCGTCCAAGTAGAAATCAAGAGTTTCATTTAATGTTCTCTGTCCTGAAGGTGCAGGCATTATTGCTAGGTCTTTGGTTATACCAGCATGCCTTTCTGCAGCTTCTGGGCTTAGGGAGATTTCAAATTCAAATCTGCAGTAATATCCATCAGAAGCTGACTGACAAGCTTGAATCCTTGAACATGTACCGTCAGTCCTGCAAACAAAAGTAATGTCTTTTTTTCCGCCTTCAAATACTGTTTTATTTGCTATTCTAGCTTCAAATTTTCCTTGGTTTGCTATAATGTTTTTTATTTCTTCCTTTGTAGAACCAGCTATTTCTACAACTATGAATTTATTGCCTTCTAGATCAGAAGCTGATTTTATTGTAACGTCTGCAAGGCCATAGATATTTAGCCTATTTTCCATTGTATCAATTATATCTTTAATATCTTGATCTGTAAGTTCACCTTCAGGTCTGAGAAGAACCCTTGTACCCCCCTGCAAATCCAGACCTTTTCTTAGATTTGAACTAGGAGCTTCTGTAACTATAATTCCAAGATCCAAACTATCTTTTAGGAATGCATATTGGCTTTTTGTTGTTTTTATTCTAACAGTTCCATTTAGAGGAACTAATTTTTCTACATTATAAAATTCCTCTACAGAATTTACTAATTTATCATTAATTTCCAAAACTTTTTCTCTTGCAGTTGGACTAACTTCAGCTGATGGCGTTCTGAGGCCTACTTGATAAGCTGCGCTGTTAAATTCTACTGATGATACAACTAAGCCTTGTTTTGAGAACTGATGATTTATGGAGAAGAAAGATATAAGTAAAAAAATTATCAAAATTATTACCCTTGGCTGTTTTATTAGTTTTGAGATTTTCATGTTATATTTTTCTTCTTGCAATAAATCCAGAGTATTCCTGCATTTGTTAAATAAGTGCTAATTACGTCTACTATCAAAGCTATGAATATTATCAGAAACATTTCTTTAATGACAAATGAATTTGACAATATTAATCCTGCCAACATTACTACTGCTGCACATGCTGTCATTGTTAGCCCTGTTTTCATTGAATGCCACATTCTGTCAAATAATTTTCCTTCTCTTTTTTTTATAGAATAATTCGTCAATAGTATGTCTGTATCCACACTATAACCTATTACCAAAAGAAAAGCAACAATTCCTGCTGTTGACATTGGTAAACCAATAATATTTATTATTGCCAGTGTTATTATGATATCCATAAAAGCTGCAGAAATAACTGCAATACTTGGTGCTGGAGTCCTAAATGCTACAAAAACTGACACACCCATTAATATAAATGCAAATATCAGAGCATACATCAGTTGCTTAAAGAATGCCTGAGACAGTTTTGGAGTTGTTACTTCTATGCTGAAATTTTGCTTGTTTATATCTATTTGCAGCTTATTTTTTATTATGTCTCTTAACTGCTCTTCTGTTAAATCAGATAATTCTATAATAAAACCAAGTTGCTTGCCTGTTGTTACATCACCTAGTTTCTTTATTGTTGCCTCAACTCCCAAAGCAGATTTAATTTGATCTTCTGTGAATTCCTTGTCTGTATACAGTGTAGCTGCAATACCTCCCCTTAGTGTTACGTCTTTGTTGAAAGGATCTCCTGTTTTTGCTATTTTCATTCCTATTATCGTTAATGAAATAACTAATAGTATTAATGGAATAAACATCAGCCATTTGTAGTTTTTCGACCAAAAAATTTCTATTTTGTCTTTTAACATTGAAGTTTTGTACTAGATTTAAGTATAAAAAGATTATGATAGTGGTTTTAGAAAAGCTTTTAATTCACTTGTTTTTTGAAAACCTATGGAACTTGATCATATAGTTTTAGAGGATGATAGGCGTTGTAGTGCTGGAGATTTAAAAACAATACTAAAAGCATTGCCTATAAAATTTTCTGGAGATTTTGAAATTATAAAAGCAGTAATGGAGCTTGGAAGAATAATATATTTTATACCGGTTAATGGAAAAATCTCAGAAATAGATTATGGTAAAGGAATTAGAATTCAGGATGTTCAAGACACAAAAAAAGGCACACGTTTTTATTATTGTAATAATAATTTTTCTGTTTATTATAAAAGTTAATTATTTTATGGAAATTAAAGGAGAAAAATTCAAAGTCATTGTAAAAACAAATTCCAGTAAGAATGAAGTTGTTTGCTATGATGAAGCAAGAAAAGCCTATAGAATAAATTTGAAAGCTAAACCAATAGAAGGAGAAGCAAATAAAGAACTGATTAAATTCCTGTCAAGAGAGATCAAGAGAAAAGTAAGAATTGTTTCTGGCTTTAGAAATAAGGAGAAGGTTATTGAACTATTTTAATTTGTTTAATAATTTTGGATATCCTTTTATATTTTTTATGTTGTATAATTCTACAATTTTTTCTTGGCCTTCTTTGGTTTTTGAAAGTTTATTAATAAATTTAAAGAATTTCTCATATTGTGCATTAATAAATTTTGTGTGATAGCTTTTCCAATTTGAATCATTTTTTACAAATTCTGCCCATCTTTCTATGAATTCGTCATGTGTTTTGTTTCTCATTTTAATCTTAATTGTCTTATTTTTTGTTTTATTTTATTTATCTCAGCTTCGTTTATTGTATCATGATAAACCTTCCTTAAATGTTTTGCGTCTTCTAGATCTTTCGGCGATTTTAAATATTCTTCTTTGAATGCTATATTCATATTAACACTTCCAAAATATAAATCTAGACCTGTTAATTGTAACTTTGTTTTAGTTGACAATTGATATAAATCCAAATCATCAACTGCAAATTTAACTTCCATTTCAGGCAATGGTTGATCTTTGTAAGTATACCTTACACTTAGATTATCCTTTAAATATAAATATATATTTTCGGGATCATCTGATTGCATACAAATAAAATTTTTTTTAATTAATTCATTATGTAATAACTTGAATTTTTCTTTTTGAATTGGTTTTATTATCATATCTATATCTTCTGTGCTTCTTACCCTCCCAGATGATATTACAAGAAATCCAGATACAATTATATATTCTGTATATTTCTCTATTATTTTACAGAAGTTTATAGCAAATTCATCAAGAATATTTCTGTTGCTTATTCCTCTTATCATAATAAGTTATTGTTTTAAAAGTTTATATTACTTTTGGATAAAATATTAGAAATCTACTAAAGTCTTCTGATTCTTGGATTTTTTACCTTCTGAATATTCTTTATATGAAGACCAAGAATGCCTGAATATCTCTGGATATTTATTCCAATTTTCTTTTAAAAATTTCTTTGTACTGGGATCAGATGGGTAGCCAGAATTGAAATCTATTCCTATTTTTTTCTTAATTAATTCTATTTCTTTGTCTCTAGTTACTTTTGCCAATATTGAACCGGCACCAACAATCAAGTAATCACGATCTGCATGGTGCTCACATCTTAAGCTTGTTTTTATTTTTATTTTATTTTCAAGAAAGTTTGCAAAAGCTTTTTTATTGTTGCTTGGGCAATCAATTATAACTTGATCTGGCCTTAATGCATTAATAATTTCAACCATTTTGTCCGCTTCTAACCAATTTAAGTTTGAATCTTCTGAAAGAACTGCTTTGTCAATTTCTTCTGGCGGTATTTTAATTATTTTATACCTTTTGACAAATTTTATTAATTTTGCATAAATTTGCTCTCTTTGTTGTGGCGTTAATAACTTAGAATCTTTTACACCTAATTGTTTTAATTTTGGCAGATCTTTCTCTTCAATTACAATTCCAGCCATTACCATTGGACCAATGACAGGACCTCGACCTGCATCATCGATACCACATATTGTTGCCATTAGATAAATAACAATTTATTAGTTAATAAACATTATTATCTATTTTTTAATAACTCTACTAATAAAATAATTCAATAACTTTCTATAGGAATTAATCTTTCATTAATTCTCTTTCTTTCATTAGCTGTTGATATAAATCAACTAGTGCTCTTCTATCTTTCCCTGATAGTATTCTTTTACCCGCCCTAGCTTCTATTAAAGCACTCTTATTTGATTAACTGCTTGTTCAAATGTTTCTGTCATATAAACCACCACATTTTCTGTATAAATTATATATTTTATTTTTGTATGAACTTATTTTTAAATATTTGTATATGAATATATATTGAATTTGGCAATATGTTTAGATGATTTTTATTTATAATTAAATAGTAGTAACTATAGAAATATTTATAAATTAATTATTAATTTCATTTCTATATTAAAATGGCAATAATTTTACCAGGCTATAATGCTGCATTTGAAGATAAAGTTTATTGTAGAGATAGAACTGTTGATACTCAAAGAGGACATGTAGTAGTTAGTGAAATTGTTATTCTTGAAAGATATACAGAACCAACTGAAGATGGAGTTGTAAATTATCTAAGAGAAGTTGCAAGAAAAGTAGATCCTATAGCTTCATTAGAGTTGCCTGATAGCACTAAATTTGAAGGAAAGTCACCTTTAGAGGAATTCGTAATGAAATTACCTAAATCTGTAAGAATGCATTTAATATCTGGACGTAATGAGTACTTGAATTTTGTTAGAAAAAATACATCTGCAAGAGCTCTTTCAGAAGGAGAAAATCCCAATAATTTTGTACAAGCTATGTATGGTTTACTCACTCCAGTAATTATTAGTAATAATTTTGAAATGATAAATGATATGAAACATAAGTGGTATGATGCCGCACTGTCAAATAAAAAATTTCTAGAACACAGTTTAGGATATAAACTTCAAGTAGACATTTTGTTATATGATGAAGTTTTGCCTTCTAAAATTGAGATGAATATATTATTAAAACATAAAGTTTCTGTTTCTAGAAGCCTTATAGTACAAGGGACTGCACCTGAAGATGGCGATGTTGAAAGACTTATTGAATTACTATATTCAGGATTAGATACTCCTGATAAAATTGAATATTTAGAAGATCATTCAAAATACAGACTTGAAGAAGCCTCAATTCAACCAGTTATTAATTTATTAGATGCTGCTGCTAGACAACAAGCTCAAGCTCAAACGTTATTAGACCGTCTAAAAAGTGGCGCTGGCAGAGGGTCTGGCGGGCATGGCGGTCTTATTTGCTAGATATTTCTATTTGTATATAATATAATATATATTTCATAATTTGGGTGTGGACGACAAGACAATAAGCTTGCACATAAGACTATTAAAATAAATTGTCTTAATTATTTTATGGAAGAAAATATATATTTTTTGCAATTACTAAAAAAGAAATTAGTGTTTAAGCTTGTTTTTGAAAAATCTCATTTTAGCTACAAGTTAAAATTTCTAATGAAAATATTTTAATATTTAAAAATTATAGAGGATAGCGGGGGCTTCCCGAAATGACATATTGTCAATTTTCTTTGGATTTGAACCAACGACCCATCCGTGCTAAAGCAATTCGGGTATCGCAAAGAGTGCGTACTCTTTATGAGCCTTCCGCAGTAAGACATTTGTCGTTACTTCGACGGACATTTAGGTTTTTTATAAAAAACTCCTAGCTGTCCTACCCGTATAGACTCAAGGTTCGCTATGGTATCAGCTTCCCCTATCCTCTGCATCACAAAAGATAATAAAACTTCTTATAAAGCTTTTGGAGAATAACCGTGAAATATTTAAGAATTTCTGACATTGCAATATTATGCAAGAAGGCAGTATTTTGATACCTATATGGACTAATAAGAGAGAAATAATAGGCTATAAAAAACTTGAAGACATCAATGAAAGAATAGATACTCTAAATTTAGCATATGTGATTTTATTTGACAGATATGGTATGATCTTTATTACAAAACCAAAAAATTCTTTATGGGAAGGAAAATGGTCAAGTTCTGCTGCAACTACTGTAAGAAAAGATGAGACATCTATTGAAGCAGCAAGAAGGGCATTATCTAATGATCTTGGAGCTTATAGATGTGATTTAATATTTGTAAAGGAAAATTATTACGAACTAAATGGAATAAAAAGAGTTTTATCAATTTTTTATGCCAAAACCAATGACATTGTAAAAGTTAATTCTGATGACATAGCTGAAAGTAAGTGGGTGAATTTAATAGATATTAAACAAATGATGACTAATGGAGAATTTAATCCTGTTTTTCTTGTTGCATTTGAAAACATAAAAGGCTTCTTGTAATAAAAAGAAATATCATAGCAAGACTTTTAAATTTATAGCTTTGAACATATATTTATGAAAAATGGTGCTGATTTTAAAGAGCTTAAAGAGGTAGAAAAGAACATCTTAAAAGGAATAAAACTTAATGATTGTTTTTCTAGTATAAAGACTGTTGCTGCCTTTGACATAGCTTACAAAGATAAAACTTATTTTTGTGTTGGTGTTGTTATTGATATAGAAACTAAAGAAGAAGTTGAAAAAAAAGAGGTTAATGGAGAAGAAGTAATACCTTATTCACCCAGCCTTGCTGCTTTTAGAGAAGGGCCTGCAATAATTGACGCTTATAGGGCTTTAGAAAACAAACCTGATATCTTAATTGTCAAGGGTGAAGGGGCTGTAAAACTAAACAGAGTGGGATTAGCCAGCTATGTTGGTGTAATTCTTAATAAACCCTGCATTGGTGTAGCAAAGGAATTAATGCATGGAAAACTTGAAGAAGATAAAATTATTTTTGAAAATGAGTTAAAAGGCATTGCAATAAAAACAAAACAATTTGCAAATCCTGTTTATGTAACACCAGGACATAACGTAAGCTTGAAAACTTCTGTTGAAATTGTGAAAAAATTAAGCATTGATTCATACAAATTGCCTATTCCATTGCATTTAGCTCATAAATATGTGAACAAATTAAAGAAAAAATAGAAAACTTAGTTAATTTTCAAGTAAGATTCCAGACCACAACTTCTTATGTATTCTTGTTCGCAGTTAAATTCCTGCGCAGCTATATCTCCTACAGCTACCAAACTATTAAAATTTCTAATGTAAATATCAGAACCTAAACAAATAAATGTTTTTCTTACAGCTAAAACTGGAACTCGGCTTGAGCTATAAGCAGGATTTAATGGATTTCCAATAATAAAAACTATATCTCCCAATGATAAATCTTTAACAATTTCATTAATGTGATTTGGGTTAGAATTAATTTCATTATAATTAACCCCTAAGTCTGAGAATATAAATGTGCCTCTTGGTCTTTTACCATCTTCCTCAGCTTCAGCTAATGATAATTTTAAGGCTGAAAATCTATCTTCATATTTTGTTAGTTCTTTTGTTTCTTTAAATCCGAATCCAGATACATTATAATTTGTTATAGATGCTGTATGTGCACTATATTGATTAAGTACGTCAATTAAACTTGGTTTTTCTTCGCCTTTTATTTTTCCGAAAATTTCATTGCAAAATGAGGATAAATTTTTATTATCCTGCCTTTCTAAAGCAAATGCTGTGATTATTTCAGCAGTTTGATTAAGCCTAAAAAAAGCACATTTACCAACAGGAAGATCACTTACCTTTCCAATCAAACCTTCAATAACTGGAAATTCATAAAGCAGAAGCAAAAAAGTTGTGTGATTAGAAGCCATCTTTATAATTTTTTATTATGGTATAATCTTATTTTATTTAAATATTATTATAGTTGAAAATAAATAATAGAATTAATCATTCCTTGCATGCTTCACATTAACTCAATTTTTATCAGGAGGAAACTGTAATTTGAATTTTATTTTTGTCAATTGGTTGTACTACTACCTCTTTTCCCTTCTTCAGTTTCATGAAATTAACAATTGCCCTAGAAAATCTTACGTCTAATGCAGTACCTGAAGTTCCTATTTTTGTTTTAGCAGCTAAGCCCCAAACACCTTGCTGTTTTGCCTTATTTTCTATTTTTAGAGATTCTTTGCCTTCAAAAATAGTTTCTCCGCAATTAGAGCAAACCCAAGCATAAAATTTTCCTAGATTTATGCCTACTAAAATATAATCTATTTTCTTCTTAATAAATTTCCCTTTCCTGCATTCATCACAAACTTCGCCTTTCATTTTATTTATTTATAAAAACTGTTTTTATTTTATAATTATCTCCTATTTTCTTATATGCTACTGAAAAGTAAGTGTAAACAGCTAAAAATCCATCTGTTTGTTTAAACACTGAGCCTCTTGTTATAGCTTCTGCAACTTGTTTTATTGACACTCCTTCTAAAATCATCTTATCTTGTGCATGCCTAGTTAATATTAAATCCTCCTCTTTTACCATACATATTCGAATTTATAAGTATATACTTATATTTAAAGTTTTTTGAATTAGTCTTTTGCAATGCTTACATTTAATCTCTAATTCCATACATATATTAGGTACCTACTATTTATATATCTTTCAGTACCTAATTAACTACTTTGTAGTTGGTACCTAAAAGTTTAAATATAAGTCCATTCTTCTTTAAATTATGAAACTACAAAAACAACTTTCTAGAAAGGTTTGGTTATACCTCCAAATATGATAGAAGAATTAAAGTGGAGAGAAGGGCAAGAATTAGAAGCTGAAGTTAAGGAAAATAAACTGATAGTTAAAAAACCTTAAATTTTTTATTCAAAATTCCAGATGTTTACTTTACAGCTCATATTTTGGATAATTATTTAAACTTAATTTCTTTCAAAATCTTATGAGATTTAAGATTAACACTGACAGTAATTATGTAAAATACAAAATCAATGGATTCTTATCTACATCAAACAGAGAAATAAAAGACATAAGCAAGGCTTGGTTTGCTATTTCATTGGCTTTTGGTATTGTTCTTGGTGGTCTAACTTTAAAATTCTTTACTGCTTTTATTATTTCAGCAATAGCTGTTGGCCTGGGATTTCTGCTTCATGAATTAAGCCATAAATTTTTTGCACAAAGGTATGGTTACAAAGCAGAATTTAGAAGCTTTGATGAAATGCTGTTTCTGGCTGTAATAATGAGTTTCTTTGGTTTTGTTATTGCTGCTCCTGGAGCTGTAATGATATTCAGCAATGTTCTTGACAAAAGAAAAAACGGAATAATTTCTGTTGCTGGACCTGCAATGAATATTATTTTAGCTTTGATATTTCTACTGCTTGTGGTTTTTTTAACTGGAGGCTTTAACAGTACTATTAATTTATTAAATTCGTCAATACACAATCTTATAGAATCATCTTTATTAAAAGCAATTTTAGCAATAGGATTTTTGGTTAACAGCTGGCTTGCTTTATTCAACATGATTCCATTATGGCTTTTTGATGGAGCTAAAGTATTTAGATGGAATAAATTTGTATACTTTGCAGTTTTGATAGTTGCTATTGTTTTTGTATTTGGAATATAGAAAAATATTAAAGTATTTGTTAAAACTCATGTTCATGAATAAAAATGGTTTTGATGAAAGAATTGTTTCATATGAATATATACATAATATAAATAATAAGTATATACATATCGAAAAATGAATCATATTAACTAAAAAGATATAATGGCTTTTAATTAAGAATTTGATGTAGGCAATCTACGTAATGAATCAAGTCTTGATTTTGCTTTAAGTTATGCTTATAGGACAGAGAACTGGACAAAGGCATTGGCATATTTAACTAGGGCAATATTAATTGATCATGTCTTTGAGGAAGGAAATAAAAGAACTGTAGCTTTATTAATAAAGAGCTATGCCGAATATGAAGACCGTAAAACATATAATGATAAAATAATAATACTAATTAAAGATGTAATTTTAAGAAAAAATTATAAGTATTAGGAAAATTGAGGAAATGATCAAAGATGCAATCAAATAAACTTATAAAAATAGCAAAAAAAGTAAAAATGAAAAACAAAGAACTATTTGATACTTTAATTGAATTTGAAAAAACAAAAAAAATAAGGAACAAAACAAGATTAAATTTTACTATAGACAGAACCGTAGCATCTAAATTTAAAAAATTCTGCAGAGAAAAAGGTTATAATATGAGTGCAATAATAGAAAAAGCAATGAAAAAAGAAATGGGTGAAAAATAAGAGGTGTAAAATGGTTGTAAATAAAGAACAAAGAATGGGTGTTTTTGTTGACGTGCAGAATATGTATTACAGCGCAAGGGCTTTGTATAATTCAAAAGTAAATTTTAAGGAAATTCTTAGAGAAGCTGTAAATGGAAGAAAATTAGTTAGAGCCATTGCGTATGGTGTAAGAGCTGGAGAAAAAGATGAGGAGAGTTTCTTTAAAGCTTTAGACGGCATAGGTTTTGAAGTTAAATTGAAAGATCTGCAGGTTTTTTATGGCGGAAATAAAAAGGCAGACTGGGATGTTGGCTTGGCCATAGACTCTATTGAATTAGCTCCTAAACTAGACGTTGTTGTTTTGGCTTCTGGTGATGGAGATTATATTCCTTTGGTCGAACATTTGAAAAGGGCTTTAGGATGCAGAGTGGAAGTTTTGGCTTTTGGCAGAAGCTGCAGCGGAAAATTAAAAGAAGCTTGTGATGAATTTGTAGATATGGACAAGAGTAAGAAATTTGTCTTTACTAAATAATGTGAATAAAATTACTTTTTCAAGCGATAAAATAGGACCTACTTATAAAGATTTTATAGAAACTGCTAAATTAGCAGAAAGTTATTTTAAAACTAAACAAAATAAAACTCAAATAGAAACTTCTAGAAAAAATAGTTTGTGGGCTTATAAAAAAATTCCAAACAGCTTAAATATAATAAGAAATGATAGAAAGATAATTGGTTTTGTATGGATTATTCCTTGTAGTAAAAGTTTAATGAATAAATTTTTAAGGAAAAAAATAAGTGAGGCAAAATTATTCAAAAAATTACAAGAACAAAAAATTGATGAGGATAATTTTGAGTCATTATATTTATGCTCTTCATTTATTATTCCTGAATACAGACGAAAAGGTCTTGCTACTAAAGCTGCAATAAAAACTATTAGAAAACTAACACAGAAAAGAAAGATTAAACCAATATTATTTTCTTGGCCTTATTCGAAAGAAGGGAAACTTACTATTTTAAAAGCTAAAAATACTATTAATATAAAGCTAAGATAAAATGCCAAAAGAAATTTCATATGGTGCAGTAATATTTAGAAGAGAAGAAAAACATACTAAATAGATATATTTATATACTTATTTTATATATATTTATATTAATATGGCATCAGAAACAATACAAATAAACAAAGAAAAAGTAAAACATTCCCCTACGCTAAACACTGTCCTTATGGTAGAGGAAGTTTTGAAAAATGTCGGGGAGCTAATTACGGTTGCAGAATTAAAAAGAAAACTTCCAAAAAAAGTAATGCACCAAACACTAATAGAAATTCTTGATTACTTGCAATTTAGTGGAAAAATAATAATTGGGACTAAAGGAATTTTGTGGATATTTACAGAAAGAAAAGAATTAGAAGCAATGATTAATAGAGGAACAGAATTATGAACAAACCTGTAAGGGTGATAATCGTAGATGAAGCAGAAATAGAGTTCAAAAAACTGAATGAAATTGTTGGTCAACAAATTCGAGAAGGAAAAGATAACAGTGAGGAAATACAACTATTAAAATCTATAAAACAAAAAGTAGAATTTGTCAAAGCTAATCCTTTTTACGGAGATAATATAACTAAGAAATTAATACCAAATAAATACAATGTTCAAAATTTATGGAGAGTTGAACTTACTCATTTTTGGAGGATGTTATACACAATAAAAGGAGACCAAATAGAAATAATTTGTTTTGTTCTTGATATAATTGATCATAATAAATATAATAAAGTATTTGGATATAATAAAAGATAAAATGCCAAAAGAAATTTCATATGGTGCAGTAATATTTAGAAGAGAAGAAAAACATATTTTGTATTTACTTCTTTACAGAAAAGCGCATGAACATTACAAAGAGATGTGGGATTTTCCAAGGGGCTTGATTGAAAAGGGAGAAACTCCTGAAGAAGACATTGTAAGGGAAGTTAAAGAAGAAACAGGAATTGAAAATATAAAATTCATTAAGGGGCTTAAAGAAACTGTAAAATGGTTTTACAAAAAAGAAGGCCAAACAGTGTTCAAAGAAGCAACTTATTATCTAGCCGAAACAAATACTAAAGAAATTAAATTAAGTTTTGAGCATGATGATTTTAAATGGTGCAGCTATGAAGAAGCTCTTAAATTAATAAAATTCAGCAATACAAAAAGTGTTTTAAAAAAAGCCAATGAATTCATGACTGGTGGATTAAATAGGTTTGTTTAGAGAAATATTTAAATTGTTATTTCTTCATAAATATATAATGGGTATAGACGACCTGGTTGATTTAGACTGTGAAGAACTATTAGTAAGATTAAATTCTATTGGAAACCTTAGAGAAAAAAATAGTATTATTGTTGCAATTGGTAATTATAAATGTGACGCAGCTTATGAAACCTTAAGAAATCATGTTAGAACTAATTTAAGACATCAAGCATTAATTGCTATGGGTAAAATAAATTACAATAAGACAATAGGTGTATTTGTTGATATTCTTAGAGTTGAAAATAAAGGAAAAGCAGTGAATAGGGCTATAGAAACATTGTCTTATGTTTTAGCGAATAGAATTGAGTTAACAGGAATTGATAAATTTATAGAAGAATTGGGGATTATTTTACCAAAATATTTAGATTCAGGTAATTATTTAGATGGTAAAGTCAAAAGAATAATGTCCAGGGCATTAAGAGATAGTGCAAAAATATTAAAAGTGGAGTCTGTATACTTAGCTATGGCTAGAGACACACTTTACTCCTAAATTTTTTTACACTCAATCGTGTTGTCTTTAATTTCAAACCTTACATCTAAGAATTTTTGTATTGTTTCTATATTTGTTTTCATATGGTCTGTAACTTGTGAAATTTTTATTTTATCATGACCTCTTATTGCCATATAAATTAAAAGCTGGTCTGCTGTAAAATGATCTACATTTGCGCCTGACTTCATTCCTCCCAGTAATTTAACAGCGCATTCTTTTCCTATGTCCTCTGCTTTTCTAGATTTTTCCCCAAGAATAGTCATTCCAACTTTATGGTCTTCATAACTATAATTTGCATGAACATAACATCCTGGACTTAATGTTTCTACATATCTTTCTTCAGTATTTAAGTTGTGAGTAATTGGAAAATTTAGCTTAAAACCCTTAATTAATCTTTTAGCAATGTCTCTTTCTTCTAACTCTTTGGAGCAAACTGCAATTATGTTTGTTTCTTTGTAATTTCCTGAACTATGCTCTGAAAAACTGAAATTCTTTAGTTCTTTGCACGGATAGATTGTCGTTTTTATCTTCCCACCCCCTTTTGGAAAAAATCCTTCTTTTTCTAATTCTAAATCTACTTTAACTCCTAATTTATTCAAGTGCCATAAGAAAACTTCTTTTATATCCAATACTGGCGGAGCTAATGAGTTTGCTGTCCCGCCAATTATTTCTACAACTGAATTTTCTTCTGCAAAAATTAATGGAGGAAGCAGTGTTTGCAATACTAAAGTTGTTGATCCTGCTGTGCCTATATCAAATTTGTAATTTCCTGAAACAACTTCAGAAGGTATAAATTCTAATTCTTTTGAATGCAACTGATTTCCTTTTACATTGGCATTGCAAATTTTAGATATAGAATTTACAGCTGTCAAATGCTGATTTTGCAATCCAGGATTTTCCCTTTTAACACGAATGTTTATTATTCTAAACGGCTTTTGTGTCAGAGCTGAAAGGCTTAAAGATGTTCTTAAAATTTGCCCTCCTCCAATTGAGCCATCTATTTCTATCATTGTTTTTTAATATTGAGAAATATTTATATAGTTTGAGTAGCAAGATTAAATAATGAAATTAAAAACCTAAAAGATGCTACAAATGCAATTAACAATAACAAAATAAAATATCAGGCTGCAGGTTTTGGAAGTAAAATTAAATTAAGTATTGCAATGTTTATTTTAAAAAATTTAAGCTGATCTGTCTTTATTGTTTTTGAAATTAATTTGAATAAACACTAAAAAGCACTGTAGTAAACTAATTCCGAGCCTATCCCATCGTTCGCGAATACGCTCACTTCACAGCAAGCTGTGGGGCATTACGGCTCGGTAAAATTGACTAATTTCAAC
>JAGVZG010000021.1 GCA_018302765.1 Candidatus Woesearchaeota archaeon
TATGATAGGACTTGAAAAGTTCATCATAAGTATTTTGCTACGCATTCATACTTATAGGTTTATCCCCCAAGGCAAGACCTTGGGGTATTGACAAACAATAAAGAGATTATAAATATCAACTCCCTTTAACTTTACAGCTCAAAAAAAGAATAAGTATAAATATTGACCAAAATCAATATCATAAAAAAAGAAAGCTCACACATAGAAAACACTAATATTTTCCATAAACAGAAACCCTGTTTTTACCACTGTTTTTACTGTGATATAAAGCTTCATCAGCTTTCTCTACCAATTCACTGTGGTCTTTAGCATGCAGTGGAAAATTAGCAACTCCCAAACTTATAGTAAGGTCACCATTTGGCTGCAGTTCTTCTTTATCAAACTTAAAGTTAGCAATAGCTTTTCTGAATTCCTCAGCCTTTTCTATAGCGTCATTTGGTTTTGCATTAAATAATATTACAGCAAATTCTTCTCCACCATATCTAGCTACAATATCTCCTTTTCTAGTACTATTTCTAAGTATTTTTCCAATGTTGGCTAAAACCTTATCTCCCATTGGATGACCATTATGATCATTATAATATTTAAAATAATCAACATCAATCATCACTAAACTAACTTTATTGTCTCCCCTTTTGGCGTTTTCAACTTCTCTTTCTAGTTGAAAAATAAAATAACCATGATTATATAATCCAGTAAGAGGATCTCTTATAGAAGCGCCAAAATTCTTTTCATTATCCAAAGCCAAGTCTAAAGATGGCGCAACTACTTCATTAACAAAATTCTTTAAAACAGTCATTTCATATTCATCAAACTTATACGTATCTGTTTTATCAATTACTAAAACACCAAAATTAGCAACAGGAATATATAAAGAAGCTTTGATTCCAAGTTTATTCAATAGCTGTATTCTTCTTCCATCATCCAGATTCTCAGTACTAAATTGCACTCTCTTGGAAGAAAATGCGTTATAAACACTTCCGCCCTTATGAACAGATCTTCCTATGTATAATTTTTTTAATAAACCTTCTATTCCACCCAAAGCAACGCACCTCAGAATGTCTGATCTTTCCTTAAAATAAAATTCAAACAAGTATTTCTTAAAATGAGAATGTGCAGACAAGCAGTCCAAAGCAACTTGAGCCTTTAGTCTTGATCTTTTAGCTTTATTTATTTCAAGGCTGGAAGCAAGCAAAAATGCAATGTCCTTAGGATTTATACTGGTTACTATGTCACCTATTTTTTTGTTAAGCCAAAGCATAAATTATTGATCAGATTATTTATTAATAAGTCTTTCGCAATTGTCCTTATAATATTCACAAAAATCATTAAGAGGGCAACTGCTGCAGACAGGAGTTTTTCTACAAAACACCTTTGCATGTTCAACAACCAACGCATGATACTCATTAAATAATATAAAGTTTTTGTCTAAACCACTATGAAACAAATCTTGCAGTTTATCATAATCAATTTTCTCATCACAAAAACCCAATCTTGAAAATATTCTTCTTGTATAAGTATCTATAACAAAATAAGGTTTATTATAAGCATACAACAAAATAGAATCTGCAGTCTCTTTTCCTATCCCCCATACATCTAATAAATTCTCTCTGTTAATTTCTTTGTCTGAATCTAAAAACTTAATAAATTGTTTTATTTTTTTGGATTTCTGATTGTTGTAGCCAGAGCTTTTTATTAATTCAGCTAATTTATTTATATCAATTAATCTCAATTTATTTATATTTAAAATATTATTTTTTCTTAAATTAATTAAAGTCTTTTCTACATTTGTCCAAGAAGTATTTTGGGTCAGAATTGCTCCTAAACAAATCTCGAATTTCTCACCATAATTTAACCTAAGTTTTCCAGAATAATTTTTATTAATAGGCCACCAGCCTTGCGCTCCATAATAATTATACAGTTTATTATACACTAGCAAAAAATCTTTCATAAAAATAGAAAGAATTCCATAATTTATTAAAATTACTATAAATAACAATCAAAATCTTTTTAAACATATATTTAATTAGTATTTATATGCAAGAAAAAGAATTAAACATAGAAGAAAAGATAAAAAAAGCTATAGAAACTTACAACAAATATGCTTCTATATATGCAGAACATACAAAAAACAAGCTTCTTCAATTTCAGTTAGCTAAATTTGTGTCTATGCTGCCAAAAAAGGGCAAAGTTCTTGATGCAGGTTGTGGTCCAGGAAGAGATACAGCATACTTACAAGAAGATGGCTTGGATGTTGTGGCAGTAGATATCTCAGAAGGAATGATAGAAGAAGCAAAAAAGAATGACGTTAAAGCTATAAAAGGTGATCTCCTAAATATAATTTCAAATGAAGAATTTGATGGAATATGGTGTATGGCAACACTTGCAGACATTCCAAAATCACATGCCAAAAAATTAATACAAAATTTCTATAAAGCACTTAAAAAAGAAGGCATAATGTACATTGCTGTTAAAGAAGGTGAAGGTGAAGAGTTAATTGAAAAAGAAAGATATTGGAACTCTCCTAGATTCTATGCTTTTTATAAAAAAGATGAATTAAACCAACTGCTAAAAGAAAATGGATTTGAAATAATAGAACTATCTAATTCAAACGACGAAGGGACTAATTGGATTGAAGTATTTGCTAAGAAAATCTAAATTTTAGTATAATTTCAAGTCCTTAGTTATTTTATCAATTTTCTCATCGCTATCAGGGCCAATAGCCAAAGCAGTAACTGTTCCAGGCTCAACAGTTGTTCTTCCAGCATCAGTAATTAAAGCAGTAACTAAACCTGAATCCTTTGCCAATTGGTTATATTTTTGTAGTTCTTTAAGATCATCAACTTTTAAAACAATCTTAGCCATGCCTTCCTTCCTCCACTTGCTAACAAATTCCTTTTCACTTCTTAAAACAGCCTCAACAGAAGCATGTGCAGATTGAGAACAAGCTTTACCCTTAGGTAATTTTAAATCATTCCTAATTAAAATAGCCTGTTTCATTAATTATTACTTATCAATAAGCCTTTTAAATTTTTCTAACTTAAAAATTTTATGCTAGAATATAATTTAAGTTCAGGGGAAATGAAAAAGTATAATATTCATGGAGTAATTTCTTTTAATTTGAATAATCTAACATGGAATGGATTTGAATTAACAACGCCTTCTGACTTAAGACATGTTTGGGTAAGACATGGAAGACTAATTATAGCTAAAGATGGTTTTGTCAATTTACCTGATGAAAGATTAACTATAGAAGATAAAAAACCAGTTAATGGTATAAAAGTTCTTCCGAGTAGATACGATTTAGATTTTCAAAGAAGATTAGAATATCAATTATCTAGTGGTTCACTATTCCCACATGGAAGAATAGGAGTAACTAGAGAATTTTTAGAGTTATACAAACAAGGTGCAAAACTATTTAGAAGAAAAGTTGAGGCTTTTGACGGTGTTTATATTGCTGTTGCTCCAATGTACAAAAATCAATTATGATAATTTCTTAAGTTCATTCAGCATTTTCTTTACTAAATCAAAACCACCCTGCCAAAATTTCTCATCTTCAACATCAATTCCAATTTCCTCAAGTATTTTAGAAGGCTTTTCAGAACCGCCATAACTTAACAGCTTAAGATATTTAGGAACAAAAGACCTTCCATCTTTTTTATACATTTCATACAAAGCTGAAACAAGCAGATTTCCAAAAACATAAGCATAGCAGTAAAAAGGTGTGTGATAAATATGAGGTATTGAAGTCCATTCGTATTTAAATTCATCAGGAATTCTAACAGCATTGCCAAACTGTTCTTTTAAATTTTTCAAATAAATATTATTTAAGCTGTCAAGATCAGCGCCTTTTGATATTGCATCATGAGCTTCAACTTCAAATAAGACAAAATAAATCTGTCTTAATATTGTAGCATAAGTATCATCCAATTTTTGTAATAATAAAGTCTTTCTTATTTCATTGTCTTTTGTATTTTTCATCAAATTATCAAACAACAGCATTTCTCCAAATACTGAAGCAGTCTCAGCTAAAGTCAAAGGCGGATGTGAAGTTAATATGGAATGTTCATTAGTCAATAAATCATGAACACCATGACCTAATTCATGAGCAAGAGTAAAAACATCTCTTATGTCACCATCATAATTCAATAAAACGTATGGAGTAATTCTTGGTGTAATATACATACAATAAGCACCGCCCATTTTATTTTTTCTAATTTCATAATCTATATGATTACTGTCAATAATTTTCTTAGCTAAATTGTACATATCATCTGAATAATTTTTGTAGGCATCAAAGACCATATTCTTAGCCTCTTCATAAGTATATTTTTTCTTCTTTTCATTATAAGAAGTATAAATATCATACCTTGCCATCTTCTTGATTTTACAGATCTTCGCCTTTAACCTAAAATATTCATGAAACAAAAACCTATTTTTTCTACAAACTTGTATTAAAGTATTAACAGCTTCATCACTTATGTCATTAGACTTATTTCTCACAGCTATTGGATTTTCGTATTTTCTTAGATTTATAGATTCGTTATTCCAATCCAAAACAACATTTCTATAAATCTCATTAAGAATGTCACTATGACTAGAATAAATTTTATATAATTCTTGGTATGCACTCTTCCTTACTTTCGGGTCTGGATCTTTAACGTATGTAGTAAGTTGTTGCCTAGTAAGCTCTTTCTTTTTACCTTTAATATTCAAAGTAAAAACAAAATTATTTGTAATGATGTCATAAAGCTTAATCAATGCATTATTCCCGGTAGTATCCTTAATATTTATAATTCTTTCTTCATTTTCAGCTAAGGTATGCAATTTCAATAGCCTCATATATCTTAGATAGTATTTGTACTCATCAGGAATATCATTAATTATTCCTTCAGCATTTTTATCATCAAGATTTTTAAACCATAAAGAAAAGAACATAGTCCTATTTCCAACATTAACACTTAACTGTTCAACATTAGATCTAAAACTTTTAGCTTTCTGATCTGCTGTATCTTCAGAAAACCATAAATAAGCATAATCGCCTAATCTACAAATTATATCAGCAATCTTTTCTTGAGCCTTTACAATACCCATGAAATCATTAATGTCAATATTTGGATTTAATTTACCTCTGAATTCTTCTACGTATTTAACATTATCTTCCAGACTTTGTAGTAATTGTTTATATTTATTAGAACCTATCTTAGGTAAAATATCTCCTAAATTCCAGCAACTCTTTCGCATATTTATTGTGAATTAATACTAAATATAAAATTATCTATAATTACAAATTAGATGAATTCATAAAGATTTTTCCCTAAATATTGATATATGACCGAAGGCTGCCAAGGAAATAGGCCTATTAAAATAAAAGAAAAAAGAAATATAGAATTTATACTCGATGCACCGTATGTAAGTTCTCCAAATTTAATTACTGTAAAAGATTTAAAATTATTAAAACCAGGAATTAAAATTAGAGTAGCTGATGACGTATTTACAAGATTGCAATATGTATCAGGTATAAGCAGATTATTTCCTGGAAAAGAATATATAATAAAAGAAGTTAAAGTGAATGAAATTGGATATGCAATAATTAAAGTAGAAGGGGATTTTAATTACTATGGGGATAGTTGGTTTGACAAACCTGATAATTTGGACTATTAATTAATTTTTTCTTATTCTAAGCATTCTAAGGAATCTTGTAAAGCTAAAAACGCCAAAAATAATCAATAAAACCATAATTACTGTTAGCAAAGCTGAAGCAACTTTATGTTCTTTAATATTATTAATTACTGCTTGTCCTGTTAACTTGCTCAAACTTGAACCTACTGGAGCTGTAACAGCAGCGCCCGTTATAGGAGCAGTAGGTTGATTATTATTCAACTGCGATTGTGATACGTTTGATTGCTGATTTGAACTAGACGTATTTGAAGTTGGTAAATTCGGTTCAGGTGCTACTACGCCAGTTGTTGAATTAGTTGGAGTATTTCCTCTATTGCCTCCACCGCCTCCTCCCCCTCCCCCTCCGCCACCGCCAGAGTTACTATTTTGATTATTTGCATTATTATTAGTAGCAGTTGCATTTGTAGTTGCCTGTGCTGTATTTGTATATGCTGAATTTGTTGTTCCGTCTGTTGCCCTTACTCTGAATGAATATAATGTGCTAGGCTGAAGAC
>JAGVZG010000022.1 GCA_018302765.1 Candidatus Woesearchaeota archaeon
CTTAATGATAGGTTAATGCATTCTTTTCATCTTGAAAGAATAAAAAAGCATATTGAACTTAAATTGCTTTTTTATAAATTTCCTGAAGAAGAAATTAAAACCCTTAGTAACCTAAAATTTACGGAAGCTAGGCTTTTGCCAAAAACTCAACAATCAAAGACTTCTCAAATAACCCAGATTGTTTGTGGTGACTACGTTTACATTACTCTTTGGATTCATCCAGTACGTACCATAGTTATAGAAAATGATATTATTGCAAAAGAATATCTTGATCTCTACAATATCCTTTGGAATAATTCTCAAAAAGTTGTTTGATTTCCTTTAAAATAAAGTCTGTTCTCATACAACAATTATGGAAGACTACTACGCTAACATATATACTTAATTGACTATGTCATTATGTAAGGGGGCTAGAAAAATGGTTGAAGACACAAGAATGAGAAATGACATGGCAACAATTGGCAGGAGAGATGCTGAAGACAAAGAATTAAGTGAAAATAGAATAAGAAATGACAAAGAAACCTTTGACAGACGAGAAAAAACAGATTTAGACCTGGATAATAGCAGAACAAGAAATGACAAGATAACTGCTGAAAGAAGAAGGGAAAAAGACGTAGAGGTATTAAATCCTCTCGTTTTTGTTGCTGCTGTAATGATCTTGGCAGTAGCTGTGGGATTAATAGCTTATTTTGCTTTTGCTTAGTTTAATTAATACTAGTTGGAGTACAAATGACAAAAAATCTACAAAATGATGTTAATGATATGAATTCCATGATACAGAATGGAGATATTATGGGTGCTTTTGAGAAGTATTACAGGGAAGATGTAGTTATACATGAAAATGGAAGCCCTCCAGTAAGAGGCAAAAATGAAAATAGAAAAAGAGGAATTAAATTCCTTTGGGAAATGGAAGAGGTTTATAGTACTGAAATAAAGTCTGTGGCATTTGGAAAGAATTTGTCCATGACAGAATGGACAATTGGTGTCAAAACAAAAGATGGCTCAAGAAAGTCAATTAATCGTGTTAATGTTCAAACTTGGAAAAATTCCAAAATTAGTGGAGAGAGGCTTTATTTTTGTAAAGAATAGATATAGTCACCGAATAAAAAGTAGCATATAATAATACGGCAAGTAAGATATTATACTTCAACAGTATAAATACTTAGCAATACATTCTACTTTTTATTCCTTAATATTTAGGAGGGAAAAATGGCAAAGAAAAGTAGAGGCGGGCGTATGACCGCAGCAAAGCAAAGAGCTAAAAATAGCCCAGGTGGGAAAGGACTGGTAAAAAACAGGCCTGCGGGAAGAAATATAATGAGGACCTAAAATGGCACTGAGTACAATACTAGGAATTATTGCGTTTATTGCTGCAATATGGGTTATTTATGATGTGCTTGCAAATAACAAGAAGTTATCTGACGGTATGAAAGTACTTTGGGTAATATGTGCAATCTTTTTTAGCATAATTACTGCAGTAATATATTATATTGTTGGTAGAAATAACAAGAACGATTTATTTAGGAAAGGACATAGGATTACATCTTGAATAAATAAAACAAAAGAGTTGCATAGGTTAACAATACAGTTTTAGAAATAAAATAAACTGTAATTGATTGTGTGATAAGGAGGATACAATGAAAAATATCATTAATAAGAAAGGTGGACTATTTGCACTTATAGGTGTGATAGTGGTAGTCATAATTTTAGTTACATTGTTTTTTAGACTATTTTAATAAATTAATAAGTACTGGAGGTATTTGTAAATGGTAGATGAAAGATCGAAAGAAGTTAAATTAGATGAGATCAGAGGCTGTATAAATGAAAAGGATAGCTTGTTTTGTATCCATAGAAATGATTCGGAAGCTTTTGAAAAACAAAGTGAGTTAGAAGGAAAGGGCACAATTCAAATAATGACTTATGGAGATTATATAATATATTTAAAAGCAGATAGTACCAAACTTCCGAATATAGCTTTGTCTAAGTTTAATTACACTTCAGGAACATTTGAGAAAAAATGGGGACCAGATCATAAGACTATTGTACTAACACCTAATCATTCAAGTATTAGGAAAGTTGAGATAGAGATCCAAGGTATAGACATTCATAATATGAAGTTGTTACCCGATAAAACTGGCGATGTCATTGAAGATAATGCTCGGATTAAGATAACTAGACACTATAGATTTGCCGAAGGTGACTCTGAAAATAGGGGCGATTCTGTGTTAGCATCTCCTGGTGAAGTTGAAGCTAGATAGGTAAATATTTTTTGTTGATTTAAACTTATATTCATTAAATACAAATTAATGTAAGGAGGTTAAAATGAAGAAGAATCGAAACAGCTGGGACAGGGAACAATATGCTTCTTTCTCTGAGAACTTTATGGAGGGGCAAGTAGACTCTGATGAAATGTCTGATGCAGAGGCTGGGTGGATGTTAGGATATTCTGACTATTGAGTAAACAAAGGTTTTTTAATCTGTGTTAGTGTGGCACCAAGAATTCTCCTAGTACAAATAAAATTCCCATAATACCAATTAAAGCAGATAAGAACAATAAGATAGCATAGTCACGATATTTTACAATTGCTACAATCGAGATTATGCCACAAGTAACTAATGCATCCATAAATGAAACTCCGAAAAATAGGAGTATTGAAGATTTAGTAGCCATTGCTATCCAATATTGGAGATATATTCCAATGAAACACACTATTACAATCCAAAAAGAAATTCTTCCTATCTTTGTTTTAGGTAGAAAATAAATCTTATTTTTAGATCTCATGTTGTGTATAATAAAATCTAAGGGGTATAATGTAAACTAGAATTATTGGATTAATGCCCCCACGAGCAACGACCTAAAAAGGTGAATACTCCCCTCGATTGTCATACAATTAGTGCGTATAAGTGATATTATTTATCTTAATTGTAATACATTCAAGGATAAATACTTTTGCATTTCTCCGAAGTGTCCAACTGGTGGACACTTCGGTTTTCTGAATTATTATCTCGGTGTCCAACTGGTGGACACCGTTCGTCTTCGGAGAAGTTGTCCAACTGGTGGACAACCTTTTTTGAATTATTATTCAGAATCTATTTTTAACTGATTGAACAATAGAATCAACCTGCTCTTGTGTAAGATAAGCAGGTCTTAGATCTCTTATGTAATTATGAACAAACCAGTTAGCTCCATTAAAGCATTCATTAGAATACTCTTTCATCAGATTATATTTCCAGCATTCTTTTTTTGCTGATAAGATGTGTCCGAGTTCATGAGCCAAAACCCAACCTTGCTCTTGGCTATTTGCAGACATAATTATCAGATCAGATTTGCCACAGAAGTGGCCCATGCCATCAATGGAATTATTTGAATTGATTATTATCAGTTTAACATTATGATTATTATTACTATTATTAATCTGATTATACAACTCGTCAATGTATGTGCAATTCTGTCCAAAGATAAGAGCCTTATCGGAATCATTAAAACTGAAGTTTAGATCTACTGGAGGCTCAAGGTTAATTGTTAGATTGTAATTTCTATAGATGTTGTTTACTTTAGAAAGTGCAGTCACATTATATAATTCTAAAGTATCATTGGCCAGATAAGGTTGAACAGTTAGAGATAATGGAATATCATTGACACCTTGTTTCTGGAATGGAAATCTAAGGCTTGTGAGAAACAAGAAGAAAATGATCAAGAGAATTGAAATATACATCAAAGTCTGTTTTGAAACATCAATCATAAATTTATTCTTCTCTGGCAATTTATCATAATATTTTCTTGTCTTGATTAAAACAAAAATATAAACTCCTGTATAAAGAATAGGAATGATAGAGAAGACAAAGACAGAAGTCATTCCCCTAAATCTTGGGCCAATTACACCAGTGAATGTCAAAATTGAGCATACAGAAACTACAAGACTCAAAAGCATAACTATCAAGTATCCAAAAATAAGTTTCTTAAAGCCATATTTTTTATGATCTAACATCCAGAACATACAAAAATCTTCTTTTTTAATATTGTTATACTTTCTCACACCACACGCAGGTTTCTTTAGGACAATCCCCATTAAGCATCTTTATTGCTTTCTTAAATAACTTTTCTGCATGTTCTGAAGTTATTTTCATTTTCTTTAAATCTGTATTAAAAACAACTTCCCCTGTTTCTAAGACTTCTTTAGGATGATAGAATAACAAGTAAGCAAAATCTTCAGTCTTATGTCCCAACTTCTCAAGAAGCCAAGCATAGATATTAACTTGATCCTGATAATGTTCGTGTGTATCTTCTTTTAATGGGAATCCTCTTGTTTTGTAATCAAGAACAATTAACTTGCCATTTGATTTATTCACAAGCATATTATCAATTCCTCCATGAAGTATATTTCCATTCTTATCTTCAAACCATAATCCTTTTCTTGAATTTCTCCATTCTTTAAGGAGTTCTGGATCATCAAACAATTTCAGATTTTTACATTCTGAATTATTACACAGTTCTGGGGGTAGTTTACCCTTCTCCATAAAATTGTCAAAATGCTTCTTCAGAATGCCATCCATTCCAGAAGGAAGACTTGGAAATATTCCAGCAGGTCTACTCCAAACTTTATGCACCGAGAGCCAAAAACAACGAGGACATTCGTTTAATAGATTTAATGTTGATGGAGATAGTTTGAATGCCATGGTTAATTATGAAACGATTTGATATTTAAAATCCTATCTTTTATTGATGGATGATTTTTAAGATTCGATTTAATTAACCCTTTTCTTTCAAAACCGCTCAATTTATTTAAAAGTCCTAATACTGAATTTAAATCCGTTTTTATTAAAGCATGTCTATCTGCATCAAATTCTTCTAACTGATTGAGATTGTATTGTTTCCATCTTTTGATAAACATCTTCTTTAAAGGTAACCAAAAAAAGAGTTTAATTCCCGTAGTAGATTTTGTATGATAAATCTCATGCCAAACTGCAGATTGTTGTTCTTCATTATTCAACTTAAAAAATAGATCATCTATCAGAATACCATACATTTTCTTAAAAGCAACTATTGGCTTTTTAGGTTTTTTTACATAAATCAATGGGAATATTTTTCCGTTATTTAATTTAAACTTGTGTAATTCATAACCTTTTATTTTACAAACTAAATTTGGTATTATAAATTTCATTTATTTCTCCTTAAAGGTTATCCAGAAATCAAGATACACTAAAAGAACAATAATCCCATTGGGAATCAGGATATTCATCCAGCCTACCATATTCACAATGAAATTCTTTGCAACATAATCTCCGATATAAGCTCCTAAGATAGTTCCAAGAATAATGTAAACTAAAAATATTAGATAACTATGTCCATCATGCTGTGTTTGGGTTGTTCCAAGAAAAGGAAACTGTTTTATTCCCTTTCCTCCTCGAATCATAAAATACTTTGCTACATCAGCTACTAAATAAGCAAGAAGAATAGAAACAATAAATTTCCAGCTATTTGGATAAGCGTTATAAAATATTAAAAGTATTGCTAATGAAAAAAGGACTGCAGCCCACCCCTTCTCTAATTTTTTTAAAAATTCCATTTTAGTAATGTTCTCTTATATATGCATAAGCTCTATCAAACAAGTCTTGTTCTTTGTGTAGTTTATATTTTAGTAATGTTCTTCTCAAAGCCATTTTTATTTCTTTTTCACCAGAAACAGTCCATTGCCAACCATCAAATCTTGTAACATTGACCACACTATCAATTTCTTCAACAATTTTCTCAATTATTTTTGGAGTAGTTTCAACTTTACATTCAAGGAATAATTTAGTAAGTGCATCTTTAGAACCATCGACAGGTTCTACTTCTGCTTCTCTTTCAAGTTTAACTGTATCTTTTGCAAGTTCTAATAACTCTTTTAAGAAAGTTAAACTATTGATTACATTTTTGTAATGTTTTTCTTTTAACTCTTCAAGTCTTTTACCTAACTCTCTAAATCTTGGATCACCTGCATGTTTATGTAAATTCCAAACAATTCTCATTTCAAGTTCTTTTGCTTTTTCTTTGGCATCTTTTTCAGATATTTTCCCAAGAACTGATGTATCCATGATTAAAG
>JAGVZG010000019.1 GCA_018302765.1 Candidatus Woesearchaeota archaeon
AGGGACTGGTCGCAAATCATGAACCAGTTGGTGGTGCATTATGGAGAACGGGTATCAAAATACCTGTAAGGACGTTTCAGCAAAAATTGTTACACACTCATATACAATTACAATATAATCATCTTTTCTGCATTATCAAAAATTGATGTTTGTGAGTTGCACCTTGATCTCTAATACCAAATTTTTCTTTTCCACTTACATTTTCGTATAAGATTGCTAAAGTTTTGAACCCTAGTTTTTCTCCCAATTTTGATATTTCAACACCCATATCTATTTTTTTAACCACACCCAAATGTAAAATACAATACCCATCTTGCTTTAGAAGCTCTGAGAATTTCTTTAATACGTCATTAAATACATCTATACCTTTACTTTCTAAGTATTTGTCGGCTTGTTTCATCTGTTCTTGGTAAGAATAACCATTAAACCACATTCTAATTCTATTATTATATAGAAATCTAGTACTATTAATGAAGGGCGGAGAAGTAATAATCTTATCGAACTTCTTAGGATAAGAAAACTCCATAATATTTCCTAAAAATACTTCTCCCTCAACAAAATCCGGACTTAATGGATCTTCAAACATTCTTTCTACTTTGTCCTTGAGATTTTTCACTAAATCTTTATAAACAAAATCGCCTCGCGGGGCGTAAGGAGTTACATTATGTGAAGTTCTACTTAGCGCATATGGTCTATTTCCGTGTAAAATGTGAAGTAGACAGGCCTTCAAAAAGGAGTACGAATCATCTTTTTTAGTAAAGAATTTTATTGATAATAATATTTCTCTGAGTGTCTTTTCATGATAAAATCTCTTTGTATAATCATCAGCGAAATTATACTCCTGTTGTGTTAATTCGGATGTTTTTATAAATTTATTTAATTCCTCTAACTGTTTTAAAATTCTTTCTTTATCTTGTTTTTTTAGCTTTGCTAAAGTTACCGTATAAGCTATGGGATTTATATCTAAAGAAATAGTTTTTATCCCTTTTTGTGCTAATTCAAACGGAATAGTTCCTATTCCTGAAAATGGATCAAATATCAAATCGTCGTTTTCGCCAAATAAATTAGCTAGAAAATATGCAATACCCGGTTTTAACTTACTTTGGTATGAACATAAAGAATGTAATTTATGCCCCCAACCTCTACTACAAAAAGGTTTTTCTAGATAAGGAAGTTTTTTCAATTCAATTATCGATTCGTTTGTTTTGTTCATTTTTTCACCACAAATATTAAACTTTCTCTTAATTTCATTCCATTTTTTGATCTTCTTTCGCGAACAACATCAATACTCTCTACTTTTAAGGAATTAAGTTCGCAAATTTTTGCAAGAATTAAGTCAGTTTCTATATATACCCCTCCGAATTGCGAGTCTCCTATAACGAAGACACCACGACCTCCTTCTTTCATAAGATTAGATATATTTTCAAGAGCAAGATTCATGTCATTAAAGTAACCTTTCACCATAATAGGAATTCTTCTATCATACGCGTTAGTCTTAACTTTTTCTATTAAATCATCTAAAAATTTCAGTTCCTTCTTATATTTATTGTTCGTGTGAGTTGAATTAATTCCAGCAATAATCATCTTAGTTCTAAGATTTTTAAGATCCTCATCAGATTTAATCATTTCAAGGAATCCCATTTCAAGTTTTGTATTTCTGTCGTAGTTGGTTCCATTCAAATAAGGTGGAGACGTAATTAAAAAATCAATTTTGCCAATAAATTGATTGAGATGATCTCCCATGTTACATATATCTTCGTTATAGAAATGATTTTTAGGTATGGATACATCGCCTACATGGTTCAGGTCTTTTATTGACTTTTCTATTTTTTGGTTGAACAATTCGTAAACATCTAATTTGTTTTGTTTTGTTTTTTTATACCTTAAATCTACCGCCCTTACCATGTCAGATATTTTCACTAAAATGGAAGATAGGTGCAGTAAGAAAAATTCTTTATATTTATCATCTGATACTGATTTATTAATAGCCTCTTTTATTATTAGGGCTTGTTTTAGATTTTCTACATTAAAAAAATGTCTACCTATTAAAAATGGTGGAGAAGGCACATCTTTATTAGAATTCTGATTAATTCTGTTTTTAATATCTGAATGATATTTTCTAATATTTACAGAATTTAAAATTAGTGAATTAACTTTTATTTTTCCCACAAAATGCATAAATGGATTGACTTCAATTGAAATTGATTTATAACCGTTTAAAGTGCAAGCTAATGCTGTGGTGCCACAACCGCTAAACGGATCCATGACGAGATTATTTTTTTCAACTCCAAAATGAGATAGCATTTTATCAACAAAAGGTTTCGAGAAACCTTCCGTATAAGGATACCAATTAAAAATGCCATTTGTCTTGTTCAGTTTATATGTTACGCTAAAATCTGAATCATCCTTCAGCTTTATTTTATTTCTTAAGTGTTCCATTTTTCTCCAACTCCTTCTCAATAAATTTTTCTATTTGTCGTGATAATACAATTCCTTCTTTTTTACAATAGTCAGCATAGGCCTCATACGATTCAGAATTCAGATGCAAAGTAACATTTTTCTTTTTATTTTCTTCGTTCATTCTAAAACCTCTTTAGATTACAAATAATCACATTTGTATTTATGTGTAAGATATATTTAAATCTTCTGTTCATTTTCTTTTGAAACACTACTTAACCTAATCAAATCCAACCATCTATTTTCGCTTAGTGCTAATTTAACTCCTGCTTTTTCGCACGGTATTTCGTTTATGGTTGTGTGGGCTTCTATGAAGTTGTGCTGTATAACTATCGCATTCATCAAAATCGGTGCAGACCAAAGAGCTTTCAGACCTCTAAAGTCAAGAACCCTATCTTTGATTTTCATAAAGACAGTTTCAATTCTGTAATTATGGATTCTTGTTGTCTGGTAATTCTGTATTCTGTGCTCTACCATTAGGCCACCAAACTTATTGGAATAAAACATTTTTCTGAAAGCTCTTGGATAGAACATTCCGGCATCAGTTTGAATGTATTTTGGCTTTCCTTTAGCAATCGATTTCTTCAGAAATTCCTGCGCTTCAACCGGATTTGCAGCCAAACTGTAATGCACCCCTGTAATCAATCTCGTATCCCAATCAAGGCAACACCAAAATCTGTCTTTTCTGCCTTCACAATCAATCATCGTTTCGTCTGCATAGAAACTTTCGCCTAGATTGTAGCCTTGTTTCTCTATGTATTTATGAACTTTCAACGTATATCTTCTAACCCAATCCAAAATGGAAACATGGCTTATTTTATGATCAAAATGCCTTTTCAGTTGGTTTCTCATTTTTCTGCTAGATAAATTAGAAACATACATATCAATTGACATTGTAATAATTTCTGGCTTGTTTCTCATTCTATAAAAGCCATCATCATAAGTAAAGAACTTCTTACAATCCTTGCAGTAGTATTTCTGTATGTTCCCACGATGCAAAGTTTTTCGATAACCCTTCTTGTAGCTATTCGCACTTTCGCAATGTATGCACTTTATTTCTTTAGGCATACTATATATTCGGCACCCGAAGTATATAAATCTTTCGGTGCCCGAATAGACACTGAGAAAATGGGTATAACAGCTAATTTCTAACAAGAAGAATTATAATATGAAGAAGCCTAATAGCGTTTATCGCTTTATCATATCTACAATATTTATGCTCTCATTAAGGACTTGAATGTTATCTGGTGATTTACCCGTTCTAAATATTTCTTGCCAATAGCCATATTCTTTCTTTGAGAACAAGTGGGTTCTATCTCTATCCGCCCAAACTGGTAAATCATAAAGATTTTTTAGCAAATTTCTGATATTATTCCATAGCCTATCATCGAACTTTTCTTGGAATAATTTATCTTCATCAACGATTCTTCCTAGATTTGAGAAATACATCTGTATAACCTGTTTAACCATTTTCAGCCAATTGAAAAGAATCTCTTCTTTAGTTAATCTACCTGCTTTGAGATGCGCGTCTGGAATTACCTCGCTTATTTTCCCCTCTTTTGTTTTTCTAATTCTTTCTTCAATTTTAAAAGAACCAATATTAAAATCAAATCCTGCTAAAATTTCTTCTTGAATAATACTCATAAGTTTTACAATTTGAACCATTTCATTTTCTCTTTGCTCATTGAAAAATGGTCTAACATCTAATAAATCTCCATAAATAAATAATGAGTAAAAGGTTTTTTCAATGTTTGAATAAGACAAAGGTTTTTCTTTTTCTCTTCCACCGAAGTTAAGATAGTCTACCAATTTATTTTCCGGGTCCTCAATAATTTTTCTTCTAATAAAATCCAAAACAAATTTCTTAATTTCTCTACCTTCACCTCTAAAATGTGAGACTAATTCTGCTTCAGAGAAAGAATAATCATCAGAAGATAGATTTTTATCGGTTTGTAGTCTTTCTATTTTCCATGATAAAATTGTGCTTCCCATCTGTCTTTGCACAGATTTATCAAAAGCAATTTGTCGTAATACCGTACCTGCTCTCTCATTAGTTATTGCTAATAATTCTACTTCTGGGTCCATAAAAACTCTTAAAAGCAATTTTCTAGAGCCAAGTAGAATTTGTGCGGCGGCTTTATGTTGTCCGTCAAAAATAAATAACTTACTATCTTTAGTTGTGTTTAATCTACCAACTCCTATATGTAATTGAGGTCTTTTATTATAAAACTCTTTTATTAACTTAAGCACATTATCGGATAATTTTCTAGGATTTAGTCCTAACTCATCATGAAAGAGATATTCTAATGGAACTTCTATGAAAAAAGACTTTAATCCGCTTATTTTGTCAAAGTAGATTGTTGATTCATTTATCACATTATCCCCTATATCAGAAAAGGAATATTTAATTTTGTTATTTTCAGTTTTGAATTTGAAATTAAATTTTGAGCCACCGAATTTATTTAAGATGTTGGATAAATCGGGCAATACTTTACTTGTATCTATTGTTTCTTTTTCTATCTTTTTAAATAAATGAATAGTTTTTGCAACTTCTAAGTTTGTATCTTGTTTTTCTCTGTTGCAACTAGAATGAGTTAGAGCAAAATTGTTTTCGGTATCTTTCCCTCCAAGATTTAAAGGAATAATATGGTCAATATCAACTTGATTTATTCCAAATTCAATAGGGTCATCACAAATTTGACATTTTCCGCTTTGTTTAGAGTGAAGTTTCTCCTCCAGAACCCTTCTTTGATTCTCGTCCAACGAATTAAGGTATTTTGAAATCATATTTTTCCTCTCAAAGCTATTCTTTTTCTATGATTATTTTTCCTTTCTCCAACCTAACCTTAACTTCTTTCCCTAACAAGTTGGAATCCTCTACTATCTTTTTAGGCAAATTAACCCTGTATTTGTAGTACTCAGTATCGCCTACTTTCTTGTCAAACGCCTTCATAATCTTCATAAAAGGAATTAGGAACCCGAAGTTTTTAAAGTTGTCGGTGCCCGATTGAACTTTTACACCCAAAATAGGTGACGCTAACTTTACAGCTCATGATATACTAACGTTTATAAATCATGTTCACACATACGCTAACACTCTTTTTTTCAGGTCATCTCTGTTTTTTTCCATTGAGTTTATGGATTTTGATAAAATTCCCGGATTGTTGTATATAAAATCATATACCCCTGATAATGCCCTTTTTTTCTGACCAGGTAAAAGATGTTCGTAACCAATCAGTTCTCTCAATATCCATGCTATTTTCTTTCTTTTTGTTTGTGGCCTAGTTCCGAGCAACGCAGCATTGCTGTAATAATTAACGCCTATTGAAACCAGATACTGTACATTCGCTTCAATTGTTTCCGGAGGAATTCCTAATAGCTGTGCCTGATTCAATATTACACCCTTACCGGATTCTCTGTCTTTATAATCAGTTCTAAGCAATCCGATATGATGTTGATAATTTCTTTCTATGGTATCAGGATCCCTTCCAAGCAACTCAGCTCGTGATGCTATTTTCTCATTACTTAACCCCAGGTTCTGCAATGCCTTATAATT
>JAGVZG010000012.1 GCA_018302765.1 Candidatus Woesearchaeota archaeon
AGTAATATTTCCTTTTCCTGTAGAATCAAGTCCAGCTAAATTCCATTCCCACAAATAATGGTCTTCATTCTCATCTACAAACTCATCCCCATCATTGTATACTTCAACAGCTTCACCACTAGGATCTGAAGCAGTGACAATAATTCTGTCATTTGCATCTTGATTACTATTAACAACGTCATTCAAAAATAATTCTACGCCATTTATCTTCTTGCTATCAAGTACATTGACATTATCAATCACTCCACTTACGTCAAAAAGTGCGCCATTATCATCTACAGCAATCAGACGTACGGTTTTTCCATTCGCCTGAATATTATCTCCTAATCTTAAGGTCATCTTAATGCCAGGAGAAGCAGATATCGAAGTGGAAGTTGCTGCTGTAATAACTATCGCTCTTCCTAAAAATGGAACAACAAAGACATCGCTTCCGACAACGTTTGTTATTTGGCTACCAGATTTTAAATTCTCATCAAATTCTACTCTATAACCTACTCCTCCTTGAGGAACAATTAAAAAAGTTCCATCTTTAAAATCTTCATCACCAATATCTAAAGCAGTTGTTAAATTAACTCCTGATCCAACATCTATGGCTTCATGAAAATTATAAATTTCATCATCAAGAACTGGAGTAGATATAACAACTTTTCCGCTGATTAAACCAGCGCCATCTGTTTCATCTATTTCAGAACCAAATTCAGAGTCTATAGAACTGCCAACAGAAATATCATTTCTTTCTCCAGTCTCAAAATCACTTAAAGTTAATTCTGATAGCCCATCTAGAAAAATTCCGCCTAAACCAACAACTACGTCATTAACTGCTGCCACATCTGTTCCTGCAGCGCCATAAACTACAACGTTCGTTGCAGGACTACTTCCGAATGGAGCAGGTAAAACTTCTAAACCACCTGCCAAAGCACCTGTAACTGTCACGCCAGCCAAAGCCAAACTCGAAATTATAATTATAGTTCTATTTAAAAAAATGCCTACCAAATACCCACCTCATTGCTAATTTTTATTATACTGTTATTTATAAAGTTATTTTTTTAAGTATCAAATAAAATTATATCTACCAGGAGCTATAATTCCATTAGGATCACAAATTTTCTTTAAGTTTTGCACTAATCTCCAAAAAGAATCATCAACTAAAACTTTGTCCATGGAATCAATGTCAACACGGCATGGATAAACACCTTTATCTGCAAGTTCCCTCATAGTTTTATCAATACAGTTGCGCGCCCTCAAAGCTTGATCTTTATCTGATCTATCAAAAGAAAGATTAACAACACCTTCTAAAGTATCCTGTGTAACCATATTTAATGTAATATATGGTGTAAATTTATTATCACTAAAAATATCTTTTATTTTCCAGACAACCATATTAGCAGTGTCTCCATCTGTAGGAATTATAGGTAAATAATACAACAAGCCACATTTTTTACACTTATCTGGATCTAAAAGTTCATTATTAGGAAAATGTCCTAATGGCCAATGAACTGTATAAAGTGCAACATCAGTTGGCACTCCACGAGTAATTTCATATAAAGGTTTCATGGCATATGCTAATGCTTTAACATAGTCCAAGGGAATAACTTCCAGAAAATCAAGAGTAGATTTTTTAATGAATTTTAATTTGCCAATGCCATGAAGTACTCTCTTAATTTCTTTCTTAACTGCGTAAACTTCTGGCTTTGTTCCAAATATTCCTGTAACTGCACTCCAAGCCCCAAAACCTCCTTTTCTAAAAACATATTCAGCAAAATCAAGCGTTTCACTTTCATCATTTTTATGCAAAAAATCAGCAGCATATTTATAAGCCATAGGCTTAATGTATATCTCAATTCTATCTCTATTTGATATATGAACAGAAGATCTTAGTACTGCTTCTCTTCTCAAACTACTAAGTTTATTAATAAGCTGTGGAAGCAAAGAATCATTATCAACATTGCAAACCATAATAGCATGATCTTCACCCACAGGTAAAAGTCCTACAGCAGCTTTGGTTACTATTCCAAAATTAGATTGTCTAAATAAGCCGCTTAAATTAGGTCCAACACCGACGGAACTAAGATGTCCTGCAAGAGCATTTCCATAATGAGATAGACCTGTTTTAATCAAAGAGCCATTTCCTAGTACAACTTCTAAATCACGCAAATCTCTCCTAGAATAATAAGTGTCTCCACCATCAAGAATATTCCCTAATATACTAGTATCCCTCCCAGAGCCAGTGGTATCAAGAAAATAAGGAGTTCCTGAATCTCTTAAATATTTATAAAGCTGGTGTTGTGTTACGCCAGGTTCAATAACAGCATAGCCATGATTTAAATTTACTTCAACAACACTATTCATTTTTTCCAAAGAAACGACAGCACAGCCATCTTTAACTGGAAGACGAGAACCAAGACCATAGTTCTTGCCTCTGCTTATAGGATACAATGGAACTAAATATTTATTTGCAGCATTAACAATTCTAATGACGTCTGCTGTACCACGGGGAAAAACAACAGCAATAATTTGTCTTTCCATTCCACCACAATTTTCTAATAATACATCTAAACTTGATCCATGATCTAAAACACCATCACGTCCTAAAATTCTACGCCATTCAGTAATTGCGCTGTCAACGTCGCCCATTTTCAGCTTATAAAGTTTACAGTTAATATTTATTACTTATTGTCCTTTAGAATATATTATGGATTACTAGCTAAAAATAATTATAACAAAACTCAAAATATTATTAACCAATATATCCTAATTCTTTAATAGTCTTGTCCCTTTTACTTTGATTAACTTCTTTTGCCTTTTCTATATACTGTCTCAAGTTAGCTTCAAACTTCTTAGCAGCTTCTAACAAAGGCTTGTAATCAACTTTTAATCCCATATAAGAATTTAAGGCATCAACTATCTTAGCAGCAGACTCAGAATCTGGAAGCTGTGAATGAGCCTCAGCAAATAAACAAGTAACTGGAAAATCCTTAGCTTCTAACAACAAGGCTGCAGTAGCGCCCATAACAATACCTTCTTTCAAATCCTTAAGTTTTAGCTTTTTCTTATTTGAAAAATAATAAACTTCTAGATCACCATGCGAAGGCATACTATCTAAAATAATTATTTCCTTAGCGCTAACATTATTAACTAAGTCCATCATTGTTGAAGCAAGATCCCACTCAAATCCAGCAACATCTGTAAGAGACTGTATAATAATAAGGTTATACTTTTTATTATAAAACAATGTAATTGGGTTTATAATTTTAGATTTATGTATTGCAGTCAAAGGAGCTATATGCTCTGACTCTATATGACCTATTTCCTCAACGTCTAAATGGTCTATTAAGAATTTAATAGCTATTGTGCTTACCAAACCAAGACCTGGAAATCCTTGTATTATAGTTGGACCTTTTGGTTTTTTTGTTAATATAAGTTTCATAATAAAATATTAATTAGCAAATTCTTTATTAATGTAATGTAAGCTCTAAATAGTAGTAACTTATTTAAATTGTAAGTTTGTAAGAATTTTATGGTTTCAAAATCAAATTTAGCAGTAAGAATTGTTGGTATTTTATTAAGCACCTTCCTTGTTGACAACAGGATAGAAAAAGAAGAAACAGAAAACTATCGTCCATTCTATATAAGTCTATTGCCAACATATCCATGGGAAACAGCTGGCAAAATAAAAATTATACAACCAGACTCCACGCAGAATTTAGAGCAATTCGCACTAAGAGAAGAAACACGTGAAGAAAAAATAGAAAGAGATCGTAGTACTACAAATAATCCCCATACATTCAAGGAAATAAGTGATGCTTGTTTAAAAAATCCAGAAGGAACAGCAGAAACAGGAGGAGTTATGTATAAAATTCCAGACAATACAACAAAACCAGGCTACAGATTAAGTTTCTATATGGTAGATAACATAACAAACAAAGATTCAGAAGCTAAAAAAGTAATAGAACAAGGTAAGTCTCTAGATCTGACTAAACTAAGAGAAGGATTGAATAAATATACTGAAGGCAAATGCGCAATATATAATGCAGATACAGATTGGAAAGAAGAAATTGATAAACTTAAAAGAAAAATAGCAAAATTTGGAAAGAAAGATAAGTTATCAAGAAGAGAACAATTGACATTAGCAAGAGAAACATTAGCCATAACTAATTCTACTTATTTAAGAGGAGATATACCTGAAAGCAATTATGAAATGGTAGGAGTGTTTCATGTTCATAATAATGGAACTAACTTCTCGCTAACAGACCATTGTTTATATGACAATGCAATAGACAAAACAGGTTATCTAATAAGCTGCGTAGATAACGAAAGATTTAGAGTACATAGAATAATAGGCACAGAAGATATTGTAATAACTGAAGGAGAAATAACTAAATAATTAATTTTCCTCTCTGCCAATCCTGGATTATTCTTCTAGATACTTGGTCTATATTTGGCTTTCCGCCTTTTACAAGCCAATTAAACTTTTTAGCTATTAGTTCTAAAGTCTCTTCAGGATCACTTCTGGGTTTAACGCCATATAAATCTTCTATTGCATCAGGATTATTTCTATAAGCCCTATCTAAAATTTCCACAGCTACAATATCAGGATCTTTTACTTTTCTATAGTCTTTAACATTAGTCAAAGTATATTGCTTTTCATCTAAAAACTTATTCTCTTTATATGCAAAAACACCTGGTGTATCTATCAAATAAATATTTTTTCCAATTCTAACCTTCTGCATTCCCTTAGTAAAACCAGGAGTAGAACTTGTCAAAGCAGCTTTCTTTTGCTTTAGAACATTTATCAAAGAAGACTTGCCAGTATTTGGGTATCCAAGAACTCCAACTAATAAAGGCTCTTCCTTAACTTTAGTTTCCCTAACAGAACTCTTTAATCTTCTATAACTAATCTGCTTTTCCTTAGCAAGATCTCTAAGTATATTCCTTAGTTTTGTAGTTCCTAAATTATTTTTTGCAGAAACAAAAACATAAGGCTCAAAATCAAAAACTAAGTCTGAAAACCTTTCTTTCAATAAATCTGATTTATTCAAGACATAAATCATCATTTTATGTGCTTTTCTCAATTTACTTTCTATTTCTTTATTTCTGGTTTCTTCAGGAAATCTGGCATCCAATACTTCAAGAACTACATCAGCTTCATCTATTACTTGATTTACTACTTCCCAAAAAGATGTCATAATTGAATAATTATTAGAAGATTATTTAAGTATTACTTATATATTTCTATGTATGAAAATTATCTCATGGAATGTAAATGGAATTAATTCTTGTATGAAAAAAGGATTACTAAGATTCATTGAAAAAGAAAATGCAGACATAATACTCTTACAAGAAGTAAAAGTTTCTAAGGAAAAAATTAACCCAGAACTATTGAATTTAAAAAAATATAATTCATTCTGGTCCTTTGCTAAAGAAAAAGGCTACAGCGGTTTAGCTGTTTATTCAAAATCTAAGCCATTGAATGTAATTAAAGAATTTGGGAAAAAGGGCATAGATAAAGAGGGAAGAATTATAGCTTTAGAATTTGATAATTTCTTTCTAATTAATGTCTACTTTCCGCATTCAAATCGTGAATTAAAAAGACTAAAATTCAAATTAATGTTTAATAATGCTTTTGAAGAATTCTGCAAAAAATTAGGTAATAAAAAACCCTTAATTATTGGGGGAGATTTCAATGTTGCTCATAAAGAAATAGATCTAAGAAACCCAAAACAAAATACAAATAATGCAGGATTTACAATTAAAGAAAGAAATTGGTTTGATAAATTTTTAAAAAACGGCTACATTGACTGCTTCAGAAATTTCACAAAAGAAGGAGGGAATTATACTTGGTGGACTTACAGAAATAATGCAAGAGCTAGAAATATTGGATGGAGAATTGATTATTTTTTAATAAGTAAAAAACTAAAAAGAAGCATTATTAACTGTTCAATCCTAAATAAGATAACTGGTTCAGATCATTGCCCAATAAGTTTAGAAATTAAATAGATTAGAAATTATTATGTTATAATAACACCTAATTTATCCATTAATCTCAACCTAGCATCATTATCAGGAACCATCCAGAGTAGTGCATATTCTAAAGCTTCCTGAGGCGTAGAAAACCTGACCATCTTGTTAACTAAATCTTCAGCATTATCTCCAAATATAGTACCATTAAAAGGAATATATAATAATTCAGCACCATTTCTGCTTAAATGTCTATGTGTTGATCCTCTTGGATAAAATATAACAGAACCTTTTAAATAAACCCTAATGGGATTGCCTTCCATATCAGCATCAAAATATGCGCCATCATAAACGTAAGCCAATTCTCCACCGGGGTGAAAATGTGGCTTTCCACCCAAATAATTTCGAGGCATATTCAAACGTGTAGGTCTAAACCTTGATCCAAAACTAAAGTAGTCATAAATATTATTACTGGTAGAATCAAAATCTAATATAGATTCGTCCAATTTTCTTTTCAAACTGACACCAGAATTTATAAATTTTGAAGATCCAACAATTTCTCTATCAATTAGCCTTACAACGCCACTAACTTCTTCTGTTCCAGTTACATCGCTTAAATCTTCTATGAAACTCATTTTATCTAGTTCACTCATTTAATATAAATTATTAATATTATATAAATTTACCTCAAAGGGTACCCTCGCCTCTTTTTCAAGTTGGTAAAGTTAATCTTCTTTATAAATATTTATTGTAAAAAATCATTATTTCTTTAAGGCAAAATCATAAAATTACTTTCAAATTAATAATTTTATAAAACTATTTTCTTATCCATGGCGTTTCAACACCATCTATTCGCCAATTAGGATTAATATCTGCATTTCCTATTTGTTGTTTTGTCTTGAATATATTATAGCCTGATTTATATTGCATAATTCCTGCTATTGCTATTTGCACTCCGTTATCTCCTGAATATTTTAATGGGCAAGCATAAGCTTTTGCTCCCCTATCATTGCACATAGTATTTAGCATCTCAACAAATCTCTGATTAGCTGCAACCCCGCCAATTAACAAAGCCTCATTTTTTCCAGTATGTGCCAAAGCTCTCTCTGTAACTTCAATCAACATAGCAAAACCAGTCTCCTGCAAACTATAACATAAGTCTTCAACAGCAACACCTTTTTTGTACAAATTAATGCAATGTGTAACTATGCCAGAAAATTCAACATCCATTCCTTTTACAACATAAGGAATTTCTATGTATTTGCCTTTTTTTGCAAGTTGTTCTATCTTTGGCCCAGCAGGAAAACCCAAACCAACACCTCTTCCAAATTTATCCAAAGCATTCCCTAACCCAACAGACAATGCCTCTCCAAAAACCCTGTATTTGTTACCTTCATGAGCTATTATTTGTGTATTTGCTCCGGAAACAAAAACAAAAACAGGATCTTTAGCTTTAGTAAAAAACTTTCCTTCCTCAAGATGGCCGCATAAGTGATTAACTCCAGCTAAAGGTTTATTATATTTTAAGGCTAAATATTTAGCAAATTCTTTTCCAATAAGCAAAGAAGGCGATAAACCAGGACCTTGGGAAAAAGAAATCAAATCAACATCTTTAACATTGAGTTTAGCTTCTTCTAACGCCTTGCTTAACAACTCCTTTTTTACTTTTTTATGATGCAGGGCAGCTTCTGAAGGAATTATTCCACCTTTCTCTGTAGTATACATACTACGTTGATCTGATAATATTTTTTTATTGTCTAAAATTCCTATTCCTATTGTATGGGCAGTTGATTCTATTCCAAGACAAATCATAAAGACAAGAAAATAGATCAACTTTTATAACTTACGATAAAGAAACTTTCTAAATATAACTAATCATTTTCCAAGAGGCAAATAACAGATATATCTTATAAGCAACTTATATGAACCAGTACGAATCCCATTAACACTACCACTAGGAATAAAGACCGTACCTTCATCCTTAGACAAGCCAAAAACTAAATCATTATCACTAACTAAAACATCAATAGTTCCCATACCATATTCTCTTCTTTGTTTTCTAATAGTTTCTAAAAGTTGCTTAACCTGGGCAGCATTAAGAACTATATCGCCTAGATAATAAATTTCAGCGTATCTTCTTTGCTTTTTCATCCAACCAATTAATTTGAAAGTATCCTCAAAAGATTTAAGCTCACCCATAAAACTTCAATGAAATAAGAAGTATTTAAAACTAACCGTAATTGAAAAGCCACAAAGTAAATCTTATTAATACAATAAACAACTAAAATACAATGTTTGACAAAATACTTAAAAATATAAAACCAACAAAAAAAGAAGAGGAAGAAGTACAGAAAAAAGTAGATCTATTCCTTAAAAAAATAAATAGCAAATTACTAAATGCTAATGCAATAGTTTGTGGAAGTTTTGCAAAAGGAACATGGTTAAGAAATCAGCATGATATTGACATTTTTGTTTTATTTGAAAATAATAAGAATATATCAACAAGACTAGAAGTAGTAATTAAAGCTGCCTTTGAAAAATATGAAAAAATACACGGAAGTAGGGATTACTTCATAGTAGACTATGAAAATCTAAGTTTTGAATTAGTACCAGTATTAAAAATAGATCAACCTGAACAAGCAGAAAACATCACAGACGTTACACCTATGCATGTTGAATGGGTAAAAAAATATATAGACAATAAATTAAAAGATGAAATAAGACTAGCAAAACGCCTTCTAAAAGCCAATAACTGCTACGGTGCAGAAACATATATTGGAGGATTCTCAGGTTATCTGGTAGAAATATTAGTAATTTACTTTAAGGATTTGTTAAATTTAATAAAAAATGCAGCAAATTGGAAGTACGGAGAAATAATAGACATAGAAAGAAATAATAAATTTTCTAGTGAACAAAAATTTCCTCTTACTGTAATAGACCCAGTACAGCCCAATAGAAATGTATCAGCAGCAGTTACAGAAGAAAAATTCAATTTATTTACAGAACTGTGCAAAAATTTCAGCAAAAAACCAAGTACAAAATTCTTCAAAGAAACTAAAATAAGCCTAAAAGACTATAATTTGATATTTAAAGTACAGCCATTAAAAGGAAACAGAGATGTAGTAGGAACTAAGATGCTAAAAGTATTTGAAAATATAAAACAAGAATTGATTGTAAATGGATTTGAGGTCGTAAAAGCAATATGGGAATGGAAAGATCTTGGCTATTTTTACTTTAAAGTTAAAAGAAAAAGATTAGAAAAAGAAATAAAACATTTTGGTCCGCCTATTAGATTTAAAGAAGACTGTGAAAAATTCAAAATTAAATATAAAGACCTAGAAATTAAAAATGAAAATGATAAATTATATATTATGCTTCCCAGAAAATTTGTTAAACTAGAAGAAATTATTAAACATGTATTAAACAAAGAAGAAATAAAAAACCGTGTTTATTCATTGATACAAATTAAATAAAACAAAAACATTTTTAAATATGTATGGAAGTAAAAATATAATGGAAGTAAAAATATCATTTGACACAGAAAAAGAGGATATTGATGATCTTAAAAGATTAATTATTGCATTGCAGGACTTAGTTAATAAAAGAGAAAAAGCTAATTCATTAGGAAACCCTCTAGCAACATCATCTATTATAAAACCATCGCAGATTAGGGTAGAAACACAAGTACAACAAGCGTCAGCAGGAGGACAAACTACAGGTGGTGGAAGAGTTATTCCATACGAAGACATGTCTGGAGTGTTGTCAAAAATAGTTTCTGGTAAATACTAATGGTAAAAAAGAAGAAAAACATAGGAAACATAATAATACTTATAGTCATTATAATAATCATAGCTATACTGATATATTCTGTAGTGTCATTTAAAAAATCCGTTGGGGAAAAAGGAGAAAATTTTGTAATTTGTGATAAAGAGAATAACTGTCTTATAGCAATGCATATACACACAGAAGTTGATATAAAGGTATGTGGCAAAGAAATCAAAATTCCTCTAGAAGCTGGTGATAAAACAGGAACGCATACTCATAAAGAAAGAAATCTCCTGCATTTTGAAGAGAGATTAAAGTATGACAATAAAACACAAACAATTATCGAAACAGAACCAATTACTTTGAAAAATTTCTTTAATCATAAAGATGTAAAAATAATATTCAATAACACATGCATAGCAGATAAATGCAATGGTGATTTATGTAATGGTAAAGAAAGAATTTTATACTTTAGAGTAAATGATAAACAGAACCATGAATTTGAAAACTATGTTTGGAAGGATGGAGACAAAATAAAAATAATTTTTGATCAACCTTTTCCTGAACAATAAAGATGTTTATTCATAAATGAATGAGGAGAGAAAAATGGCCAAAAATGTATGTACAGTATGCAAAAAACTTCTAAAATCAAAAACAATAACGTTTGAAGGAAAAAAATTTTGCTGTCAGGAATGCTGCGGCAAATTTAAAGATTCAAAGAAGAAAAAAGTGTGTGAATTTTGCTAAATGCCAGAAATAAACCTACCAATAGTAATAGGAGCATCTTTAATAGACAGTATTAACCCTTGCGCATTCGGCGTATTAATATTTCTATTAACGTATCTAGCAGCATCTGTAAGAAGAAAAATTCATATGCTTATTAATGGTTTAATATATATATTTGGAGTTTTCATAACGTATTTTGCTGCAGGATTATTATTGCTTCCAATAATACAAGAACTCGGTGCATTTTCTGTAGCATCTTATCTAGTAATAGCAGCAATAGTGATCATAGCTGGCTTGCTGGAAATAAAAGATTTCTTTATGTATGGAAAAGGATTTTCTCTATCTATATTCCCATCAGAAGCTGAGAGAATTAAAAAATATGTAAAAAGAGTAAGTGGAAAAAAATTAACAGCTTTCTTATTGGGATGTTTTGTCGCAATAGTGGAACTTCCATGTACTGGAGCAGTTTACCTGGCAGTGTTGGCATTAATGTCATTATCAGGAATCACAATGTCAAATATATCGTTCCTTGTAATTTATAATGTAATATTTGTACTTCCACTACTTATAATTTTATACATTGTATATAAAGGAATATCAACAGAAAAACTAGAAAACTGGAGGCAAAAACATAAAGGGCTTATGAGATTGTCTATTGGTTTGATTCTGATAAGTCTTGGAATATGGATGGTATATACAGTAATATAAAATAAATACTTAAGAATAATAATTCTAATTCAACTATTTTTATAAGGGAATAATCACTTAATTGTATTAATGAGAGACACTAGATTAAGATTTATCCAAGGTGGACTTGGTGAAGAACCTAGGGAATTTAAAGATCTAAAAGATTTTATTCTTAGAAAAAATATAGAAACATCTTACTATAAAACAGCTACTAACATTTTAGAAGAAATTCTGTTTATGTTAGAACAAGTGCCAAACGTCCTGGAAACTTTGCTTTTATTAAGATATGAAACTAAAAAAACAAGTCTAGATGAACTAATTAATGAATATACAGCTAAATCTCAAACAGGCAGAATTATCATAACTGGCCATAGTTTAGGAGGTTTGCACGGAAGATCATATGCACAAAGACATCCAGAAAAAGTTAGTAAATGTATAACAATTGCTACTCCTCATTACGGAACGCCAGCAGCTCCATTCGGCAAAATGTTAAAACCATTAGGTGTAGAAACATCAAGCATCAAACAAATGTATATAAATAGCACATTAACAAAAAAACTAAATGAAGATCTTAAAACAAGAAGAGAAGAATTCAGAAGAAGAGGAACAAGTTTTGTTAATATCTGGGGTAAACTAGACCTCTTCGCGCCATACCCTCATTCAAAACTTGAAGATCCTGACAAAGAATATGACCTTAATAACCATGGTCACGTAAGTATTGTTAATAGTGAAGAAACCGCAAAAATATTAGAATATGAAGTTAAAGAAACATGGGAAAAAACAGGAAAACCATGCCCAGTAGTTTTACTGCATGGATTCTGTTTAAACGAAAAAACATTCAACAGATTATTAGGAAGATTAAAAATAAATTGCAACGACATTGCTACAAAAACATATACTGTAAATTATGATTACACAAAAGAAATTATCTCAGTCTAATAGTCTCTAAATTCTTAGGAGCAACAGTCTCTACTCTATACTGTTGATAAAGAACGCTTGCTAATTCTATGCACCTACTGTAATCTCCATGAATTGTAATAATTTTTTTAGGTTTAGGTTCAAGACTGCCAACCCAGCCAACCAGCTGCTTAAAATTACTATGTCCTGAAAAACCTTTGATTGTATAAATTCTCATTAAGACTTTTATTGTCTCAGGCCTTTTGCTGCCCCCAGATATAAAACTAAGTTCTCTTTCTCCTTCTTCAATCCTTCTTCCTACACTACCTATACCTTGATAGCAAGTAAATATCAATGTATTTTTAGAATTCTCAGCAAAATGTTTAAAATACTCTAAAGCAGGCCCACCTTGAAGCATGCCACTTGTAGCCATAACAATATAAGGACCTTTTCCATCCTTCACTTCCTGCATCTCTTTCTGAGAAACAATTTTTTTAAATATAGTACTTAAAAATGGATTATGATCTTTTTGAAATATGTCTCTTTTTACTCTAGGACTTAAAAAATCAGGATAAGCTGTATGTATCGCAGTAACATCCCATATCATACCTTGAATATAAATCGGCATCTCAGGTATTCTTCCTTCTCTCATTGCCCTTTCAAGTATTAACATTATCTCCTGGCTTCTGCCTACCCCAAGAACAGGCATCAAAACCTTTCCTTTTTCCTCAGCTGTTTCATTTATTACTTTAATTAATTCTTCCTCGCTTTCTCTTCTGCTTGGGCTAGTGTCACTTCTGGTACCATAAGTACTTTCCATCATTACACTTTCTATTCTAGGATATCTAGTAGCTGCAGGTCCAAGCAAATTGCTCATCTCATAATTAAAATCGCTCGTGTACAAAAAATTGTGCAAACCATTCCCAATATGCATATGAGCAATAGCACTTCCTAAAGTGTGTCCTGCATTATACAAAGTTAACCTGATATCAGGAGTTATGTCACTTACTTCTTCATAATCCAAGCATACAGAGTGCTTCACAAATTCTTTTACATCATTTACTGTATAAGGAGGATCTGTTCCCTCTTTCTGTGCAATTTCTATAAGATCCAAACACATTAAAGCAGTTATATCCCTACACGGAGCTGTTGCATAAGTAGGCCCTCTAAATCCCATCTTATAAAGAAAAGGAAGTGCGCCACAGTGATCTATGTGTGAATGACAAAGTATCACAGCATCTAATTCCTGTATATTAAACTCAGGAACGTCTAAATAAGGAAAAGCACTATCTCTGGGTGCAGCAACATTAAATCCGCAATCAAGCAAGACTTTGCTCTCAGGAGTCTGCAATAAAAAACAGCTTCTTCCAACTTCTCTGGCACTGCCTAAACAAGTTAATCTAACCCATTCGTCTCTTCTTTCCTTAGTCCAGCCTTCATAAATTCTCTTGCCAATCTTATGCAAAAATTTTCTTCTATAGTCACTAAAATCATAAAGAACTTGTCTTATATTCTCTATAAGCTGAGACCTCATAGGTGGGATTCTTCTCACTATTGGTGTCCATAGTGTCTCTTTTTTTATTTCCTTTAATAAATCTCCACCTTTGCCTATTGCTAAGCCTGGCTTCTCAGATTCTATAATAACTCTGCTTCTCTGCGTATCAAATATAATATTTAATTTGCCTTTTTCCTCAGGCATTAACTTCTCGATAAAACTCTTTGTATCTTCTAAATCTAAAACCATAGAAGGATCAGCTCTAAGCTCAACTCTCTTCTTTATACTGTCAACAATCTTTTTAATTACTCCCTTATTGTCTAATAAAAATTCCTTGTTTTTTGTGTATAAAACAATATTAGATCCCTCAAATAAAGCCTCAGATATATTTGCATCTGTAGGCAGTTCCTTCATTACTTCATCTAAAATTTTTACCATTGTTTCTTTACTCTAGAAAATTAAAAATATGAAACAAACCTACATGGTTAGTTTAGTGTCTAACTGTTTGAAAAATGCTTTCTTAGTGCCTTCTTTTGTTATAGTTATAACATCGCACCCTGCACCGCTAGCTGTGTCTCTCTGAATAGCTGCGTTTAAAGCGCTTACTACAAGTTTAATGCCATCATCAACACTCATATTTTCTTTATATCCAGCCTCTAAAACGCCAGTTGCAAAAAACATACCAGAACCATCAGCTGTATAATCATCAAATTTAGAAAGCGCTCCATCCATCCCAATCTCATAAAGATGGAACCCAGAAATGTCTCTTCCCCCAAACAAGAAGCCAGTAATTCCTTCTATTGTGCTAAACTTCCTTACATTACTATAAACTAAATTAGCTAGCATATTAGCAGCCTCTTTAGTATTAACTTTTTTGTTTTTCCTAAGTTCATCCAATTTCATCTGTGCTTTAAACAATTTAGTTAGTAATTGAATATCAGAAAGCAAACCAGCAACAGTAATTGCAAAATCATCAGTTAAAATTATTACTTTTTCAAATTTCTTATTGGAAACTATCTGGCCACCCATAGTAATCTTTCTATCTGCGCCAAGAACTACTCCATCTTTGCAAACAACGCCCACAGTTGTCGTTCCTGTTTTATGTAATTTATGTTCATCAACCATTTAATCACCCAGAAACCATCTTTATTGTACTACAACCATCTTATTTATATAGCTTACGATTCATGCCTAGTAAATTTTATTATTAAAGTTGTGCCTTACTTCATACAAAAACAGACAAACAATTGAGAGCGTAGAAAAGCACAAAACTGCTAAATTAATAAGTATTATAATTACTTACTAGTAGTAATAAATAATAAGATTTATAAAGGATTACTTCTTGCTACTTTTTACCATGAAAGTAAAAGTTTCAATATCCATAAAAGAAAGTACTTTAAAAGAAGTTAAAAAGACCTTAAAGAATTCTGTTTATAGAAACAAAAGTCATTTTATTGAATTCGCAACAGAAAAACTTCTGAAAGAAGGTAAAAATGACAGAAATTAATAATTATGAAGTTCGTACAGGGTTAACTTTAGATTTTAAAAGTAAATGGGGACTAGAAAGAATAATTTTAGATTCTGTTTCAAATCATTTGCCTAATGACAGTAAAGGAAATACTACTTCTATTAAAGTTAAACAAAAAGGAAAACTAATAGATTTTAGACTTGCCAATTCAGAAGAAGAAATAGAAGAGGTTGTTGTAGAAGATGATGGAAGGGGTTATGATTCTAAATTATTAAGTACAATACTCTCACTTAAAGCATATGATCTTCAAAGCGTTGGACAATTTGGTGAAGGTCTTAAAGGGGTTTCTGCTGCGTCATTAAGAAATAACATAAAAGTACAGTTTAGATCTAGAAACTGGATAGCAGAGCCATACGTTACATCAGAAGTTATCGAAGGTAAAAGTAGAGATATTCTTTATTTTAAAATTAAAGAAAACGGTGAAAAAATAAATGGATCAAGAACTGTATTCACAGAGCCACCAAAAGAACTGGTTAAAGAATTACTCAGTATTCCTGATAAGATATTGTATTTCAACAGAGATTATGTAGAATTACACAATGAAAAAGACAATGTAAAATTTCCATTAGAAGATTTACTTAGAGGGTATAACGAATATATGGAAATAATATCTAATATTAATTCTGGTTCAATCTTAAATAAAAAAATAATAAAACAAAACTTTGGCGATTTTTTATTTTATCCTCAAAATATTAGATTACAGCAAGGTCCAAAATATAATTCAAGAATTATTGACTTAAAAAATGGAAAAACAGACTTATTTGTAAAAAATGTTAGAGTCAAAGGGGTCTATTCTCTATACAGTTACGATCTAGGAATAGAAGAAATAGCAAGTGAAAGAAACTTTGCAAATGAAGAAAAAGTTCTATCTGAAGTTAGGACGTTGTTAGAAGGCTGTGCAAATACAGAAGTAATAGAAAATGTAATAAAAGCTGCTGAAAAAAAAATAGATCATCAATTACTAGAATTAATTGTATTTAGGCCAATTAGACAAGAACAATCAAAAATAAATGAGCTTAATGAAATCAATAAAAATGAAATATCAGAAAGTTTATTTTTTCGTCAAATAAAAATATTGTATGACTCTGATTTATGGGTAAGGTCATTTAGAAAGTTATATGGTGAAAATGCAATATTGTCATCTCTTAATAATTTTGCTAATGGTGATGCAGAAACTATGGGTTACAAAGTTGTTAAACTTGATTCTGGAATTGCTAAATATTTACAGTCTAAAGGAATTAAGAATGCAGATCAAATAAAATTTAGTCAAGAATATAGGTGGGTTGATGATTTGACAGATGAAGAGAAAAATATATTAAAAGAATGTCATAAGATAGATAAATATTTAGGAATATCACCAGATCAAAGTATTGAAGTTAAAGTCTATTCTGGTTTATTTAGTGAAACTGGAAGGGAAATACCAACATCTTTAGGAGTTCAAATCACAGAAAGAGACGGAAGAAAATATATAGGAATAAAAAGAGAAGCTCTAAAAGACCGTGAAACTTTTGTTGAAACTTACCATCATGAAAGAGGGCATTCAGTTACTGGCGCTCCAGATGAAGATAGGGCATTCGCAGATTATTTCATAAATAAACTAGCAGAACACTATATGCAAGACAATCCACAATAATCTATTTCTGTAAGCTAATTTTAGCCTTAATCATATTATGCATTCTTTTTAAAAATTCATGCCTGTCTTCCATCTTCAAAATATCAGAATAGCTTTCAAGTATTAAATTAAATGAAAAAGGGCTAGGTATCATTGTATTAAACTCAATAACTTTTGTTTTCCCTTCTTCAATTAACTTCAAAACCTCAATAGCATGTCCTATGTCCATTAAATCTTCCAGAACTTCCCTTCTTGCCTCTTTTAAAATGCAAAAATCATCGCTTATTCTTCTTACAGCACTCAAAAGCAACATGCTGCTAACCTGCTGTCTTCCAACCCTTTTAGTTTGTCCCTTATAATTCCTCAAAATCATAAAAGCCCTTGCAGCGCAATGTCTAAATCTTCTCTTCAAAACCTCACTTTTATCTAAAGCCAATTTTAAAATATCTCTAAGCTGATCACTCTTTAATAATTTAAAAGCCTGCAAAGCATTAATTCTTTTAGGACAAGAAATATAGAATCCATTGTCATTTATTCCAACCTCTACATCTCTATGCTGATTTCTTCCTATAGCGAAAGCCAAAGCCCTTGACAAAACATCATTAACTCTTCTTCCATACAAACTATGAAATAAAATATAATATTTATTATTCTCATCGATAAAATGCTCAACTACAATTTTTTTATGATTTGGAATATGTAAATACTTGTACTGATCATAGAAGTATCCATAAATCGCTTCAGCAGCATTATTATCAACATACAAATAGTTATTAATAAAATTTAAAATATTCTCTTTACTTTTCCTATTTTGAAATTTATCTTCCATTAGCCATCTAAATTTTTGTATGTCTAAAGCTAAATCAAAGCTCAATGGAAGCATCTCAGAAAACCAGCTTGGTATTGTTGGCTTTTTACCTTCAGCAGTTTTAACTTGGGCAACCATGCCTCTTGCAAATCTAAACTCATAAGTACTTCCTCCCAAAACAAAGATATCCCCAGGTTTTAATCTCTCTAAGAAATTCTCATCAAGATGACCAATGACTTGATCTCCAATTTTAACAACTATATAACTCTCATCAGGAATTGTTCCTATATTAGTCATATAAATTACTCTTCCTAATTTTCCCTTCTTTCCAATCTTACCTTCATTCTTCCAGATTTTAGCATAAACATATCTATCTTCTAAAGAAGCGAAATCTCCAGCCAAATAAGACAAAACTTCATTAAAATCTTTATACTCTAAATTTTTATAGCAATAAGATTTTTTAATTAATTTATACAATTCACCTACATCCCAAACTTGTTCTAATGCTAAGCCATCAATTTGCTGAGCTAATACATCTAAACAATTTGTTGGGATATGTATTCTATCTATTTTCCTTTCTATTGCATCTTTAACCATAACACAACACTCAACTAAATCGTCTCTGTCTGTTGCAATAATTCTTGCTTTAATTGTAGAATGTAGTTGGTGACCTGAACGCCCAGCGCGCTGGAGTAAGCGTGCAATACTTTTTGGACTTCCCAAGCAAATTACTAAATCAATATAACCAATGTCTAAACCTAATTCTAAACTAGTCGAACTTACAATACATTTTAATTTGCCTTTCCTCAAAGCATCTTCCATTTTAAATCTATGTTCTTTACTCAAACTTCCATGATGAGCACCAATTAAACTAGAATATCCAGTAGGATCATCTTCAGTAATTTCTGTATATTTTTTTGGAAATTTAGTCTTCAAATGATGAACAACTCTTTCAGTTCCGCTTCTTGTATTTGTAAATATAAGAGTAGTTCTATGCTCATGAATTAATTTATCTATTAATTTATAAGTTTCATTACTTATTGCCTCATAAGTGGTATTAATTAAATCATCAACAGGGCTTATAACTTTTATATCAAAATCCTTGTTAAATCTAGAATCAACAATCTTGCATTTTCTTTCATAGCCAACTAAAAACCTAGCAATTTCTTCCAATGGACTGATAGTTGCTGACAAACCAATCCTACACATCCCAGGACTTAAATGTTGTAATCTCTCTAAAGATAAGCTCAAATGAACTCCTCTTTTATTCTCAGCCAGACTATGTATTTCATCTACAATACACCAATCAATATTTTTTATAAAATCTCTAAACTTAATTGAATTTAATAATATGGCGCAAGATTCTGGCGTTGTAATCAAAATATGTGGAGGTTTAGCCAGCATTTTAGCTTTCTCAGCAACAGTAGTATCTCCTGTTCTAACGCTAACTCTTATTCCAAATTTTTTACCAGCTATTTCCTCAATTTCTTTCAAAGGCTCAATTAAATTCTTATGAATGTCATTATTAAGTGCCTTAAGTGGGGAAATATATATGCAGTATACTTTATCTTGCAAAATTCCTTTCTCACTTGAGTCTATTAATTCATTTAGTATTGCCAAAAAAGCTGTTATTGTCTTTCCAGAACCAGTAGGGGCAGAGATCAAAATATTGTTCCTAGAATGTACTTCCATAACTCCAAATTTCTGAGGCAAAGAAAATTCTTTAAATTTACTAAAAAACCATTCTCTAATATAAGGATGCAATAAATTCTTTATGTCTTCAGAGCTGTCTGGCTTATCTTTGAATGAAATCATAAGCCAAATACTGAGAATAACTTAAAAAGCCTTGTGTGCAATAAATTCAATGCCGTCCACACCCTAACTAGAAAATATATATTTGAAATGTATAAGAAAAGCTTATGAGGTTTTCTATGTTTTTCTTAATATGTTATTAAATATAATCCATCCATATGTATTCAAACTAATTGGAGATACTTTAAACATAGGACCAATAGAAGAATTCGTTGACAGAGACACAAAGGTTAAAACATTAGTTGAAAAAGTTCAAAAGTCTGGAGGAAAAGTACTACTTCACAACTATAGTGATGGTAATCTTATAAGAGAAGTCATGCATAAATCAGCTTTTTATGAAGATCCGCTGTTCTCTTTTTTATTTGAAGAGGACATAGAAAAAGTAACTACAACTCCTTATGGCGTACCAATACTAGACAAAAAACCAGCAAATATCAAAGAAAATGACTGGAATGTTCTGTTGGGAATTTATACAAAGCATTCAGAATTAAGAATAAAAACAGAAGGTCATGAAACGATAGCTTTTATAGGTGGTGCTCTTGAAAGATGTCTAGCAAATGCTGCAATTTATTTTGCCAAAAATTATAGGACAAATGGACAAAAGATTTTTTATGTTCCTGAACTATGTGTGTCATTTGGAGAAAAAGGAGAAGCATTGGTAAAATTAGCTGAGAATGGAATAGAAACGATGAAGTATGAAGATGCATTGCATTTAAACTAAGAGTCTATTTCAATAGGTAAAAAAATGCTATAATTAAAAGTTATGTCTAACGATTTCGAACCTGCTGAGAGAGGCCTCTTACTCAGAAAATTTTTGCGTGGCTACGTCACTTACTACGACGACCCGACCGTCAGAACCCGAGTCAGCCAATAGACTACTGGCCGAGCCCAGATTCAGGCTCCTGCACAAGTACAACCTAGACAGGCCAGAATCTCTTGTGTATAAAGTTCTATTTCCTTTTAATACTGCTATTTTTGGTAACCCTGTAGATTCGTCTACATCAGAAGAATTAAATCTAGAATCATTAGGGCTATTTAAAACTGGAGCGTAAATTGACCTTGCATCTTCTTTTAATCTAAAAGATAGACCATAATTAGAATCTGAATCAACTCTTAATTCAAGATCTGTCAAATTTATTAAAACTGGATATTGAAATTCTGGATTTCTTGCTCTTAATTGTTTTGTTAGGTCTCTTGCAAGATAACTATTTGGATTTTCTTCACTTCTTAAAACTAAACCTGTATCTTCATAATTTTCTCTTAATTCTAAAACTCTTAATTTCAATGCTTTTTCAAGATCTGCTTGTGTTGCAGTTCTCAAGTTCTCTTGAGCTAATACTTCATTAGCTAGAACAACTGCAAAAGGATTAGAGCCTGCAACTAAACCATCTTGAATATTTAATACTCTTAGATTTTCATTATTTTCATACTTATCGCTCATTCTTCTATAATATTCTGCTAGAAATTCTCTTCCAAATTTTCCTTCTAAGAAGCCTATCATTGGAACTGTTTCAGGATCAACTAATAGTTTACCTTTGAATTCAGATTTCATGACTTTTATGATTTTGTTAGAATTTATAAATATTTTCTATTGTTATTACTTATTAGTAATTAAATAAATCCAACAGTTTTCAGAACGTTTTTTCCCATTAACTTACCATAAGAACCATTTTCAGCTTCAAATTTTGCTTTTAGATATCCAACAATAAAACTATAACTTTAAATGATTCAATTCCAAGCCACAGTGCACCAACTGCTAAAACTGAATAAATTGATCTTTGAATATATTTTCCAACTATCATTCTAAATTTTCTAACTTTACTTATCTTCTTTATGCTAAAATTCTAACAACTCTATTTTCATTCAACAATTGTTCTTTACTTCTTAATAAAGCGTCTCTAGCCATAGAAGCCATAACTTTATCAGATACGTCTAGCAATAAGCCAACACTTCTAGGTTCAGACAATCCTAAGTAAACAGTATCAATTACTGGTTTAGGATTTTGTAATAATAAAAATTTCCTGCATCTAAGATTAATTGCCTCAGAGTCATATCTCTCACTTTCCAATAAATTATAAACTCTTTTTTTATCTATTAATTTATCACCATCAAACATTATGTCTAAAGCCCACAAATCCCCATAGCCAAGGCTGTTAATAAAATGATCAGAAATCAATTCATTACAACTATCAAAATCTTTAGGAAACTGTTCCCATAAATACTTATTGACACAAAGTTCAGGAAGCAAGCTATATCTTATAGTAAGGTATTGTCTTCTAGAATCTCCAGAAGCTTTAACTAGACCAGGAAGATTTTCTGCAATAGTATCCATAGTCTTCTCTTCTCTATTTTTAATGTTTTTAATAACATTTATATTTTGCAAATCTATAACTGCTAATTCCAAAGGACTGATATCTACATCTTTACAAGGACCATGAACAAGCTGCCTTCCAAATTCATTAACCATATTTAAAACTGCCTGGGCTTTTTTACTTAAAAGCTCTGAAATATCTTCTTTTTTTGGCGCAGTATATTTCATTATAGTAATTAAACATAAGAGATTCTCAGGGCCGACAAATTCAATATTTTCATTGAGCAAAACTACAGGTCTTCTCTTATACTCAACACTGCAAAAAACAGTGTTCTCAACTAAATTATCATAAATTGGTAAAACTATTGGCATTTTATATCTCAAAAAATGTGACGTCCTCTCAGGCCTAAAGGCCTGAGCTTCCTTAGTTTGAAACCAAACAGTGGTGCGTATCCTGATTGTTCACGTATGAAATTGTTTTCTCTAGG
>JAGVZG010000013.1 GCA_018302765.1 Candidatus Woesearchaeota archaeon
ATCACCTAAGGAAGCGCAGACTGTAAATGGATATAGCTTAATGGCTTTATTAGTTTCATTTGCTATTCTTTTTGCTTATTATTTTTGGAACAAAAAATAGAAAGCTTTTAAAATATTAGTTTGTTGCAAATTGCATGGAAATTCAGACTTTGAAAGAAGATAAAGATTTAATTGAGCTGAAAATTATTGGTGAAGGGCACACTTTGTGCAACGTTCTTAGAAGTGAATTATCTGAAATGGAAGACATCTCTTTTGTGAGTTATAACTTAAAACATCCTTTGGTTAGTTCTCCTGTCTTAGTTTTAAAAGCTAAAAAAGGCAAGCCCAGAAAATTACTTCTTGATTGCATACAGTCTTTAAAAGATAAAACTAAGCAGTTGAAAGCATTATTACCTAAACTTAGTTAATTTTATATAATGTTCTTAATTATTGAATTAGATGGGTAAAAGAGGAAATAGTTTTATTGTTTTTTTGTTTTTAATTATTTTATTTATTTTGTTTTTTGTTTTAAGATCTATGAATTTTGTAGGAAATACAGGATATGCTGTTAACAATGGAGGCCTTACTGTCAATGATGTTTATTTTGTGAAAACTGATATTTTGGAAGACAGTTCTTTTAGAATTGTAGAAAATGCAACTGAATTTTACAAAGGAGATGTTGTAGGGTGTTTGTTTTTTTATGACCTTACTGAAGGCTCTAATGCCACTCTTAGTATTGGTTTTTACTCTAAAGATAAAATTATAGATAATCCTGATGTTTTGTATTCAGATATTTTGAATATAGAAAGTGACTATGTTTTTTACAATGAAAGTGCAGGCATAGCTCTTTTTGAGGCAAGCGAATATAAACCAGGTTCTTGGAAGTGTTTTGCTTTGTGGGATAGCTCTAATAAAATATCCAATAAAATTGATATGAAAAATAGAGCACCAATTCTAAAAGAACCTGTTCCTCCCATTTCTTTAGACATTGAAGGAAATTATTTAGGTGAAGGTAAGCTTGACTTGAATAATTTTTTTTCAGATATTGAAGATGATAAGCTTATTTATGGGGCAGTAGGCCAGATTAACATACAGATTTTTGTTGATGAAAATGGAATTGTTGCTTTTAGTAATCCTAGCAAATGGGAAGGCTATGAATCTATTTTGTTCAGGGCTTATGATGGAGAACTAGGTACTTTTAGTAATAATATTACCATTAAGGTTGGTTCTGGAACAAACCAGTCTGGTCAAGCAGGCTGTGTTACTGTTTGGGATTGTAATTGGGAAACTTGCGTTAATGGAAAACAAAATTGTGTTTATTTTGATAGAAATAATTGCGGCAGTGATATTGATAAACCTGCAAATTTAGTAAGAGAGTGTTCTTTGTCGCAGCCTCAACAATCACCTAATGATGCGTCTAAAGTTATAGGTGGAGACTTGAAGAATTTTAATGCTAATGTTCCTGTAACTATAGATACAAAAAGAGTTTTATTAATATTGGGATTAGTTGTTTTAATTCTTTTAATAGTTAGTCTTGGAGGCTACTTGTTATTTTCTTCCAGGAAAAAATCTTCTCAAACAATTAAGGAAAGCAAAAAAGAACCTGAGAATGTGAGTTCTGGCCAGGTGAAAGTTGAGCAGGCTAAAACTGAGGGAAGTATTGGAAACATTAGCGAACTAAGGAATTATATAATTAGTGCTTTAAAGCAAGGACAGAAAGAAGCTAAGATAATAATAGATTTGCAAGCTTCTGGATGGAAGAAAGAGGACGTAGATTCAGGCTTGAACTATGCCAAACTTAAAATTTTTGTTGAGAAAAAATTAGCTCAAGGAATTAACAAGGATGAAATAATTTCCACTTTGAAAAAAAAGGGCTGGAAGGACGAAATGATTAAATCTATTTTTGAAAAGTAATTATATTTTATTTGCTGTTATTTTTGCAATGTTTTCCAGAAAGTCAATGCCTGCATAACCAATTATTAAGTTTAGAAGGTGATTTGTTGTGAGACTTAATGATGTTATCATGCCAATTACTGAAGATATTATTAACGTTGTAATTAAATATATTATTTTGAATTTTTTTGTCTTTTTATTTATTCTATAATATTTTATTAAACCTACAGCTGCTCTTATAGCTCCACCAAATAATCCAAATAGCGCAGCTATTATTATTTCAGACATTTTTAGAAAGTGATTAATTATCTTTATATAGTTTTAGATTTGTGATTTCGGAATGAGAGATGTGACTTTTATAATAAAAAGATTGTGGAATTTTATATGGAAAGAAGATAGCTTATTGAGCTGGGTTGTTAATATAATTCTTGCTTTTGTAATTGTAAAATTTATTATTTATCCTGGCCTGGGATTTATTTTAGGTACTTCATATCCTGTTGTTGCAGTTGTCTCTGGAAGTATGGAACATAGTGGATATAACTTTGATGACTGGTGGGCATTAAATAGTATGCTGTATAAAAATTTTAACATTAGCAAAAACGATTTTTCAAGTTACAGGTTTAAAAATGGTTTTGATAAAGGAGATTTAATGATTATAGTGGGGAGTGATAAAATTAAAAAAGGAGATGTTGTAGTGTTCAGAGGATCTCATGGAGAGCCAATAATACATAGAGCTGTGCTAGTTGACGAAGAAGATGAGAAATTCTTTGTTCAAACTAAAGGCGATAACAATAAAGCTTCTAGAGATGATGAGCTTAACATAACAAGTGATAGAATTATTGGAGTTGCTAAATTTAGAGTTCCTTATCTAGGATGGTTTAAATTAGGATTTTTAAGTCTAATAGGAAAAGCATAGACTTTTTGTGAATTTTAATGGAAACTTTTTTAAAATAGTTGTTCTGCCTTTAATCTGAGGTATAACAAATGTTTTGTCAAAAATGCGGAAATTTAATGATGCCTAGAGACGGTAAGATGAAATGCAGTTGCGGCTACATTCAACAAGAAGGAAAAATAAGTGACAAGAAGAAAAAAAGTGAAGAGATTGCTGTTGTGGAAGAAAAAGGAGTTGAAATTCTACCAAAGATGAAGTATGACTGCAAGAAATGCGAAAATACTGAAGCTTATTTTTGGACTTTGCAAACCAGAAGTGCCGATGAGCCGGAGACAAGATTTTTTAAATGCACTAAGTGTTCAACAGTTCATCGTGAATATTGAAAGATTTATATAGATGTAATGGAGTTAAATTAATATGGTATTTGAAGGAGAGGTGATTCCAGGAGTAACAAATTTAACTAGTTTTGTACCTATAATAGCTTTAGGAATTATTCTTGGTTTGTATGAATTAATATTAATTCACAGAGATGAAAATTTTAGAGGAAGTCACTGGTTAGGGCATGGGTTTCACTCAGTTTTTTTTATGTTTATCGCTTTGTTTTTTGTTTTTAATACTGAATATTTTTTGAATATTACAGGATTAGCTGAAAAGGGATGGCCATTTATAAGCAATCCTTGGGCCGTCAGAGTGGTAATTGGTTTGATACTTAATATTAAAATGCATGTAACTTCTGCAGTCATAAAAGGCGGATTGAGGGGGAGCATGACTGGTGGAATGGCTGAACATTGGACACATACTACTATAGTTTCTGTTTTAGTTATATTAGCTCCTTTATACTGGCCTATATTGGCTACATTTTTGCCTGAGTGGGCTGGCGGTACCACTTCTAATGCAGGCTAACTTCAATAAGATTTAATTTTTTAATTTTAAGCAGGTATTTTTTTAGAAAGTGGAATTTCAATATCTATGAATTGACTTTTTCTTTTTGTAAAATTAAATATGGCATAGCCTGCAATTTTGCCTGTTTCTTTATCTATTATTTCCATATAGTTTTTTTATTTCTTAAGTATGAATCTTTACATTTTTTCATTATTGTGGTTTTTTACTTTTTTATTATTACGATAAAGTATAAATTAAAATAGACAAAACTTTAAATATCCACAGTTTGTTTTTTATTTATGAAATTAACATTAACAGAGCCAAGATACTTAAAAGACAGCATTTTGATAATTTCTGAGTTAGTAAATGAAGTTAATTTAAAGCTTTACAAAGACAGAGTAGAACTTGTTGCAATGGATCCCGCAAATGTTGCCATGGTTGTGTTTAAACTTTTGGGCAGTGCATTTGCTGAGTATAATATTGATGAGGAAAGAACAATTGGCGTTAATTTAATTAATCTTACACAAATACTTAAAAGAGTTAAGCCAACAGACGTACTTACTTTAGAGCTTGATTCAAATAAAAATAAACTTTATATTACATTGAGGGGAGTAACTACTAAACGTTTTGAACTTGGTTTGCTTGATATTGATGATAAAGAACATAAAATACCAAATCTTAAATTTACTGCCAAAGTTGAAACTAATACACTAATGTTTAATGATGCTATTGAGGACATGGATATTATTGCTGATAGCTTAAGTTTGCAGGCTGCAAATGACAGATTTGTTATACAGAGCGAGGGAAATATAAGCAGTGGGAAAGTTGAGATTGGAGCTGATGATGAGACAAATATTCAGTTATTACAGTCGGGCGTTGCTTCCAGATATTCTATAGAATACTTAAAGAAAATAATAAAGGGAAGCAAATTAACCAATAAAGTTGTTTTGGAGTTTGGCCAAGATTATCCTTTGAAAGTAGAATATCATATTCTGGATAAACTTGCCCTGCAGTTTGTTTTAGCTCCAAGAACACCAACAGAATAATAAATCAGTTTTACTTTATTTTTCTATGAAAATTACTTTTGCTAATTTTTTAATTGTTTTGATTTTGTCTTTACTGCTTTGTTTTACTATTATTTCTTTTAGTTTTTTAATTGTTGTTTATGACCTTGATTTTTACAGGTATGAATTTACTAAAAGTGGCGTTTATGATAATTTTAGTAATGGAACTTATGTAGACTCTATTGCTAGTAATTTAATTGGTTATTTTTATGGCAAAACTGATTTATTCAATATTTACACTGAAAAGGAAGCAGTACACCTCCATGACGTCAAGAACATTATTAATTATTTTACAATATTGTTTTTCTTATCTTTTTTTATATTGGTTATTGTTCTTTCATATTTACATCATTTAAATTATAAGTACTTTGGGTTTATTTTTATGTTTAGTTTTATTTTCTTGGCTTTTATTTTATTTTTATTGATTGCTTCTTTATTTTTAGACTTTGAATATATATTTGATGGATTTCATAGATTATTTTTTACCGGAGATTCTTGGATTTTAAGCAATGATTCCCTTCTTATTGGCTTGTTTTCAGAAGGTTTCTTTTTTGATGCATTAGTTAGGGCATTATTTTATGCCTTTATTTTTAGCTTTTTAGTATTTTGTTTAACTTTCCGATTTAGAAAAATAATTTAAATATGAATTAAGCTTTATAATTATGGGGTTTTTTGAGAAATTAGCTGAAAATAAATCTATTATATTATTTATTCTTATTTTAGATATTATTGGGGTATTTTTTTCTGCTTATACTTATCGTTATGATATTTTGATTAATATAAGTATAGGGGATTTTTTCATAATTCCTTTTTTCATGGTCAGCTTTTGGTTATTTTTCCTTTCTGCTTTGTGTTGTTTTTACTTGTATAAAAGTAGGAAATTGCCTTCATTTTTAGGAGGTTTGTCTTTTATTTATTGTTTTGTTTATGGTTTTGGTTCTGTATTGTTTTATCCTTTGTTTATGTTTTTTGTAAGAGGTGTAACTCTCTATCATGTTTGGAATATTTTTGCACATGGATTTGTTGGCTTACAATCTTTGATTTTTATTAGACATGTAAATAAGTTTAAGATTTTTCACTATTTGAGTTTTGGATTTATTTTTCTATTCAAGGATATTTTGGATTTATTTTACAGTGGGTTTTTGTATTTTGTTAATTTTATTTTTCCAGATTTTTTGAAAACTATAATAATATTTATAATTGGCGCTTTGCAGATTGTTGCTTTTTACTTGTTATTTGTGTCTGACAAAAGACTTAAATAACTTCAAATTTTATTATGGATATGCAAAAAAGAGGCCAAGTTAGTGTATTTGTTATTATTGGTTTAGTTATTATTGCTGCCATGATTTTTGTTTTTTTTCTCTTTAGAAGTTTTCAGGAAAAAGCAAGAGAAATTACAAACCCACAGGAATATTTAAAGTCACAGATACAAGACGTAAAGAAGGCTGTAGTTAAGTGCATAGGAGATGAATCTGAAGGTGCTTTAACTAAACTTTCAATGCAAGGAGGACATCTTAATCCAGTTAAATATATAAATTATTATGACAGTAAGGTTACTTTTTTATGTTATAAAGTTAAAGATGATGAACCCTGCTATAATTTTATGTTTACTAGGATGGAAATTGAGGATGAGTTGGGGCCTTTATTGAAAAAGAATATCAAAAGTTGCGTTGATTCAAGTTTAAGTCCTTTTAGAAAAAAAGATTATGTTCTTAGCACTGGAGATTATGGTTTTGATTTTGTTTTTAGTGATGAAGCACTTCTTGTTATTTTAGATTATCCAGTAACTTTAACCAAAAGTAAAATTATTGAGATACAAAATGAATTTAGCAGTAATGTCAAGACTGATTTTTGGAAGACTGCAGTTTTGGCTTCTTCTATAGTTAATTCTGAAGCTAGGGGTGAAATTGTTGATTTGGTTAAGATAAGTCCTAATAATTTGTACTTTGAAGTAGGAAGAAGAGTAATTACAGGTGGTAATTTATATATGATAATTCCTAGAAATGGAGGCCAGACTTTTTATTTTGCTGTGGAAACATGAAAGCTAGAAGTTTATTTTTCCTTTTAATTGTTGTAGCTAGTTTTTTTTTAGTTGCAATCATTGTTAATGCTGAAGGCTGTTGTTTAAAGACTAAAGGTGACAACGGACAATATTGCGTTAGCGAAAGAGATGGAGCTAGTGCAGCCAATTGCGAAAGTAGTATGTGGTTCTCAGAAGATTGTGATGCAAAGGACCAGTGCAAGAACAAAGGTTGTTGCTATGTTGATAATGACTGCAGAGATGATCAACTTGAGATAAAATGCATTGGCAGTGCAGGTGAGTTTAGCAGTGGCAACTGCGAAAGTACACCAAGGTGCAAGAAACTTTGCTGTCAGGCAAGCGATGAGGAGTCTTCTGGTTATTTTTATACTACTCAGAGTGGGTGCGATGCTATGCAGGGTGTTGAAAAATCAGACGTAACTGATGAGGCTTCTTGCGAAAATCTTAACAGAGGTCTTGATGCTCAGAGAGGATGCTGTGTTTTAGATAGTGGTGAATGCAAAAGAATGTTGAATGATGAATGCAATAGAGTAGGAAGTCAGCCTCCTTATGAGGGGTTTTTTTGTAGAGATGTTGGTGCTTGCGATCCTAAGTGTGAGGGAAAATATCGTATTGGGCCAGGTAATCCAAGAATAAGCGAAGAGTCTAATAAAATTTATTGGTATGACAGCTGTGGAAATCAAGAGGACTTAGTTGATGAGACTGATCCAATTGAAGCATTTAAGCATGCAGGATTTGATGAGCCATTCAATGGCGATTGTGATGCAGATCCTTCTTCTGCAGTAGTTTTGACAAATGAGGGACAGTTTACTTGTGCTAATTTAGTTTGCAACAATATTTGGGATAACCCAAGAACAGATGAGAATTACAATGGAAATTTGCGTGATGATAATTTTTTTGATTTTGCTGAAAGAAGAAGTTTTAGGTATAACGGAGAGAGCTGGTGCGAATATGTACAGGCAAAGGTTGGTTTTGGCTTAGACCTTCCTGGAACTAGACATTATTTGCATTACTGTGAAAGGGGCAATGAAAGAGTTGATGAGAAGGCGTCTGATGGAGGCAGAGATTACGTATGTGCTGAGAGTTTTTTGGATAAGACAAAAAGAAAAACAGATGGAACTCAAGTTACTTATACAATGACCAATGCTACTTGGATTAAGAATAATGCTGCTGATTGTTTTAAATGTAATGACAAAGCTGTTGTTGATTCAGGACATGTTTTAGATTGCTGCAGGCAAAAACAAACCTGTTCTTATGTATTTAGAAAAGCAATAAAGCCAGACACTGTAATTATAAATATTAATGAGCAGGAGTACAATAACATTAAAGATTCTGTAGGCAAAGCAAATAGGTTTTTGAAATTAAGATACAAGATTAGTGATTCTGTTATCAAGGAAGAAAATTTATTGTCCGCTGTTAGAATACCTGGCTCTTGCAGTGGGGGCTGTAATTTAGAAATTATCAATCCACCAGTTGGTGAATATGAAGTATTTGTTTATGGAAGAGGCTGTGACTCTCTTGGTTTGATTTGTGAAACTAGAGAAGTGACTTTAGGGAAGAGAACTTTTAAGCCTGCTGATTTACAAGGTGTTTGTCTGCCTTTAATTGCTCCTACAGGAAATGAGTTCTGCAGTTCCTTTGCTGACTATGGTTTTTCCAAGGTTGACACTTCAGTGAGTTATAATTATTATTATGATTTACCTTATGTTGGTTTTGGTTTTGGTGATGAGTGCCAGAATACTTCTGGTTGCATAGACCTTCTTTATAAAAAGACAAACAATTTAAATAATTTAAAATCAAGCGAAGGTTCTTTAATTATGTTAGATAATATTTATTCCTTGTGCAGTGCTTTTGGCGATTGCGGCTACAAGCCGAATCTTTTGGGAATTATGGGAAACAATATTTCCAGCAGTTTGAATGCATTTAGCTTTTGCCCTCGCGGCTCTGACAGTGGCTGTGTTTATTTTACTTATTCAGAGGTAATTAAGCTTCAAGGAAAGAAATTTTTAGGCATTTTGAATGGCACGCCATCTAGACCTGAAATTAAAACAGATATAAATCCTTTATTTTTTGGACTGCCTTTATCTTTATTTAGAAGGAAGAAAAATAAAAAAATGTTTATTGCTTTTTTAATATTACTTCATTTAATTCTTATTGCTTGTGAGGAAGGCGGAAGATATTTGCAAGGACATCCAGATTTACAGTCTTTTGATTGCAATAAATTGATACCTGCTTCTGGAGCTGCTGATTGTGGAAAGTGCAATGCAAACTGGAGCTCTGGTGGAATTCTTCCAGATATTAATTTAACAACAGCTGACGGCAAATTAGTTTATCAGTGCACTCCTGAACTTTGTTATAGTTTAGGAGTTAAAGATCAGCAGTGCGAGTTTGTTCCTAATAAAGAAGCAGGAGGACTTTGCATTACTAAGGAAAGCTTTAACATTCCTAGGATAAGTTTTGTTGGTGCAAATTATTCTTGCAGTAGTTTAAATAGAGGTGGTTGTTCAGCTAGCAGTTATCATATAGAAAATAGTGAAAGTCCTTATTTATTTATTGATGGCAACTTAGAGGAAAATATACCTTTAACAATTAGTTTTAAAACTATAAACGTTAAGGAGGGTTCTGGAAATTCAGGAATGCCTGCTTTTTGTTATTATAGTAAAAATAAAGATACAGGCGATGATCGCAGATTAAAAAAATTAAATAGTATCGATTCTGAAGATGGTGGAAATCTTAAGATAGAGCACAATTTTGATATAGCTGGAAAGCCGCTTGGACAGTATAATTATTTTATTCAATGCGAAGATCAGGCTGGAGATATTACTACTGTTGGTAATATTAGATTTAGCGTTGCAAGAGGACCTGATATTGGTGCGCCAAGAATAGCAAGAATAGAGCCTTCTGATGGAACTATTTACGTCAAGAATGGAATTTATGATAAAGATGTTACTATTTTTGTAAACGGAAGAGTTAACTTGTGCAGATGGGACAATAAGAGTGTAAGATTTGAAGAAATGGGTGTTGTTACTAATGTGTGCAGAGGATGCAGTAATGATGGAAGAGATATAATTGATAGATATGTTGGACCTAATTCTTTCAGTTGTAGAGTAGATTCAGAGTCTGGCTTAAGTGTCTGCCCTGCTAATCTTAAATATATAAATTTAGGATCAAATAAGTTTTGGTTTGCATGCAATGGCACAAATGGAAAAATTTCTGAAATATCTCCAGAAAACGGCTATGAAATTATAAGTACTAGTTCGTTAAACATCACTGATGTAAGTTGTGAGCATAGTTTAGGAAACGGTTGTGACAAAATTTATGATAATTATTTTAATTTTTTAATAAAGACTTCAGGAGGAGCAGAAAGTGGAAGGGCTCAATGCAGGTGGGCGCCTGATGGCTATGACTATGATTCTTTCACTGAGCCTGGCTTTGATTATAGAGGCTTAATAACCGTATCTAAGTATGGCATTGTACACAAGAAGCTTAATTACGCCCATGATACAGGAGTTGTGAAAATGAATTTCTTGTGCAATGATGTTGCTGGAAATATTGCCCAGAAAAGTTTAACAATAAGTATAGAAAGAGACGTGAACCCACCTAAAATAACTAAATCTTATAGATACGGTAATGAACTATACGTTCAAACGAATGAAATTAGTAATTGTTATTATATATCAAGCACATTTGGCAGTTTTGATAATTCAACACAATTTACTACGTCTGACGGTTTGGAACATCATACAAGTATTGAAACTAATTTTTATAGAATTAGATGTGAAGACAAGTTTAATAATAAAAAAGATATGGACATTTATATTAGCAAGTTACAGTAATTGATTATGAAAAAAAGAGGACAGCTTTCAGTTTTTATTGTGGTAGGGATTGTTTTGATAGTTGTTTTTATGCTGTTTTTTTTCTTCAGGGATAAAATTACCAAGACATTAAGAGAGGAACCAATAAACCCACAGGAATATTTGAATCAGCAACTTGATGACATAAAGATGGAAATTGGAAGGTGCGTTAATCAAGAGACAAGCAAAGCGTCTAAATTATTAATGGAAAACGGAGGAGTATTTAATAGAAAATTCGGATTTATTCGTTATATTAATATTAGTTATCCTGTATTATGCAGAGAAATTAATGGCACTGGATCTTGCTTAGCTGAACCGATATTGATTTCTAATTTACAAGGTAAACTTGGTACTTATTTGCCAGAAAAAATAAATAAATGTATTAATCTTGAAAGCTTTAAGAATAAGGACTATAGTCTTGTTTTCAGAGTTGGTAATTTAACAGCAGTTATTCTTGATGAAATTATAGTTGTTGATTTAGGTTTTTATGTTAAGTTAAGTAAAGGCCCTTATATTGCTGAAAAAGATAGCTTTGTTTATAATTTAAATATTCCTTTAGGTGCTTTTTCTAAACTTGCTAATAGTCTTTTGCAAGTTAAGGCTGGAGGCACTGAGATAAATTCATTATTTTATGAATTATTATCTTTTAATAAGTATTTAATACAAGTCAGGAAGCCTTATCCAGATGAAGTTTATGATATTACTTTAACAAATAATGATAAATATCATTTTTATTTTGCTATTGAAGGCATTGGAAGATATGAAAGGGTAGAGGGAAGACTTAGATGAAAAAGATGATTGTTTTTGAGACTATTTTTGAGATTTTTTTAGTTATAAGTCTAATATTTGTTTTTGCTTTATTCAATGCTGCTCAGGTTTATGCAGATGATCAGCAAGAAAAAAGAGTATGCTGCCAGAAAGCTGTGATTGATGGAGAAACAAGATACTGTCAGTATACTGAGAAGAGGAATTGTGATGCGAACTCTGGAGTATTTGACAATAGGTGTGAAGACGTGAGTGTTTGCAGGCCTGTGTGCTGCAACGTTAATAATTTAGGTTATTTAGCAAGCGGAGGGCAGGGATGTTTTAAGAGTGTTTCTATGAATTCTTGTGTTAATGAATTACATGGACAAGTTATACCTGATGCTCAATGCAATGTGCCTGAGTGCAAGAAAGGTTGCTGCACTGTTGGTAGTCAGTGCACTTTAACTACTTCTGACAACTGTCAGAATCTGACTAGTTCTTATTCAAATTTAGAGTTGAAATATAATCCAGATGTTAGTGATGAAATTGGATGTTTGAGTTCATGCAGATCTCAAAATCGTGGCTGTTGCATTACTAAAGGCGAGAGTGGAATAAGTGCTTCGTCTTGCAGAATGATTACTTTTGGTGAATGCAATTCTGCAAACGGTCAATTTTATGAAGGCACTTCTTGCGTTGATCTTCCTGCTGATGTTCGTGACTGCGACAAATGTAAATACAGTAATGATGAGAAGAAATTAGGATGCGTTCCTGATATTGATAGTGGAGAAGATGTTTATGAATATGACAAATGTGGAAATCCTGTTAAGGTTGCTAGTTTAGGATCAGACGGCAGAAACGGTGACTGTGATTATTCTAAAGGAAATATATGCAGGGAACAGAATGGAAGTGCTTTTTGCAGAAATTTAAATTGCAATTCAGATGAGATCTGGGACAATCCTTTTGTTGATGAAAATGGAGATTGCTGTATTAGTAGAAATAAAGATGGAATTTGTGTAAATATGAAAGGTTCAGATGATGTATGCTGGACAAATGATAAAGAGTTTCATGGTGACAATAAATTTAGAGTAAATGGAGAGAGCTGGTGCGAGTATGATGCAGATGCAGGACCGTCTAGAGATCTGCCTGGCACTAGACATTATGTTCACTCTTGCTATGAAGGAGAAGAAATAGTCCAGGAGTGCAAAGATTACAGAGAAGAATATTGCGTACAATTTATTGGTGGAGAGATCGATCAGGCTTCTTGTGTTAAAAATAAGGCAGCAAAGGAGTCTTGCGCTAGTTGCGATAATGACCAACGATGCTGTGAGACAAAGTTTTCTGGAAGTTGTGTATGGGTTCCTGAAAATCCTATTAATAATCAAAGAGTAGTTAGTGACGCTAGGAAGATATATGAAAATAAATGTAAATTTGACAAGGAACATGATAATAATACTGTTTGTTCTGCTCCACCAGAAGTTCCTAATGTTACTAGTAGTGGTACTAATGGCAAATGTGTTCCTTTAGTTCCTCCAGGCACTAAAGACAGAGAAGATTTTTGTAAGGCTGCTAGCAAAAGTTTTGATACTTTATGGGTTACTTATGGATGGGGGAGTGATTATCATTGTGCTGGTGGCTGCGGGACATATATGAAAAAATTTGGTTATAATTATAATAATTATTGTAGAGCTTTAGGCGACTGTGGCGCTGATTTTAATTTAGCTGGTGAATGGAGCGATCAAGGTTTTGCTAGGAAGTGTGATCTTGTCGGTTTATCTTTCGATGATATAAAAGGCGACCAGTCTTCTGGCTATGTTACTGAAGGTCTTAGCGATGAAGAAGCTACAGACTTAGATAATATTTATTATAAATATAAATTTGATGATTCTTATAAAGGTCAGCAGGAAAAACTTGTTGGGCTTGTTACAAACTGTAATAAGCCTTTAGAAATCCCTGATACTTACAGAGGGAAAATAGAATCATTTGTTGACTTCTCTAAATACAAAGGAAGTTTATTTTACAATCTAGAAAATTTTGGTTCTATAGATTTAGGTGCATTTACTAGAGGCAAAGACGCTATGAAATGGATAGGTATTATTGCTTCTGTTATATTTGTTGTTGGTGTAGCTCTTAAGGCTACTTTAATTGCTTTAACATTTCTGGGTAAAGTATTGATCGCCTTTTTGAGTAACCCTTATACTATTGTCATCGCTCTTGTGCTTGCTGTTATATTAATAGTAACTTCAACTACAATGGACTCTAAAGAGCAGAAAGTTAATGTTCAATGTAAACCTTGGACTCCACCTATTGGAAATAAAAATTGCAATTTATGTTATGAGTCAGGTTATCGTGAGTATATAGATTTTAATAATCATGATGCAGATCCGAAGACTGGTTACGTTAAGGAATTTGTAGACTTGACTGCTGGAGGCTTACATCATTGCACTCCTTATCTTTGCTGGAGTCTAGGACAGGGTTGCAAGTTTGTTGAAACCAATGATGGAAATAAATGTGTAGCTCAGGAATGTACTTCTAATGCACCTAAGAGAAAACCATTGTCAAAACTTCAAGAATTAAACCTTGCAAGCTGCAGAGATAGTGATGACTCTGTTACAGGCAAAATAATTCCTTGTACTGCAAGCAATGTTGTCACAGATATTGGCCGTGGTGGTTATGAAATTAAATACGTTAAAGAAAATACTGATATTACTGTTGGTGTAGAAACTGACAAATTAGCTGTTTGCAAATGGGACTGGGAAAGGAAATCTGACTATGAGGAATTAACTAAATATTTTGACCAGAGTGCAGCATCAACAACACACACTGTTACTTTGGAAGCTGACAGAGATTTATTACCAGGTGCACAAAAAACAATTAATGTAATTTGTAAAGATACTTGTGGCAATCCAGGAGGAAGTTATCCTTCTTATACAATAAATATTAAAGTTTCTAAAATGAGAGACTTGGGAGCTCCTGCGTTTGTAAGTATAGATCCTCCTGATAATTCTCCTGTTAAGTCAGATTTAATAGCCAATGTGACTGACGTATTAATTAAATTGAGTGAGCCAGCAACATGCAGGTGGGGCAGAACAAATGATCCTTATGAAATTATGAAAGGGATTGCTCCTAATTGTGATACACCTTCTAGAGGATGTACAATACATTTAACAGGAATACAAGAAGGAGTAAATACTTTTTTTATAAGGTGCAAAGATAAATCAAATAATACAAATATAGATGCCTTGCCAAACAATAATGGCTATAGATTGATAAGAAGCAAGCCATTACAAATAACAAATATCAGATGCTTAAACAGTTTTGACGACAAATGCGGAACAATTTATGACAGTAATTTTACATTAGAGGTGACTACTGCTGACGGAGGCTATAATGGTAAATCAATTTGTTTTGCTTTGAGTAGCAATGGCTTGGAATATGAATTTTTTAAAACAGATTCCAGTATTCATACACAGGTTGTAGGTCCTAGAAGCACAGGAAGCTACACTGAAAGAATTAAGTGCAAGGACTCAGTTGGAAATGAAGATGTTAAAACTGTTAATTTTACCATGATAAGGGATGAAGCACCTCCCAAATTACTGAAATTGAGTTTTGAAACAGGAAATTTGAATTTGCTGACTGATGAGATAGCAGTTTGCAAGTATGGAGACAACAGCAGTTTAATATTTAGTGAGATGATACAGTTTGATAGTACTGCAAATATAAAACATACAACTTCTGTTGGAGCAAGAAATTATGTTCATGTTAAATGCGTTGACAGGTTTAATTACGTTGCAAGTTTTGATGTTTACAGGAGCGGAAAGTCAGGTTAATTGCAAATTTTCTAAAATAAACAAAAACATTTATATAGAATAAATAATGATTAATGCTATGCGTAAAAGAGGTCAGGCTACAGTATTTGCTATAATTGGAATTGTTATTCTTATAATAGTTGCATTGTTTTTTTTCTTGAGAAATGAATTTGGTTTTTTTGTTGCACCGACAAGTTTTTTGAGCGACAAAGCTAAACCTATTGAAGATAACTTAAAGGGATGCATAAACCAAGCTGTTTCTAATAATTTAAATTATTTTGGAAAACAAGGCGGGGATTTTGGTCCTACACGTTATGTTCTTTATGAAAGCAATAATGTCAAATATTATTGCACCAATATTCCCAATGATGAAAAATGCCTGAATGTTATGCCTAGTTTGGATGAAATGATTGCTGCTCTGAATAGTAAAATACAAGATGATGTTAATGATTGCGTGGATAAAAGTTTAGTTGAGAGTGGCTTTGGATATAAAATAGAAGCAGGAAAAATAACAATAAATACTTTAGCTTCTGGACCAAGTTTGATTGTTAAGGCGCATTATAATGTAAAAATTTTTAAGGATGAAAACAAATTTAGTGTCAGAGATATTACATTAAGTTATGATGCACCTCTTGAAGATATTTATTCTGTTGCTGTTGATATAGTAAATGCTGAAGCAAGAGTTGGCTTTTTTGAGCAACTATTATATATGCTGAATAAAAAAGGGCAATTTATAATTAATTTAGATAAGCCATATCCTGATAAGATTTATAAAATTCATAAGAAAAATAGTAATTTTGAGTTTTGGTTAGCTATTGAGGGCGAGAGAAATATATGAAAATTAGAGTTAAGAGATTTTTAGCTTTGGCACAGATTTTATTAGTTATTAGTTTGATGTTTGTTTTAGGTTTTACTTTTAGTTCAGCTAGTGTTTCTGCTGATGAGGAACAGGTTTGCTGTGAGAAAGATAATGACGGGAATTATTGCAATTATGTTCCTTCTAGTAAGTGCACTGGTGCCGGAGTTTTAAAAGCTTCAACTAGTTGTGACCAAACTAGTTTTTGCAAAGCTGGATGTTGTGCTGGAGTAAATGGTTTTTGTTATAGCAATTATGCAAAGGCTTTATGCGAGAAGGGATATAGTGGAAGCTATAGCAATGATAAAAACTGCGATTCTGTTGCTGAATGCAAACTGGGTTGCTGTATTATAGGAACTCAAGCTGCTTATTTAACTAGAAATAGATGCATACAAGAAACAGGCAAATTTCCTGATTTAGAAGTTGATTTCAGAGAGAGCGTTAATACTGAACAAGATTGTTTGAACTTAGCCAGAAATACTGAGAAAGGGTGCTGTGTTACTTCAGACAGAAAATGTAAATACGATGCAAAATCTGAATGCAGTGTTCAGGATGTAGTAAATGGAACTGGTTTTTATAAAGATACTTATTGCAGTAGCTTGACTAACTCATGCGATTGTGCTCCACATAAAGATGGAGATCCCAGAGCAACTACTTGTTTAGCTAATGATGATAGAGTATTTTGGAAGGATAGTTGTGGAAATCCTGAAGGTGTAGTTGAAGGGATAAATTTGAAGAGTTATGATAAAGCTGCAGTTTTATCTGATGGTAAATGTGATTTTAATAAAGGAACTTTATGCGGAGATTCTAATAAAGACGGTATAAATGTTTGTGAAAGTCTTGATTGCGAAGGAGGAACTGGAGTTGCAAGCAATAATAAATTATCTTTGCACATGGATAATTATGTTTCTAAAGATGGGACACGTGGCACACCTCTTGACGTAATTAATGAAGATGGATTACTAAACGGAGAGAGCTGGTGTGAGTTTGATAGTTCTGACCAACAACAGATTAACAGGATTGATTTTTTAAGTACAGCTGGTCGTGGCAGTAAAGATCCTGTTGGCAGCAGATACTATAGACATTTATGTATTAATGGTCAGGAATTAGTTGAGCCTTGCAAGGATTTTAGGGAAGAGTATTGCTATTTTAATACTATTAATGTTGGCAGTAATTCTGGTAAATCATACACCGAGTCTAGATGCATTAGCAATCAGTGGAAACCTTGCGTAAATGAGTGCAATACTGCTAATCCTCAGACGATGGATAGATTTACTTACACAGAGGCTTTGAAAAAAGACCAGCAATGCTGTTTGAGTTCTAAAAGAGATTGTTTTTGGAATAGCAATAAGTGCGTTCCTGCTGTAAGTCCTGGTTTTAAGTTTTGGGAAGGAGAAGGAGCTGAGATTTGTGCTAAGGCAAATACGCAGTGCGCTGCAACTTTTAGGTGCGGTGGATGGAATAGAATTTTTGGATGCGGTGAAGAAGGTACTAAGGCTGCTGGTAGCGTCGGAGGCATTGTTGCTGGAGCTGCTGCTGGAGGCTATACTGCATTAACTTTAGGTGCAACTGCCGCAGCTGCAGCAGGACCTGTTGCTATTGCAGTTGTCGGAGCAGCATTACTCATAGGCCTTACTTCAGGACTTCAAGGAGGATGGCAGATAATTAGTGGCGGTGAATGTTTTAGCCAGGATTATTTGCAGGCAGCAAATAATTTGTGCAGAGCTGTGGGAGATTGTGGTGCTGATTATAATTACTTAACTAGTTATGCTGATAGAGATATAGATTCTAACTTTACTTTGGGAACTACAGGGTTTACAAATACCAAAAATGTAGAGGGAGAAATTGCTGAATATGCAATTAAAGAAAGAGATGGAAAATTACAAGATACAAAATCAGTAAGTGATAGAGGAAATGTTGAATTTACGTTTAAAGATGGAATTCCTGGCGTCTTGACTGATCCAGATTGGAAGAAGGGAGAAATATTTTATAAATTCAATGTTAAAGGCAGAGAATTAGGAAATATGTTTGTCAGAGCTTTATTTACTGGCAATGAGGTAAAAGAGCAGGGTTGGTTATACTCGGCAGCTTCACTTAGTGCAGCTACAGCTGTTGCTGGGGGTGTTGTTGGAAGTATTGCTTGGGGTGTTTCTGGTGGCTTAGCTGCTGGAGTTACTGGGGCTTCATTAGGATTGTCTGCTTCACCTTTAGGTTACTTAGTTACTAAAGGATTAGAATTTATACCTACGCAATATACAAAAAACCTTGGACTGGCTGCTGGCAGAAACGCTTTTGAGTCTGCTGCCAAAAGTCAATTTGAAACAGCTTTGCCTTCCATCAAGACTGGGGCTTTACGTCCGGCTGTTGAATCATCATTAAAGGAGCAACTTGGCAAGGGCGTAAGTACAAAGTTAAGCGACGCCGAAATATTGAAGCTTGCAAAAGGTGAAGAAATTGCTGGAAAGATTGGAAAAGAGGTTGCTGGAAAAGTTAGTAAAGGTGCAGGTGAACAATTTGCAAAAGATCAAGCTGCCAGATCTTTTTCAGGCTATTTAACAGGCGTAAGTGCAGCTTTATGGTTATACACTGCTTATCAATTAGCAGACGTTTTCTTTGAGGATGTAAGGCAAGTTACTATATCTACAACGTGCCAGCCATGGCAGCCTCCTTCTTATAAAATTACAGAAGAAACTGATATATGCGAAAGATGCAATTCCCAATATAATGCAGATGATGAAGGCTATGTAAATAAAGATAAAACCCCAAAAGATGTAAGGGCTTTCAAAAAATGTTCTGAATATAGATGCAAGAGCTTGGGACCAAGCTGTGAATTAATAAATAAAGGCACCACTGAAGAGTCTTGCGTATCAATAAACAAGTTAGATGTTAGCTCTCCAAAAATAGAACCTTGGATAGAAGGATTTACTTTAGGAATAAAAGAAAGTGACATAGTAAAGAATTCCAATGGTTTTATAATAAAAAAACAAAAAGAGATTCCAATTTATACACCATTTAATATCGCATTAAGGACTGACGAACCTAGTCAGTGCAAGATGAGCATGGAACATAGCAAAAGATATAATGAAATGGACAATGTATTTGGAAATAATATATTTAAGTATTTCCATATTAATACAATGTTTTATCCTGCTAATAGAAATACAACTGCAAGTGGCATATTATTAACTGGCGGTGGGCATTATAAATTATATTTAAGGTGCATTGATGCTGTAGGAAATGCGAATGAAAATGATTACGTTGTAGAATTTGATGTTAGCAGCGAACCTGACTTAACTGCGCCTACAATATTTGGAAGTAGTTTATCTCCACCCGTACCTAATGATTTAGTTAACCAGACATTATTAGCCAAAGAAGTTTATTTGATGAGTGGCGCAAATTATACAGACATTACATTATTTGTTAATGAACCAGCTGAGTGTAGATATAGTTATATCCCTCTTGACTTTGGTTTTATGAATGAAACTAATTTATGCAAAACACAATTTAATCCCCCTTATTATGAGTGCAAATTTATTAGGGGTGTGCAAAATTTAGCTGGAATAGGACCTGCTCCTAGCGGATTTGTTTCGAAGCCAGGCTTGGCGCAATTTGTTTACTTTAAGTGCAGAGATCATCCTGAAGCAAGCTATAATGGAACAAGAAATTTCAATAAAGATGCTTACACTGTTGTATTAAGAGGAAGTGAAACACTTCATATAAGTAGATCAGGACCTTCTGGTACGATAAAAACAAGTAGTGCAATTGTTGATGTTACATTAGATGTTCAGACAAGCGGCGGTGCTTTGTTAAATGGGAAATCAATATGCAAGTATACAACTGAAGAAATAAATAAAGAAAATTTAGCAGCTATGACTGAATTTTTAAATACAGATTCAAGTTATCATACACAGCCTTGGAAGCCAAGTAGCGGAGCACAGAGGTTTTTTGTGGGGTGCTATGATCAAGCGGGCAACAGAGCATTTGCTAGTATAAGTTTTGCTGTTGAAAAGGATGTTACTCCACCAATAATTGCTAAAGTTTACAGAGATCAAAGTTTCCAGCCACCACAATTTACTGTGGAAATAAATGAGCCTGGTGAATGTAAAGATAGTGTTGAAAGTATCTTTAATTATGATGCAGAAGGCAATTTAATGAATGCTGTCGGAAGCAGTGGAAGAGTATTTACAAGCACAGTTCCAAATTCAAATGTTTATTACATTGTATGTAGAGATCAGTTCAATAATACAATGGCTCCAGCAATTGTACAGATAGCACAGGTTTAATTTAACGGCTCTATTATTATTTTATTTCCTATTTTACTTAGATTTATTTCAGTGCTTTCCTTTAAATTTAGTTGTTTTTCTATATCGTAGGGTATTCTAAGAACAAGACCCCTTCCACTTTTTGATAGCGTTCTTGTCAACTTTAATGGTTCAGGCCATATAGCTAATTTTTTTGAAGTATCTATAAATTTTTTAGTTTCTTCTTCATAAGGAAACTCTTCATTGCAGTTGCTACATCTATGGCCCTTAGCTACAAAAATATAACATTCTAATTCCATTATTATATTATCTACTTCTTCTAATATTCCTTTTTCACATACTAAACATTTTCTTTTCATTTTCCTTCAGCTCCTGTAATTACAAATATTTCTTTATATTCTTCATCTACTACAAATATAATTTTTCTACTTTTATTTTTGTTTTTTACATAAGATTCATATTTGTATTTACCTACTTTGTCTATTTTGTAATTATTTTCAAGCGATCTTCTTAAGTCTTCTTCATCCCATCCCCATTTTCTTATCCATCCTAAAATGAAATGCTTGCTTGGTCTTATTTTGTATTTTATAAATTCTAAATTTGACATACATTTTCACTACTTTTTATATAGTTTTTGTTATTTATATTGTTTTCTCTTTTACTTCTGAAAAAATTTTTGGAAAATTATATTAAATAGGGAGATTTCATAATTTTAATGAAAAAAGGGCAACTTCTTTCTCAACCATTTTTTTATATATTTGCCATTATTGTAATAGGGCTGATTTTGATTTTTGGATTTACTTACGTAAATAAAATTCTTAAGACAGGCTGCCAAGTTGAGATTTTGAGCTTTGTTGGCGATGTTCAGGCCAAGATTAATGAGGTTTATTCTTTGTCTTATGGTTCCAGTTTTGAATGTTTTGTTGTCAGGTCTGCCGGACAGAGCGACAGCAGATGCGAATTAGTTTTACCTAACAACATCAGAGGCGCTTGTTTTGTTGACACAACAAAAGGTTATGATGCTGACGATATTGTTTTTTCAGACACAAAAGACCTTGTTGTGAAATTGGGAGCTAGTGCAAATAAAAATTTATTTTTTTCTACACTAAAAGATTCTTCTTGCGCTGCTGAACCTGTAATGATAAAGAAAGCAACAACAAATGGTGTTATTTGTGTTGATTTAACCAAGAATAAAAGTTTTATTATTGAAAACAATGGAAACATTGTTGAAATTAAGAAAGTCTAATTTTCTAGCTACTGTTCATAAAAGCAAGATTTATAATTCAAATTAATTCCTAAAAATATATGGTTATTAAGTTAGAGAATGTAAATAACATAATACAGCAGTATATAGGAAGCACGTTAAAATATAATATACAA
>JAGVZG010000005.1 GCA_018302765.1 Candidatus Woesearchaeota archaeon
GTTGAAATTAGTCAATTTTACCGAGCCGTAATGCCCCACAGCTTGCTGTGAAGTGAGCGTATTCGCGAACGATGGGATAGGCTCGGAATTAGTTTACTCATATTTAATAGCTGTTTTGTTTTTTTCTTTATAAAAACTGCATTTGAATAGCTTAGTGCACTTAATTGATAAGCAAGTAGTTCCACTATGTCTATTTCTTCTAGCCTTTCTTTGTAGCAGTATAATATTGCTCTATTTATTGAATTATTATTTTTTAATTCCAAATGAATTAGTGCATCTATAACTTGGGAAGTTATTACTATAGGCTTTTGTAGGTATTCTGGGCCTTTTGGCTCTTTCATTGTTGAAGCCCAAAAACCTTCTTCATTCTGTTCTTTTAGCAAGTACTCTCTTGCTTTATTTAGAGCTTCTTTGATCTCTTTGTCCATAATATTATTTAGATAAAAATATTTAAAAAGCTTGTTAAAATTTTTTTCAGGAAAATAAAATCTTTTTTAGCCTAGAAAACATATTTTCTTCCTTGGTTTATAAATTTAAGCTGGATCTGGTAGTTTAAATTATTAAAGGAGCCTTGCTATACTATTTGTAGGAGTGAAAAAAATGACAGACTTTGAAAAAGCTAAAAACTATGTTTATACTAAATTAGAAAAAGAACTAGCTAGAAACTTGTATTATCATGGAATTCATCATACTAGAGATGACGTTCTTCCTGCTGCTGAAAGATTAGCTGGATTAGAAGGTGTTTTGGGAGAAGATCTTTTACTGCTGAGAACTGCCGCATTGTATCATGATATAGGTTATGTTGAAACTTATTCTAAAAATGAGCCAATTGCTGTAAGAATTGCTTCAGAAACTTTACCTGTTTTTGGCTATTCTAAAGGACAAATTGAGAGTATTAGTTCAATAATTATGGCAACGCAAGTGTATTTCTTAGATGGAAAACTGATTCAGAAGCCAGATGAAAATGATATTTTGCAAAAAATAATATGCGATGCAGACCTAGATAGCTTAGGAAGAGATGACTTTTTTGTTGTTTGTGATAATCTAAGAAGAGAATTAGGAGATTATGGAATAAAAAAATCATTAAGAAAATGGTATGAAGATGAAATTGTTTTTTTAGAAAACCACAATTACTTTACAAAAGCTGCTAGGCTGCTAAAAAATGACGTAAAGCTTAGAAATCTAGAAGAAATTAAATATTTGTTACATGGACAAGAAGCAAAGCTTGCTTCTTAGATTTATAATATCAAGGTGCAAAAATGTTAATTCAAGAATTATCTGGTCATGAGAAATATATTTATACAGAAAGATATATTAATCAATTTAAGAAAGTAGCTAATGAGGTTTCTCCTGAATATTGTGCTATTAATGGACTACCTTGCTTTTTGCTGCCTAATGTTATTTTAGACATAAATAAAGTTAAATTATTTTTAGCTAATCCTAGAAAAGATATATTTGACAAAGTGGTTTTTGATAGTAATATAAAATTCTTTTTTCATCCTCAGATGATAGATGAATTTAATTTTAGCAATGTAAAATGCGACACTATAGTTGAGCCTACTTCTTCTACAAGAACTGTTGTTCCTAAAAATGAGAATTTTGCCATAAAACTGCATTTGAATAAAAGATTGTCTAAATACATAAGAAGATTAAAGGCTGATTCTGTAGAACATAGTGTACTAGTATCATCTGAATTAGAAAAAGGCTCTAAAGATATTAATTGTCCTGGTTCTTTTGGGTTTTTACCTGAAAGTATAGGTATTGCTTATAATGACATTGGCATGATTATTAGAGAGATGTTACCTAGACCATTAGTTGATGAAAATAGAATTTTAGTTCCTTTATTTTCTTTTTATTCTAGAGATATGGATAATGATTCACATATGCCTTTTTTTGTTCAATTAGTCAATACAGGAAATTATGAGCCTTTGGATTTTTTCATAGAGAAAATTATAAGGCCTTTATTTGCCAATATGAGCTATTTCATTAATGAATATGGGCTTCTATTGGAACCACATGGACAAAATGTTTTAGTTGAAATGGATTCTGGTTTTAATACTACCAGATTAATTCATAGAGATTTTCAGAGTATTTATATTGACAGAGAAATTAGAAATAATAAAAATTTAGATACTAAGTTTAGGAAGCACATTATGGGTGAAGAATGCCCTAAAGAAGTAAGTTATAGTTTAGTCTATGATCAATTTGTTGGCGAATATTTAATTGAAAACTTTGTTAATCTTATATTTAATACTTGGAATATTCCTAGAGATATTATAATTTACAACATAAAAGAAGTATTTAAGGAATATTTTGATTTAAGTTTATTTCCCAAAGATTGTTATTACATGATGAGCAAATCTACTTTTAATGATAATACTACTACATTTGATAGATATCATATAAAACCAAAATACAGGCCATGAAAATAATAACTATAGAAGGTTTAAAAGGAACTGGAAAAAGTTTTATTTGTAATAATATATCTAAAAATTATAGTGTTAAAATTGCTGGTAAATTTTCTAAAGGCAAGGCAGTTTTTCCTGATTTTATTTTAGAATTTAAAGAAAAATATAATAATTTATTTAATGACATAGACAGCAGTTTAGGCCTTGGTTTTTATGCTAACTTCTTTCATGAATTAGAATCTCAGAATGAGAAATTTATATTATTTAATAGAGGTTTACTTTCCCTTCCTTATTTTGGATATTATGGTTATTTTCACAATAAAGAAAAAATTGATTTTTGTACTTATGAGAAGATTTTGATGGAACTTTATGAATTAGTGCTAGAGAAATATAAGAAATTTGAGAGTTCAAGTATTTTTATTATTATTGAATGCAGCGATGATACAATAAAAACTAGGTTGGCTAAAAGAGAAATTGCTATACCTTCAGATATTTTCTTTTTAGATAATTTAGATTTGTATAAAATGGCTAAGATTAAATTTGAAGACAAAGCTATGAAGATTTTGACTAATTCTATATTTATTTATTTGCAGAATGAAAATCTTAATATTAATAAAATTTTAGAATATTTTTATTCAATTTTTATCTCAACTAAACCTCTTCCTATACCCAGTTCTTTCCAATTTAATTTAGAATTTTCTAAATATTCAAAGAAGTCTCCCATATTTTCTTTATGAGATATTGTATTATCTGCATAAATAAAGCCTTTATCTATTAATTTCAATGATAATTCTAGATATTCTTTGTATTGTCTTTTCATTGCATCTATAAATATTAAGTCAAATTTTTCTTTTATATCATTTAAAACTTCTCTTGCATCACCCTCTAATATTTCTATATTTTCTATGTTATATTTTTTGATGTTTTCTCTGGCTATTTCAATGGCTTTTTTATCTATCTCTATGGTTTTTACTTGTCTTGCGACTGTTGAAAATTTTAATGCTGAATAACCATTAAAACAGCCAATTTCCAGTACTTTTTTTAATTTATAATTTTTAATTATATTTAACATGTAATCAATAGATACTTTTTCTATGTTTGGCCTTTGCCTGTTTTCTTCTAATTCTTTGAATTCCATGTCTCAACTATAAAATTATTATTTTTGAATTTTTGATTCTAGGTCTCTCTTTCTTAAGTATTCATAAATTCCAGATCCTACATTTGTAGCTGCTGGTATTAAAAGTAAAGCATAATTTTCATTTTCTATTCCATAATTCATATATAAATTTACTTGAGCAATATTTAGACAAATACCACAAATAAAACCAGAATAACTACCAAACATCCCGGCTTCAGTAAAGTCTTCATTGTTTTTATCATTGGGTTCTTTTAATTTTCTAACTGTATAAGGAAGAAAATACGGCAAATAGAACGATGTAGCATGAGCCGTTGTTATGAAGAAGTATTGCCATTCATCTAGAGCACTGATAGCTTGCTTAATATTTTCTTTTAATTTTTTTGATATCATGATTATTATATTTAAAGCAAAATTTAATAAATCTTCTTAATGGTAAAATTTTATGAAAAAAATATTAGTTTCAAGTTTCTATAAATATATTTATTTAGATAATTTAGAAGAATTTCAAAAAGAACATTTAGAGTTTTGTAAGAATTTAGACATAAAGGGAAAAATTTTGATTTCTAAAGAAGGCATCAATGGAACTGTTTCTGGCATTAAGGATCAAATTTATAAATATGAAACTAATTTATTAAGCCACAAAGAATTCTCTGATTTAAAATTCAAAAGAACTTTAGCAGAAATACATCCTTTTAGAAAGACAATAGTAAGAATAAGAAATGAAATAGTTAGTTCTGGATTTGGAATTAGTGCTAAAAATTTTGGAAAACATATCTCTCCATATGAATTAAATAAATTATATGACAATAAAGAAGATTTTGTTATAGTTGATGCTAGAAATAATTACGAGAGTAAAATTGGAAGATTTAAGAATGCTGTAACTCCAGATATTGAAACATTCAGGGAGTTTAAGACTTTAGTTAAACAGTTGGAAGGTTTTAAAAATAAAAAAGTTGTTTTGTATTGTACTGGAGGTGTTAGGTGTGAAAAGGCTTCTGCTTTACTTATTAATGAAGGCTTTAAAGATGTAAATCAGGTTGATGGTGGGATAATTAATTATATACAGCAATATCCAGGAATACATTTTGAGGGCAGATGCTTTGTATTTGATGACAGATTATCTATAGAAACTGGTGATTCCAAAGATATAACAATATGTGAAAGATGCCATGAGCCTTGTGGCGAATATATTAATTGCTTTAATATTAGGTGTGACAAATTATTTGTCTGCTGCAGAGAATGCAGAGAGAAATTTTATAGTACTTGTTCTAAAGAATGTAGAAATTTAGTTAATAGTATTTAATAATAAACTACCTTATTATATATCTTCCTCCTACTCCTCTTTTTTGGTCTTCTTGTTAAGGCTTCTGCTACTAATCTTCTTTGTTGTTCGTATTTAGCTCTTGCAGATCCAAATTTAGTTTCTAATTTTTCATTTTCAGTTATATAACTAGACAATTCAGTACTATTTTCTACTAGTAATTTACCTAAACTATTTTCATCCAAAGATTCTACTACCAAGGCAAAAATTTCATTTTTATCTGGTAAATACCTTAATGTTTGTATTGCACTTTTATGCTCTTCTGAATAAGAATCCATTAATCTTGCTAATGTTTTAGAAGCATATTTTCTTACTGTTGCATTATTTTTTAAATATCCTGAAACATTTTTTTGATCAAGCCTTGATTTTTTATCATTATATTTTGGTCTTCCGCCGTCCCAAGAATTTATTATAACATTGCAAATATATGGTGAGATTAATACAGCCATTTCTTCTTTTGTAGCTCCTAAACTTTCTGAATTATCATCAACTTGACAAACAAACTTAAGATAATTATCTATTTCCTTTACTCCTAAATTATTTAATATTGTTAGTTCGTCGTTTCCCCTTCTTTTCATATTTCTTCTGAATATTTTTATGCCTGATTTAGCATGTTGTAAATCTAATGTTGAGTAATCCCATCTGATATATCTCATTATGTTTCCTTGAGTTTCTGCTAGTTGTTCCCAAAAACTTAAGTTAATTGCTCTATCTCTGAATTCTGAGTTGATAGCTGAAGAAAACATCGTACCTTCTTTTTCTATTACATATTCTAATAATGCGCTGTAACCATGATATGTTCCTGGCCAAGACGTTTTATGTGGTATTAGTATTGCTTGATTTACAGTTATTGTTAAAATTTCTTGAAGTTCTGCATTTGAGAATAAACCTTTTGACCATGTTTGTGCTTCTTCTGGTTTTGGAGTGCTTCCTGGTCTAATTTTTTGATTCTGGCCATCAACCATATACAAAACACCCCAATATCTTGCATCTTCTAAATTCTTTAGCATATTATCGATTTTTCTGTTTTTACATAAAAAATTTTTAGAAGTTCTGTATGTTTCTACAAATCTCTGAGTTCTATCAATTAATGAGGCTTTGGCAGCTTCTAAAGTTATTTCTTCATCATCTTTTGCCATTAATTCTAGAGTAAAATCTTGCTGCATAAATTAGAATAAGATTTTTACAATTTAAAGATTTGTTTGTTTGAAAATGATATTTAATGAAATATATATTATTTCTCAATTTTTATTTTTTTAAGAAAAATTTTTGTTAATAATTTAAAAAGTCTTAAATAGTTTGTTTCCTAATTATTTAACGTGAGAATAGCTATAATTGCAGATATACATGGTAACTTAGAAGCTTTAGAAGCTGTGCTTAAAGACATATCTAATAAGAATGTTGATGATATTGTTTGTTTAGGTGATTTAGTCGGATATGCTGCTAACCCAAATGAAGTTGTTGACTTAATAAAGAAGAAAGGCATTAGGTGCATAAAAGGCAATCATGATTTAAATGCAGTGACTTTGGAAAAATTAGATTGGTTTAATGAGAGAGCACAGGAAGCTTTGAAGTTTACAAATAAAGTCTTGACTGAGGAAAATAAGAAATTCCTGATGGATTTACCTGAGACTTTAGAATTAAAAGATAAAAATAAATTATTTGCTGTTCATGGAAGCCCTAAAGATCCTCTGTATGAATATTTAGATCCTACTGTAGATGAAGACTTAATTAAAGACATGTTGGATGAACAGAAAGCTGATGTTTTAGTCTGTGCACATACTCATTTGCCTGACTTAAAGAGATTTGAATTAAAAGTTTTTTTGAATCCTGGCTCTGTTGGTCAGCCTAGGAATAATAATTCTAAATCCCAATATGCTATTCTGGATTTGGGAAATATTAATTTTGTAAGCTTTGAAACTGTGGAGTATGATATTGATACTGCTGCTAAGAAGATAATACAGGCTGGATTGCCTAGATTTTTAGCTGATAGATTGTATGTTGGGAGGTAAAATATTTTTATCATTTCTGAAGTTTTGCATAATTTTTTATTAAAGAGAAATAGATATTTATTATTAAGTTATAAAAATTTATTCTGCAAAGAACATTAAATGTTATTAATGAAAAAGGAGAGCTGCCTGAATTATATTATGGTTTTAGTGATATTTCATAATGATAATAGCCCTTTAGGCTGGGTTTAGTCTTTGCTTATAGTTGCTTTAAATTGGTTTATATTTTACAATGTTTATTTTAATCATACAACAACTTAAACAATGAATCTTGTGTTTCTTATATTTAGTAAGAATCATTAATAACAGCTCTTATTATTCTTTATTTATTGTATTATTACCAGCAGGCACTATAAATAATAAAATAATTATATATTATTAAACTTGTATCTTCTCATCAAACTGGAATTTGAGACTACAGAAACAGAGGAAAAAGCCATTGCTGCAGCAGCTATCATTGGATTTAATAGAAAACCTGTAAATGGATATAGCAATCCGGCAGCTACTGGAATAGAAACAACATTATAGACAAAAGCCCAAAACAGATTCTGCTTTATTTTTTTTAATGTGTATTCACTTAGTTTTATTGCTTTTACTACATCTCTTAGGTCATTTTTTACAAGAACTATATTTCCTGTTTCTATTGCTATATCTGTTCCTGAGCCTATTGCTATTCCAACATCAGACTGAGCCAGAGCAGGAGCATCATTTATGCCATCGCCAACAAAAGCTACCTTTTTTCCTGCTTTTTGCAGCTCTTTAACCTTTTCTGATTTTTCAGACGGTAGAACCTCTGACATTACATTTTTAATAGATAATTCTTTAGCAATTGCTTCTGCTGTTGTATTATTATCACCTGTAATCATAAAGATCTCTAAATTCATTTTATTTAATTTTTCTATTGTTTCCTTTGCTGTTTCCTTAATTGTATCTGCTATTGCTATTAATCCAAGAACTTGTTTATTTGCTGCTATTATTACTGTTGTTTTGCCTTGTTTCTCTAATTTTAGTAATTCTTTCTCTGCATCTTTTGTCTTTATATTATAGTCTTCAAGAAGCTTTTTTGTGCCAATTAATATTTTCTTATTGCCATATTCTGCGTATATGCCCTTTCCAGATATTGCCTTAAATTTATGAGTCTTTGGAATTTTTAATTTTCCTGCCTTTTTTCTAATGGCTTCTGCTATTGGGTGCTCTGAGCCTGACTCTGCTGTTGCTGCAATTTTTAATATTTCTTCTTGTGAAAATCTTGACAGTGATACAATGTTAGTAACTTCTGGTTTGCCTTTTGTTAATGTTCCTGTTTTATCAAATATTATTGTGTTTATTTTATGAACTTTTTCAAGTGACTCTGCATCTTTGATAAGTATCCCATTTTCAGCTCCCTTGCCAGTTCCCATCATTATTGCTGTAGGAGTAGCAAGACCAAGAGCACATGGACAGGCTATTATTAATACTGCAATAAATATCGTCAAGGAAAATACAAATGGTTGTTTTAATATAAATAACCATATTAAAAATGATATTATTGATATTGCAATTACTGCTGGAACAAAATAAGCAGATATCTGGTCTGCAATTTTCTGTATTGGAGCCTTGCTTGACTGTGCTTGTTCTACTAATTTTATTATTTGTGACAATACAGTATCTTTGCCTACTTTTGTTGTCCTGATTTTTAAAAAACCATTTTTATTTATTGTTGCTCCTACTACCTTATCATGTGTTTTTTTATTTACAGGCATTGACTCACCAGTAACCATTGATTCATCTACTGAAGCTTCTCCGCTTATTATTATTCCATCAACTGGAATTTTTTCTCCTGGCCTTACTACAAGAATATCTCCAACTTTTACATCGTCTATTGAAATTTCCTGTTCTTTCTCATCTACTAATATTTTTGCTGTTTTTGGCTGCAGGCCAATTAATTTTTTTATTGATTCTGAAGTTCTGCCTTTTGCTTTTGCTTCCAGGTATTTTCCCAAAACTATTAATGTTATTATAACTGCTGCAGTATCATAATAAGGAGATCCACTGAATATTTCAGGAAAGAAAGTTACCAGTGCACTATAGATATATGCTGCTGATGTTCCTATAGCTATTAGTGTATCCATATTTGCTGTTTTATTTTTTAATGCAAAATATGTTCCTTTGTAGAATTTGTAGCCTATGAGAAACTGTATTGGTGTTGCCAAAACTAGAAGCAATAAATTAGGTAGTATCTCGCGCTTTAGATGTATGTTAAATATTTCAGGGAAAGACAATACTAATATTGGTATTGTTATAATTATGCTTATTATTGTATGATTTCTTAGTTTTTTAATCTCTTTTTCCCTTACTTCTTTTTCTTTGTCTTGGGAAGACTCCTCTAATGGTTCATAGCCTGCAGATTTAATTATTGATTTTATTTCTGATGGCCTTATTTTTTCATTATTAAAATATACTACTGCTTTTGATGTTGAGAAATTCAAATCTGCTTTTTTTATTCCTTCCTTATTTAAAAGTGCTTTTTCAACAATGCCTGCACAGTGAGGTGAATCCATTCCCATAACTTTAAGTGTTAATTTTGATTCATTATGGTCTATTACTTTGTAGCCTGTTTTTTCTATTGTTTCTTTTATTTTACTTTCACTTACTGCTTTAGCATCATATTCTACTGTTGCTTTTTCAGATGCAAAATTTACAGAAGCATTTTCTATACCACTTAATTTTTCCAGGTTTTTTTCTATTGTATTTGCACAGGAAGCGCAGTGCATTCCAGAGATTTGAAGATCTACTCTTTTTTTCTGCATTAATTTGTCTTGTACTTGTTAGTATTTAACCTTTGCTCTGTCTGGATACGTTCTGAACAACTGTTTTAGTAATAAATATGCATAAAAGTATTTAAATCTTGTTACATGTTTTGTTGCTTTGGTGCCGTTTAGTCTTATTTTTTGTAATTCCTAATCTGATCAATTATCAAATGGAGCATTTCTGAAACATATTTTTTATAATTTCCTTTATCTGCAATTTCTAAGCATTTGTAATAATCTTCTCTTTTTTCAAAGGGAATAAAAAACATTGGATATTCTTTTTTCATTAAAATAAAATTCATTATAGTTCTTGCGGTTCTTCCATTTCCATCTTCAAAAGGGTGTATCCAAGCCAGTTTATGGTGCAATATAACTGCAAGTTCAAAAGGATGCAATTTAATTTTATTAGCAGAATACCATTTATATAAATTTGATAAATGTTTTTTAACTTCCTTTTCAGTTGGTGGTGTATGTTTTGATCCAAATATCTGAACCTCAAAGAATCTTATTCTTCCAGGATAGGTTACTCCTGTATTTTTTGTCAATATATTATTTACTTTAGTTATTAACTTTTGATTGAAGTCTTCTTTGTAATTTTTTATAAAATCTAGGCATTCTTTTCCGTTTATAGCTTCATTATAATCTTCAGCTCTTATTCCTGTTGGAATTACTTTGTCTTTTAATATTAATGCTGTTTGTCTTAAGGTTAACCTATTTCCTTCTATCGCATTACTATGATATGTAAATCTTATAACAAAATCTTCATTTAGCTTTTCTTTTAAACTTTTTGGAGTTTTCTTCAACCATTCTTTAAATCCTTCTTTTAGGTCTTCTAGAACTTCTGCATCTTCATCTGTTAAATAATAATAATTATATTCTTTTTTTATTTTTAGTTCTTTTATTTTGTTTTCTATTTCTTTAGCATATTTTTCTATTTCTTCTTTGGAAGGTTTTATATCTCCCATATATATTCTAATCTTTTTCCATTTATTTATAGAAATACGTACATTTTTAGTTAAATAGTAATATTCTTTGTTATTTCTCTTTATTTTTTCCATATAAGTCATACAATATATATGGGCACATTTGTATATAAATATTTCTGTTATTTGTGCACATATAAATATAGTATTAGATTTTGTTACACTGATGATTTTTTAGCAAATTTAATAAACATATTATATTTCTAATAATTATGGGTACTAAGATAATTAAAATACTTCTTCTAGAATATAAAATAGATAAAAAACCAGATTATATTAAGCTTGGAAATAAAGTTGATAAAATAATTGAAAAAAATATTCCAAATGGTAAATATATTGTTAGAGCACTTAGTTCATATGATCATCCAAAACTTTCATTAAATAAGTTACTAAAAATTCGTACATAACCTTGCAGTCTTCTGATAAAGGCCTTGCTTTCATATCATAATGGTAATGGGCACATTTGCTTAACATTATCATCATCATCTTATTTCTTATTTCAGGAAATAATCCATAAATAATCTGTTTTATGTTTTCTATATTTCTAAGTGTTGTTTTCTCCTTTCGTTCAAGTATCTTTCTTTGTATGTTGACATACATATCCTCTCCTTTTTTTTTGCACTTAAACTTTGTAGGAAAAAATAGCCGTAAACATCGTTAGTTTTATAAAGTTCTTAAGAAGTTCCAACATATATGCCGCAATTTTGTGGTAGAGATGCCGCGATCGCCTAATCTGGTATGGCACCAGAAATAATTATAGTTATTGGTGAACCTGGAAATAAATACCAATTAGCTGGACCCGAAAGGGTATCTCGGTTCAAATCCGGGTCGCGGCGTTGGAAAGTAGGTTCAAAGCCGAGCATTACTTTTGGTTTAAATACCCAAAAGTAAAGGAGGCTACCTATGAATCCAATACACTATACAGAAACAATATACCACTATTCTGAAAAAGTAGAAAAAGAAAAGATTTCTATTAAAATCAATAAAAATATCTCTGAAAGAAATAAGGAGTTTATACTTCAATTTTGTAGAGACAGACAAATTAAAAAGGGTTTTAGCAGTGCCAGAATACTTAAATTACTAAATAAGTTAAAGCTTATTGCTTATTTGTTTAAAGTAGATTTTAATAAAGCAACTAAAGAAGATATAGATACTTTTTTAGAAATAATAACAACAAACCAAAAATTATCTAAAGCAACAAAAGTAGACTATTTCATTATTCTTAAAGTGTTCTATAAATGGCTACTAGGGGAAGATAAAAAATATCCATCATTAGTTGACGATATTAAAACCACTTTAAAAAAGAAAGAAAGACTTCCAAGCGAAATACTAACTGAAGAAGAAGTAAATATTCTAATAAACTCTACAATTAATATAAGAGATAAAGCTGTAATCTCAATTCTTAGTGATAGTGGTTGTAGAGTTGGAGAATTAATAAGTCTTAGATTAAGAGACATTAAATTTAATGAAAATGATAACACTATACGATTGCTTATAGAAACTGGTAAAACTGGAGGAAGATCTTTAATATTAATTCCATCAGTTCCATTTTTATCTAATTATATAAACTCTATACCTAATGAAATAAAAAATAATCCAAATAATTTTTTATTTCTAAGAATGAATCAAAATTTTTATTTTAACGAGCAAATGACTTACCCAAGTGTTAGGGCTTTATTAAAAAAAACAGGCAAAAGAGCCAACATTCAAAAAGGTGTTAATCCTCATGCATTTCGTAGACATTCAGCCACCACTTCGTCTTCTTTTATGACAGATACTCAATTGATGTTAAGATATGGCTGGAGCAGAAGAAATACTGTAGATAGTTATACTTTTATGAACCCAACACAAGCTGATCAAGCTTATATGTCAAAATATGGAAAACAGACTCTTGAATCTAAGGAGAGTAAACTAATGCCATTAAGATGCTCTTGTGGAACTTTTAATCCTTTAGATAGTATTTGTGTTAATTGTGGAAAACCAAATAGTTTAAAAGTCGTAATAAAAAAGGATAATGAAGAACAGCAAGCACTACAAAAATTAAAAGAAGCTGTGCTAATTTTATCTGAAAATATTAATGATGAGGCTAGAATTAAATTAGCTGAAATACTAAAATAATTATTTTTTTATTATTTTTAATATTTCCTTGACATTATTATTTGTTTCAATTACTTTATTCTCAATATTAATAGAATTAATTACAACATATCTAAAGAATTCCGATATACTCTCAAAACCTCTTTCTTTTGCTCTACTTTTTATATCTTCTAATTCTGGAGTTGTTAATCTAACTTGTAGAATATTATTTCTTTTAAACGGTAAATTTAGCCCATTCAGCATATGTAGATAGTTCCATGGATTTATATAAACAATTTTGCGCAAATTGTAATCTTCAACTTTTGAAGGATTTTTGATTGTTTTTTCTAGATTAATTACGTTTAATTTATTTTAAACGCTACTTTTATAGGTTTTTCTAACTCCCAGCCACTATGGAAAAGCCTGAAAAAATCCATAAACTAGATATTATTGATAAGAAAATTCTCGCAGTTTTATTAAAATCAGGCAGAATAGGAATGAAGGAATTAGCTGAAGTTATAAATAATCATTATCCTACTGTAATCAATAGAGTTAACAAATTAATAGAAATTGGAGTTATAAACAAATTCTATCCAGTATTGCAATTGCCTGGAATCGGCATTAGAAAGTGGATGAGTTTATATTTAATATTAAAACCAATGCCAGATGAAAAGAAAAATGAATTTGTTAAAGAATTCAAGAAAAATCCATTTTTAATTCAGATAATGGAATTAGAGGGGCAATATAGTTTTACTATGCTTTTAGTTTGTAATTATATAAAGGAAGCTTATGAAACAATAAATTACATAAAACAAGTCTGCGGTGATTACTTAAGTGATTTAAATACTAAAACTACTTTTACAATTTCTAACTTGAACAGGCAGTTCTTTTTAGATGAAGAAATTAACTTAGATAAGAAAGAAATAACAACTGGATTTCAGCCAATAATAAACAAGACAAAATTAGTTCATCTTGGAACTCATGTTAAATTAAATGATAAAGACATTAAATTACTGAATTATTTAAAATTAAACGCTCGAGATACAGTAGAAGAAATAGAAGAAAAGACTAGAATTAAAAGACATGTAATAAATTATAAAATTGAAAAATATCTTAATGATAATTTGATAACTTATTTTACAATTGATATTAATCATTCTAAATTAGGTTATTACCAATATATTTTATTCCTAAATATGAAAGGTGATGTTAAGAAAAAGAAAATATTGATCGATGAATTGTACACTAAAACTAAGGAAGCTTATCACTTATTTGAGTATTTGGATTTTTGGGAAGTTGTAGTTACTTACTGTGTTAAAGACCAGAAAAGAATGAATGAAATAATTGATGATATTAAGAATAGATATGGTCCTGATATTCAGCATCAGCTTCTTTATATTAAAAAGAAACATAAAGTTGAACCTTATCCTGATGTTGAATTAGTTTATCCTAAAGACTAATTTTATAAATTGAATAAGACTGACTTTAATATTATGATAAAATATTATTTTTGGAAAGATTGGAAAAATAAAAGATGAGTACATTACCGCATTATTAAAAGAAGAGTGGAAAAGATAAATTTATTTCTCTTCTGTCTTATTCAAGTAAACAATTAACTTTTCAACAAATTCTTTCATATTTTTACATTCAGAATATAATTTTTGTGCATAAGAACATCTCTGCATATGGCTTGGATAAGGATTTGTAAACCAGATAGCATGTTTTTTAATTTCAGGCAAATTCAAAACTATAAAATTCATAATCTCTAAAAAATCATAATATTTGCTTTTTTCCAGTCTATTCTTAAAATATTTATGATAATAGTCTTCAACATAAATATGCATTAGTTCATGAGTTAAAGTATACTTAATATGTCCAGTAGCATCTTTATATCCGCCAGTATCTTCTATAGGAATGGAAAATACTTTTGTTCCGGGCTTTAATCTAAACATTGAAAATATGCTTAAATTAGCTGAATATTTTCCTTTAGGCCATGGATGGCCGTTAAATACTTTAACAACAGATTCAAAAAACTCTTCAGAGCTTTCCTTCCATAAATTTTCTATTTCTTCTTTCTTCAATATTAATTCATTATAATTTTTCTTATAATATTCATCAATAAATTTAAACAATATTTTTTTAGCTTCATTTAAAGGCAAAGTTTTAGTTTTCTCAAGTTCAGGGAAGTCTCTAATATATTTAGAATATTCGTCCATTCCAGTAAGGTTATACTTTCTGTTTTTCAGAAAATAAGGTGCTATCCTCTTTTCTGCTTTAGCATCAACCTTAAATATTATCTTTGAAAGCGTATTCATTTTTATTAACTCCGTAATCTTCTTCTCCTTTAACATATTCTACTGTTCCAGTTGAGACACAAACACATGAAACACATGTTGGTCCACCATTATTACAGCCTGCACATGAATTACATGAAGCTAAATATATACTTCTGTTAGGTCCATCTGGTAATAATTCTAATAATGCTTGAGTAAATTCAGTTCCTTCAGGCAAACCTACTTTTACTTCATCTTCTAGTCTTCTTATCATTTTCTCCCCCTATGCTGCTTTCATTAATATTCCCGACTTTAAACCATCAGATAATAATTCAATCATTTGATTATTAGCTAAAATTGCATCATTTACAATAATTCCATTATTTTGGTTTATTGCTGAAATTATTTTCAAGTCGCTTTCTCTTGCAAATAAATATCTGTCTCCAGTTGCATACAAAACATAAATATTATCTGCTTCTTCTCTGAATCTTAATCCTCTGGCAGTATTTATTTTCTGTCCTGAATATAAATTTTCATTATGGACTTCTTTTCTTTCTAGTTTTATCGGCTTAACAGAATAAGGGTGCTTTGAATTTAAATCTCCAGCCATTCTTTGGGCCTCTGCTCTGCATGCTCCCTTACATAAATTTACTAAATCACAAGGCTGACAAGTTTCAGGCACATAACTATCTTCATTCCATTCACTTAGTTTATCCCAAGCAGGTTTTAATCCTTCAGCCAAAATATTTCCATAACCAGTACTTACCATTGGGCAAGGCTTGACATTTCCCTGAGGATCTATCTGAATTATTGATCTTCCGGCAGTGCATGAAGCACTTTCAACTAAATATCTTAAATGAGGATGAGATTCCCAGACTCTGCAGTAGGGCAATGGATTAGTTAATTTAACATGCATTCCAGTTTGATTTCTAACATGATTTAAATCTTCTAAATATTGCAAAACTTCTTCTGAACTTAAAGCATGGTCTAAATGCATTTGTCCTCCGTTATTTGAAGGAACAGCCTGAGCAGTTGAAAAACTTCCTACGCCTAAAGAATGAGCAAACTTTCCTGTTTCTAAAACTTGATCTAAATTATGCTTTGAAACAACCATGTTTGCAGCAACATAAATTCCAGCATTTAACAATCTTTCAATACCTCTTAATGTTTTTTCATGAGAACCTTCTTGATTAGTTACTTTATCATGAATTTTTGAATCATAAGAAATTAGGCTAGTCATTACTCCAATAACTCCTGAATCTTTTAATCTTCTTGCATCATCTTCAGTAATTAATGTTGCATTTGAGTTTATTGTTACATCAACTCTGTTTCTAGCTAAAGCTTCAATTGAAGAAAATAATCTGTCTCTCACACTGAATACTTCTCCGCCTGTTAGACTTACACTAAAAACTTCATTTCTTACTAACTCTTCTGCTATTTCTACAAATCTATCTGCTTGAGTTCTTTCTCTTTTAACTAATTTTAACTGGACTAAACCATTATCATTAGAAAATCTTTCCTCATTGTAACAATGAGAGCACGCTAAATTACATGCATATGTTAATTCCATCTGTGCATATAGCGGTGCTTTAAGCCTGAAGTTTTTCAATTCTTACTCCCAAGACCTCTTAGATAAAATGATTCTATAAAGGTTTAAAAGCTCTTCTGTTCCCACGTAATTAATTTAGGAAAAAAGTGTAAAAATTCTTAGAAAATTGAAAGATTTATTAGTTCAATCATAATTTCTCAATAAATGACTTAAACTCATTAGGATTCATTTCCTTTGCTTCTGATTTATCTTCATTAAAAACATCCCATATTTTAAATTTTTTAATAAAATCATTATCTTTTTCATACCATACAAAGAAAAATGGAAGCTTTGCAATATTGGCTAATTTCTGAATAGCTTTAAAATTTGTAGAGTCTTCAACATATTTTGGTTCACTTACATGCCATTCCTTAACTTCTAAAATCGCTTTAAGTATTAATTCTCCATTACTATACCTATATTCCAAAAAATCCACATCAGTTACATAACAACTAGGCAAAAGATTTTTTCTATGCCATTCATTAAAAATGAGATCTCTATTTCCCCTTACATCAAGTCTAATTCCGTTTTTATCTCTTGGTAAATTATTATCTAGCATATCTCTTCCTATTAGTAATTTGTAGCCAATTCGTAAGCTTCAATTAATTCAATCAGTTTTTCGAATGTTTTAATATTTTGATTTTCATCAAATATTTTTTGTTTAACTTTTATATATTTCCACTTTTTATTAGTCAATTCTGAAGCATCATTACACCATTCTATAGCTCTCTTGTCTTTTAATTCCACATCTGTAGTTTCTGCACCTTTTGTTTCAACTATAAAAAATCCATTATTTGTTTCAACTATAAAATCAGGTAAATAGTAAGAAATGCCTTTATTATTATTAACATATTCAATATAAAAATTTAAGTTTATATCATTTTTAATATACTTTTTAACATCTTTTGCATATTCTAAGAATATACAAAAACGACCTTCTAAGTCATTATCTACTGGTATAAGATTTAAAATACACTTTTTAGGAGTATATACTTGCTTTCTTGTCAAAAAAGGATTAATTTGTGAAGCCTTTTTAGGCTCAGAACTTATTTTCACTTCTTGTGGTTTAATGGTTAAAGCATTGATAACTCTGGGAAATAATGTTAATAAATATGACGCAATATTTTTTTCTATAAATTGATTTAAAAAAAGTTTATTATTAATTTCTTCTTTTTTTAATTCTCTGCCAAATAATCTTTTAATAATATATTCTTTTAACTTAGGAATTAACTCATAATTCTTAGAAGGTATTTTACATTCTCTAAGTATTATATTGGAATAATAACCTACTATTGCTTCAAAGTTTTCAGGTATTGGTTGTGTCCATTCATCTTTCCAAACTTCTATATTTGTTAAAGCCTCTCTACCTCTAGCTATCTTTTTAATAGTATAAGATTTAAGATCAAGTTCGAATGGGCCTTTTGGAAGATTTTCTACTTTTATATCATTGAATGAACGATTTATTCTAGTATATTTTGGTGAAATACTTGGAATTTCTAAATCATATTTTATTTTTTCTGCATCAACGAAAATATTAGTAATGCTTGGTAAATCTTTTTCTTTAATTCTATCTAGTTTAACTCCCTCTTTTTTTAATTCTACTTCAATAAAATTTACAAAAGCACTAGAACCAAATACATCTACAGTTTCTTTAAATCCTGATTCTGGACCAAACATTAATCTTAAACCCCTGCCAAGCGTCTGTTCTGGAAGAATATTTGCTTGAGATGTATAAGGCCTTAAACCCACAATTACATTTACATTTTTAACATCCCAACCTTCTCTAAGCATAAGAACGCTCACAACTGCCCTATATTTATCATAATCGGAATCTAAGTTCCTTGATTCTTTTTTTAATTTAATCCATTCTTTTTCGCTTATATCTCCTTTTAAATTTGTATGAATTAATAGTACTTTTCCCTTTAATTCAGCTTTAGTTTCCAAATAGTCTCTAATATCTTCTGCTTCTTTAGTTTTATTTGCCATAAAAAATATAATTGGATTTTTATTTACTTTTGTCATAGCATCTCTATATTTCTTCCATCTTCTTACTCCTGCTTCAATATAATCTCTGTAGATAATATCTGCTCTTTCAGAAGGAGTTTCTTTTGCGTTTTCAACTTCTCCAATTATAGGATATTTTACAATTCTATTGACAATTGCATCAGCTAGTGGGAAGTCAGTTATTATCCATTCAAACAGCTTACCACCGTCCTGTTTCTTAGGTGTAGCAGAAAAATCTAGTTGAAATCCAAAAGTTTTATTATTATTTCTGAAGTTTTTAAAAACTTTTTGTATAAATTCATTCCATTTAGATTCTGGATCCCATACATGATGCGCTTCATCATTAATTATAGAAATATCATTATTTTTTTGTATATCTTCAAATATCAGTTCATAAGCTGTTTTTTCTCTTGGTTTTGTACCAATTATTATTTCTACAGGATTTAAATTATTCGTATCGATAAAACGCTCATAGAGTTTTTGTACATTAGTTAAATAAATTCTACCTTTAGTCGATCTACTGGTCATTTCATCTTCCAATATAACATCTACATCCCAATAATTTTGAAATTCTATTGGTATTATGGGATCATTCTTAAAAATTTTTCCCCCTTCCAAATCTTCTCTTAATCTATCTTGAACCGCAATATTTGGAGCAATTATTAAAAAGTTTTTTGTAAACTCTTTATTATTCTCAAGTAAATTATTAAAAAAACTCCAAACAATAGCAAGAGCCATAACTTTAGTTTTTCCAGTCCCAGTAGCCATTTTAAAACAATATTTGGCAAATAAATCATCGTGAGGATTATAAGCAACTTTCTTTTTAATATCATATTTAATAATCAGATCTTTTAAACTTCTAATTTTCATAACTTCATATAAATAAATTAAAGTTTCAATTGATTCTCTTTGACAAAAATAATATCTAAACTCTTTTTTATTAATAAGATGGCCATCATTAAACCAAAAGTTAAGAAGTGTTTTTGTAGTTTGAGATGCCCCTATATACCCTGCTGCTCTCCATTTATCTACTTCTTCTCGAATTTTAGGAACTAAATGGGCTGATGTTTCTATTCTTTTTTCTGGTTTATAGAAAGGTCCATCATTCATTTTATAGTGACTTCCTTTATTGTACTTGTGTCATTACCAAAAATATCAATCACCTTAATTAATATTTTATATTTTCCAGGTTTAAATTCATGAGAATTAGTTTCTAACTTTAAATTCGGCGTATCATCACTTCTATAGGCTTGCCATTCATTATGAAATACAGAATTATAGTTCCAATCAACAGCCCAATAATCAATATAATCACTCCATTTACTAATTTTCTTTTGGGCTTCTTCAGGAATTGAAGCAACATTTGGGATGATAAAGTCATTTAATTTTACTTTTATCTTATTTTTATCTTTTAGTAACTCGACTTGTAAATGTGCTAATTCGTAAAACTCTATATCTCCTGCATCTACAGCTCTTTTATCCATAACTTCTCTTGGTATAATTCTTAAGGATAAATTAATATCAAACAGGTCTTTAGCTTCTTTTATTACAGAATCATTTAAACCCATCTCCCATTCCCAGCCTAAAATATCTAAATCACTAAATCCTGCTTTTTTACATTCTTTAAAAACATCAAGAATTTCTATTTTTGTAACTGGAGAATCAACTAATCCAACATGAACTGCCTTATTTCCTTTTTTTCCATGAATAAATTCAAAATTATCTAATGGCATAGCATTATAGAGTTTGACTAAAAAATTAACATAATTTTTATAATTCTCTAAATTTTCAGAAGCCCAATATTGTCGTTCATATTTACCAAGATTTAAAACCTCAAAAGGATTACATGTTGGAATATCTAGTAATCTTTTTCTTATCGTATGAATTGAAAATCTTCCAATATCGCAACCTACCCATTTTCTTTCCATTTTTTCCGCTACAGCCACTGTAGTTCCAGAACCACAGAAGAAATCAGCCACTAAATCTCCAGCATTTGACGAAGCTTCTATAACTCTTTGTAAGACCTGTTCTGCATTTTCAGTAGGATATCCTGTAGAAAAAGAATAACCAGGTATATCTGTCCAATTGGTATCTATCAATTGATCTTCTTTTTCCTCGACAAAATATTCAGGTCTAGGATCATCTTTTTTACACTGGGGGCATTTATTCCATTTACCCTCATAGTGTTCATATTTACAATTTTTACATCTAAATCTTAATTTTTTTACATCAATCATTTGGTTTATATTATCTTGGGAATATTTGAAGTGTTTACCTACTGGCGGAACTAATTCCTTACCAAAAAATAATTTTGGACTTCCTTGACCTGCTGAATCATCCATATGCCTCCAAAATGCTTCTCTTTTTTCTTGTAATGCTTTTAAAACTTTATTTAGACTAACATTTTCACTTTTAGAATAAAAGAAAAGAGAGTCTGTTGCAGTAGGAAAAACTCTTTGAGTTTGAGATTCAGTTACATTTTTTCTTGTCCTATTAATTATTATTTCATTCCTAAAGTTTTCATATCCGAATATTTCATCTAAAATTAATTTAATATAATGAGAATAATGATAATCAAACCTTACATAAATAGAACCATCTTCTGCAAGTAAATCTCTCATTAACTTTATTCTTTCATACATATATTGTAAAAAAGAAGAAGGGCCTTCCTTCCACATATTTCTATAAGCAATTTCTTCTATTGCAGAAGGTTCTTTAGTAACTTCACCCTTATCACCTATTTTAATATTTATGTTCATATTAGTTCCAGTAAAAAATGGTGGATCAATATAGATTAATTTTATTTTACCAGCAATCTGAGAATCTTTTAATAAAGAAGCAAGAACATATTTATTATCTCCCCAAATGAGTCTATTTAACCAACTGCTTTCATTAGTTTTAGGAATGTGTCTTAATAATGTATCCTTACCTGTTCTAGATATAGATACTGTTTCTATTTTTTGAAATGGTAATAAAACTTTTTCAACTTCTAATTTTTTACCTTTCCAATTAATTTCTACATCAGCCATCAAAATACTTACCAATTTGTACTTATTTAAAATCCTTTCTTTTTGGGTAATATCAATAATTTATTTAATCTAATGCATTTATAAATAATTTCTTATCTATAAAATGATGCAAATATTAACAAAGTCTAATTATATTCTCGGCTTGGAATGTCCCAAGTATTTATGGCTTAAAGTTAATCATCCTGAAAAAATAAAGGAGCCGTCAGTTGCTGATAAGTTCAGAATGGAAGATGGTGAGAAAGTAGGGATAGAAGCAAAGAAACTTTTTCCTGAAGGCATAGACCTTTCAATGCATAAATATAATGAAAATCCTAAAAAAACAAAAGAAGCATTAAAGGAAAAGAAACCTTTATTTGAAGCAGGGTTTGAATTTAATAACTTATTTTCAAGAGCAGACATACTTTTTCCAGTGGATAATGAATGGGATATTGTAGAAGTTAAAGCTTCAACAAAAACAAAAAAAGTAAACATTTATGATGTTGCATTTCAGAAATATGTATATGAAGGAAGCGGAATAAAAATAAGAAAATGTTTCATACTCCACTTAAATAAGGATTATACAAAATATGCAAATCTAAATCTGGAAAAACTTTTTGAAAAAGAAGAAATAACTAAAGAAGTTAATGAGCTAATTGACAAAATACCTGAAAGAATAAATAATATTATCCAATTTTTATCACAAAAAGAACCACCAAAAGCAGGATTAATATTAGAAATTCCATTTAGTGATGGAAGCCATGACTGCAAAACAGAAAACTGCCTTGAACTTCCAGAAAATAACGTATTCTGCCTTTATAGATGTGGAAAGTTAGGAGCAGAACTTTACGAAAAAGGAATAAAACTAATAAAAGACATAACTGAAGAAATAAAACTAAACGCTAAACAAAGTATTCAAAGAACCTGTGAAAAAGAAGGGAAGGTAAATGTTGATAAAGAAAAAATAAAAGAATTCTTAGACAAACTTCAATATCCATTACATTACCTTGATTTTGAAACTTTCAATACAGCTATACCAATGTTTGACGGAACAAGACCTTATTCGCAAATACCATTCCAGTTTTCACTTCATACAGTAGAAAAAGAAAATGGTCGTTTAGTGCATTATGAATTTCTTTATAATGGAAAAGAAGACCCAAGAAAAGACTTCATTACAGCATTAAACGGATCACTTGGAGAGAAAGGAACAATAATAGTATACAACCAGTCATTCGAAATAAATAGAATGAAAGAACTTGCAGTAAACTTTCCAGAATACAAAGCATGGGTAGAAAATATCCCTTTAAGAACTGTTGACTTATTAGATATATTCAGAGAATTCAGTTATTACAATCCAAAACAGCAGGGAAGCGCTTCCATTAAAAAAGTCCTTCCTGCGTTGACTGGAAAAACTTACAAAGGAATGGCAATATCTGACGGCGGGACTGCTTCAGTTGAATTTTTTAATGCGCATTATACAGATACTACTCAAGAAAAAAGAAAACAGGTGAGAGAAGACTTGCTGAAATACTGCGGACTTGATACAGAAGCGGAAATTATGATTATTGATAAGTTAAGAGAATTGGTCAAAGAAAAGCTTAAATTGGAGGTTAAATCTAAAAACGATTAATGGGAATCTCCTATAAAAATTTCTGGTCGTTGAATCCTGATGAAGCAGTTACAACAGGAATATTAAGAAATTATTTAAAAGATGAAATGGGTGTTTTCATGCCTTTGGATGCTCAGTTCAAAGATATAGATCTGTTAGTTACTAATCTTAAAAATAAAAAATCAGTCACTTTGCAAGTTAAGGGCAGCAGAGCTTATGAACCAAAAAAATCAGAAACAAAAAGATTTGGTTATGGTTCTGCAGGTTGGTTTTATCTTAAGGCAGAAACAATTATGCAATGCCAAGCAGATTATTTTGTATTCTTAGTATATGTGTTAAGAGATGATCCTGAAAATGGAAGAAGACATACAGAACCTCATATTGTTGTCATTAGTACCAAAGAATTGCAAAAATTATGCAAGAATAAAACATTGTCTAATGGCAGATATAATTTCTTTATATGGATAAATCCAAAAGAAAATAAGGCATTTGACTTTAGAGAGATTAATAGTAAAGGAATAATGGATTTAAGTTCCTATTTAAATGACAAAGGACTTGAAAAACTAAAAAACCAATTAAAATGAGTTCTAAAGGCGTATTAGCAAGTTATATAAATAACCTATACTCAAAAGTAGATAATAAAAAGAGGTGGGATGAGATAGTTTTCTACTACCTCTTTCTACCTTCTAAAACAAGTGATAACTAATGTGGAAAAGTCCAATATATAAATTTCGTATACCCAAGAAGCAGAACGAGGAATCAGACGAACTGGTAGAACTAGTATTTGATGTAACTGGTTCAGCACCTTCATTTAAAGAACCTAGTGATGAATTAATTGCGATACTTGATGAAATATTTAAATCAAAGGATTTCAGCAGTATCGAAAGTGTGATAGAATTCGGCGCAGCTAAACTAAAAAATATCCCTTTTATTCTAAAACATGGAAAGACAGTTTGCGCAGTTGAATTCGAAGAATTATCAAAAAACCCTATAACAATCAAAAACATTAAGAAGTGTGAAAAATTTGGAGACAAATTCCAGAACTTATTATTCCCAAATCCATTTATCACTGATACTAAAAAATTTGACTTGGCACTTTTATTAAACGTTCCACCAGTTATGCCTGTTCCAGTAGAAAGACTATATCTTTTAGACTTAATTTATGAAAAAGTTAAAAATGGAAAATATTTATTATGGGTTGCACAGAAGGAAGGATCATATAAAGCAGATAGAGAATCTGGAAAATTCTTTTGTGGAGATGGTATTTGGCAAGGAAAAAACAGATACAATAAGACATTTTACAAATATTTCAATCATGAGGATTTAGATGAAATGATGTCGCTATACGGATTTAAGCTGATACAAAAGTGGAATCTAGGAAGTGATGCAAGATTTTATGAGAAAACAGATTATAATCTGTTTAATAATATTATAACTCAAAAAAGGATATTAAACACAATTAAATATGAAAACAATATTCCTGATCCAAAAGATACTAAACCTATGATAGTAGAGAAAAGCGATGAAATAAAACTAATTATTCCAAATCCTAGAGAATTCTCAATTGAATCTTTATATATAGAAAAAATAAAGAGTATACCGGAAGGCAAAGATAATGCTGAATTATATCATAGAATTGTTTCTCATGCTATTGCAAGAGTATTTAGAGGATCTCTTAGAAATATGGATCTTAAAACAGAAATAAAAGATGGGGTAAAGATAATTGATACAATATTCACAAATTGTGCAAAGGATGGTTTCTTTCACAATCTAAAAGAAGAAGTAAAATGTAATTTTCCAATAGTGGAAGTAAAAAATTATACAGATGATACAAAAAATCCAGAGATAGACCAACTCAATGGGAGATTTAACAAAAATCATGGTCATTTTGGCATATTGGTATGTCGAAATATTAAAAACGAAGATGCAATGTATACAAGATGTAGTACAGTCTTACCAGAACACGTAATACTTTTCCTAACAGACAAAGATATTTTTGAATTATTAGAATTATCGAGAGAACAAAATTCTGCAGAGATAAGCGATTTTATGGATAAAAAGCTTAGGACACTATTATTTAAAAAAGGATAATTTTTCAGCAATTTCTCTCGCCATCTTATGTGGCACAGCATTTCCTATTTGTTTAATCATAGAAGTTTTAGAACCTTGAAATAAAAATCCATCTGGAAAACTTTGCAATCTTGCTAATTCTCTTGGTGTTAATAGCCTGTGTTCAAATGGATGAATGAATAATGGTTTTGTCGCAACAGTTGGTGAATATTTATTTGGATGTAACCGTTGTCTAGAAAAGTTATATTTCTTTGATAATTTCCCGCCAAATTCTAAAATTTCTATCCTTTGTTTTGTTTCTTCAGTTATTCCAATAGATTCATGTGCATTAAAATTTTCAGGAATATTAGAAATGGCTTGCATAACATTTATTTTTTCTGCTTGCGGTTCTGGATATAGGTTTAATTTTTTAGCAGTAATAATAACCCGTTCTCTATTTTGTGCGATTCCATAATCTTTTGCATTTAATATTTTATAAGAAACATGATACTCTAATTTAATTAAATCTAAAATTATTTTGTTTATGACTTTTTCTCCATCATTATCCTCCATACTTAAAATTCCCTTAACATTTTCCATAATAATAAGTTTTGGTTTAATTATTTTTACAAACCTTAGATAATGTTTGTATAATTTATTTCTAGGATCATTATTGTCTCGTTTTCCAGCCATACTGAATCCCTGACATGGCGGACCGCCAATAATCACGTCAATTTTTCCTTCATACTCTTTTATTGTTGCATCAGGAATCTTAGTAATGTCAAAACCAAAATGTTTAGTATTAGGATGATTTAGTTTGTACGTTTCAATAGCAGGTTTCCAGTATTCAACAAAACCAACAACCTCAAATCCAGCCTGCATAAAGCCCGAGCTAAAGCCACCGCATCCACTAAATAAGTCTAGAACTGTTGGTTTCATTTTGAGTAGAAATTGATTTAAACCATAGTAAGAAATCAATCTCAATGAAGGTTCAATATCCTGAAATACAAATTGCTCTAGATGACGTAATTACTGCATTTCATAAAATGCAAAAGAATAGAGGACATCCCGTAACACAAGATCATATAAATAAATTCAAAGCGTTTGATTGGACTCAAAGTCAGATTAATCCTTTAGAAGTCATTAATCCATATGATAATTTTAGAGACATTCCTTTATCACGGAATGGATTAACAATGAAAGAAGTGCTTGAGGAAGTTATACAAAGCAAAAATGTAGAGGTTATTACAATTATTTCTAAGCCATTAGTTGGTGCACCACCTGTAATTGTATTTCATAGATATGATAGTAAATTTCAAGTAGATGATGGTTGCGGACGATTATTAGCAGCATGTAAACAGGACATTAAAGCAATTGATGCATTTATTGGAAGAAAAAAATAATGTAACGCGGAAATCTACACGGAAACGACACCATTAAGTCATATAAACTATTTTCGAAGCGGAAAAACCTCCCCATATATCAATTAAATATTACATTAATTATCTTAGACAACTGTGATCTACTAATAACCACAATATCATATTTTTTATAATTATTTAAAAGTTGAAAATTAGTCAATAAAATAAAACAGCGTTTTCCATATTTATTCTTTAGATTTGTAAACTTTTCATTAAGACGTTCTTTATGTTTTTTATAATCTATACCTGTTTCTATTTCAATAGCCCATTTTTTGCCCTTCTTATCTTCAAATACAATATCTTCTTTTCCAGCAACATTAATGCTTACTTTATCTGTTTTTGTTTTAATAGATTCATAACAAAGAGCAACAACAAAAGAATGCAGTAAACCTTCTGGTTTTTTCTCTTTCACATAATATTCATTGGGGTTACCATTTGTATCAAATTTATGAAATCTTCCTACCCCATAACCATGACTTAACAAGTATTCTTTTTCTTCAAGACTTAATTTATTGCCTTCATAATAATCTTTATTTATATCCAGTTTAATATCAAAGTTTCCTTTCTTATCTTCTGTTTTACTTTTATTCTTCTCTTCTTTAATCTCATCTGGATTTGTTGTAATAAGTTTATGTTCTTCAGGACTTGCTTTAATTTCTAATTCCTGATGTTCATTATCTAAAATTAATAAACCATTTCCCACATTACACGTTAGTAAGAAATTCTTTTCATGTTTGCTCAAATTAAAGACTTTTGCAACATTATCAATAATTGCTGGTTTCTGTCTGAGTAAAAATGTGTATGAACTATTAGCTAATGCTGCATGTCCTGCTTTTGAATTGACTAAATCCGAAACATCCTGAGTAATCATAAGTAATCCTAAATTGAATTTACGGCACGTCTTGACAATTTCAAAGATGTAACCTTCTTCTTCAGCTCTTGCAAGCAAACTCCATGCTTCGTCTAACACTAAGAGCTTTCTGTCTAAGTTTTCCTTCATTTTTTCATAAATATAATCCAACACTAAGAACATAATAACAGGTTTGACTTGTTTTGGCATTGAACCGATATTAAAGCAGACAAAGTCATTATTGAAATTAATATTCGTTTGTTTATCTAAAAAACCAAAAACGCCTTTTGTTGTATAAATATAAAGTCTATTAACTAAAGCAGTATAAGTTACTTTTTCCATACTTGACGCTTGTCTTTCCATAGACATGAGCGTTTCATGCAAGTCTGAAATAATTGGCGGAGTTCTATGAATATCAGAGTCTTTCTTAATATATTTCTTAGAATAAGTTTCATCTATTGCCTTGTCTAAAATAGCTCTTTGTACTTCTGTTAAGTCTCCAAGCATCACCTTAAATAAATCAATTAAACTTAGTCTTTTATCTTCATAGCTTTTACCCATTAAGTCTAAAGGATTAATAATGGTCTTACTATCTTTAGAAATAGTAATTATTTGTCCTTTACATTCTTTAGTTATCCCTAAGTATTCAGACTGAGGATCGACTATTAATATCTTAGTTCCCTGTAAAAATAATCTAGTTAATAGTAATTTAGTAAAATAACTTTTACCCCCTCCTGAAGTAGCCAAGACTAAGCCGTTAGCATTAGTTAACTTGTAAATATCTTTAATGAATGGAATTTTGTTTTTATTTAAACCCAGCATTATTCCGTCTAAATCTGTATTTAGAAAAGGGCTTGTAAATGGAAAGAAAGCACTTAATCCTTCTGTAGTTATGTTTCTTTTCAACTTTAAACTATCATCTGATATTGGTATTATTGACTTAAAAGCATCAGCCTGTCTGAATAATGGAACAGAAGGCTGGATCATTATAGAATTTAATTCTGAAGAAACTTTCCTGCTTAGTAAATCTAAATCATGTTTAGCTTTTAGTAAAGTCTTATTTTCAATTAAAGAATTAACTTTATGATTGTAAACTTCTTCAGATTCTTTCTTTCTGGGATTATTCTTCTTTACTTCTTCTATTTCTTTTTCATTTAGTTTATAATAATCTAAAGGCTTTGTTTTACAGTTAATATAAAGACTAAAATTGAATAGTTTTTGATTTCCCTTTTGAAGTTCTTCTAAAGTCTTTCTTGTTGCAGAATGTTTTATTTCCAAAGAAGGATTTGCTATTCCTTTTAATGAATCTGTGTAAATATCAGCTTTCTGCTTCTTTAATTCATTATTTAATTGTATTAACATAAAATCTATTGGAAAGGGCTCAATATGAATAGAAACATCATAATTATCATTTGAACTTATTATTTTATCTAAAAATCCTTTTTCTACAATATTAGGATATCCTATGCTTGCTACTATTCTGTTTAATGAATTATTTACAATTAAGTAGTCTTTCTTATTTATTATTAATTTAGGGCTTGTTAAGTAATTTTCTTTATTTTTTACTTCTCCTTCTTTTAGTTCTATGTCTAAATTATAAGGATTAAAATAATTATGCAATTTATTTAATAATTCATTTTTATTTACTATATTTGTTTTTAATCCAATGCTTCTTAGCTTTTCTGTTAAAATATTAGTTTGTATTTCCAGATTTGAAGATTCTTTTATTATTATGTAGAACTTTCTATTTTTTATTTCGTTGTTGTTTATTTCTTTGTTTATGAAGTTCTTATAAAAATTAAATAAAGCTTTATTTTTAGTCTTACTTTCTAGTTTATTATAATGATCTTCTAAGCTTATATTTTCAGAAGCTATGATAATTTGAATAGGAAAATCTATTGAGTTTAATAGTTTTTGAAAACCTAGAATAATTGCTTCCTGCTCTAATTCAGTTTTTATATTAAAGTTAATTGAATGAACTTCTAAAACTGCTATTTTCTGGTTTTTGTTGTTTATTATGTAATTATTTACTTCTTTTATCCCTATAAATTCTTTCATTAAATTTGAATAAATATCTGCTTTTCTGAATTTGTAAAAATGATAAAGATTTTTTATCCATTCTTTTCCTTTAAAAAACATGAATAAAACTGCTGACGTTGTGGTTATTCCTATTAAGGTAAATTTAATACTTGAATTATTTATTACTTTAAAGATAACTCCGTCTATTAGTAAAGCAGTTCCTGCATAGAGAAGCTGTTCAAAAGTTAAATTGAAAATTATCTTCTCTTTATGCTGTAGTGGCGGCGGTATTTCGTATGACATGAGAAGGAAAGTTTAAAAATTAGTTGTATAAATCAATCATATGCATGAACATAAACAACTTTGGTCTTATTGGAATAATGTAAATGAACTTATAAACGAGGAAATATATTCAATTCCAAAAGAAAAAAAAGCAAAAATTATTGAAGAATGGGAAAACGGAATAGCTACACAAAATAAAGTAACAGAGGACCAAATTTTAGAAAATATAAAAACTATTCCAAAAATAGAAATCAATCCAACAGAATGGACTATGGATAGATTAAAAGAGTGTATAGATAATTATGTAAAAAATAGGTTTCTTTCTTCTATTGCTTTAGCTGGAATGATTAATGAATATATCTCTATTTATCTTTTGGATGATTATACAAAAACAAATGATGGGCTTTTTTCCATAACAGAATATTTTGATCAATTAAAGGGTCAACAGAATAGAATAGAAACTCTAAGAAAATTAGATATAATAACTGAATCTGAAAAAACAAATTTAAAAAATCTAAATGACATAAGAAACAAATATGTTCATGTAACTCAAATAAAATATGAAAATATAAGGGAAGATTGTTTAAAGGCTATAAAAATATTAATTGAATTTTTAGATAATCGTAAAATTTCTACTATATAATTTTAAATACTTATAGCAATCGCTTCTCCAACATTAACAATCTCAATAGCTCCAGATTTATTTAATACAAACTTAATAAGTAAATAGAAACTAAAATCAACTATTAAGAAACTAATTACATAAAATAATATTGCAAAGTTTTCAAATACAGGAGCATTAATCAGCATTGAACTTCCTAATATAACAATAGAACTAATAAATGAAATAAATATCAATAATATAAAGATATTTATTATTAATTTTCCATAACTTTTAAGAAAAGGAACAAAATAAAGAAATATTCCTATGGGAAATAATATTACTCCAAAGCTTACTAAAAGCCATCTTATCCCAAACATTATAGCAGTCAATAATAAAACTATAATATAAGGAATAATTAAAATTAACTGCATTATTGCATTTCCAAAACTATCAGAAGCTGTTTTAAAGAAATCCGGATTAATCTGATTAAAGATATAAGAAGTTAAGCTTGAATTAAATTCTATTAATAGATTATATAGATAATAACTGGCAGATACTATAATAATAGCTATTATCATATTCTTTATTGATTCTTTAGCTTTATGTCTTTTAACTAAGTTATTAGAATCTGTAATGAATATTATTCCTGAATATAACAAGAAGGAAATATAGAAACTGCTTATTAAAGATATAATAGTTAACCATATTGGCTTGAATGTTTCTATATTTGGCTTTGCTGTCATTAAAGTTTCAACTAATTTTATTAGTGGCTGTGCTGCTAGGCCAGTTGAATAGGTGATTAAGTAGGCTGTATCTTTAAGACATTGAATTGGACTAAAGATTGAACAAGAAGAAGTTTGATTATTGTCTTCTGCGAAAACTATCGGCATAGCTAATAAGATTATTACAATTAATAGAATTAGTTTAGATCTTTTCATGAAAAGGAAAGAACTTCTTTTTTTAATAAAATTTAAAAATAGATTAATTATGCTTAATATATGAAAACACAAATATCCAATAGATTCCAAGAATTGATAAAAATTGGTGAAGGGCTCTATAAAGAAATGTTAAAACCAACCTCATCTTTATCGGACTATGATATTTCCTTACGTATTAATAAAATACATTCTGAACTTGTAACTTGGGATTTAAGTTCAAAAAATATTCTTAGAAAAATATTTGGTGAATCATCTGAACACTTCATTTTATTTAAAAATACTCTTAATAGAGGCGGGCCATATTATGAAAATATAGGTCTTACCTATTCAAAAGAAAATGTAAATATTGGGTTGGGAATAATAAAAAGTGCTGCAGATGAGTTTAACCTTGGTTTTACACATAATATTACCCATATATTATCTGTGGAATTATTTGATACTGTTTTAGAACAGGCTAAAGAATTACTAAAAAAAGGTTTTAAAGATCCTGCAGCAATTTTAGGCAGAGTGATAATAGAAAATACACTAAAAGACTTATGTAATAAAAATAAGATTATTTTAAATGGTAATGAAAAAATATCTGATTTTAATGAATTATTAAAAAATAGCAATATATTGACATTACCAAATTTTAAGTTGTGCCGAATTTATATTGAAACAGGCAATTTAGCTGCCCATGGCGATTTTAATAAATATAATAATGAAGATATAGGAAAAATGCTTGACTATATAGAAAACACATTAATTGTTATGTAACTTTAATTAGTCTATTAAATATAATATTTAATAATCCTATAAATCAAATACAAAATAAATAATAAAACAAATAATTTAAGGAAATAAACTAAATCAAAACTAAAAGGAATAACTTCATATTTATCATTTTCTTCTTTGACTAAATTTAAATTACAACCAGAACTAAAATTAAAGAAGTGATTAAAACTATTTAATTTACAATTCAAGCTTTTAGAAAAATCTTGAGCAAAAGACGAACTAATAAAAATAGTATTATTTAATCCGCTAACTAAACCATAATTTTTCTTAATATCCACTTTCTCAGCCTTCAAAACAGCAATATAAAATGGTTTTTTAATAAACTCTAAAGAATAAACATATCTTTGCTCTGAATAATAACTATTATTAAAATTAATAGTCAAACTGTCAAAATCCTTAGCATTAAATTGTAATTTAGTAACATTATTGTAGTAATCAAGAACTTTAATATTAACTAAAGGCTTAATATTATAATATTTAACATTAATGCTGTCTTCTAAATTAACTTCATCTTTTAAGTAATCAGTACTAAAGTATTCACATCTGTATTCATATTTAACACATCTGCCGTTTTTCTTTGAAATGCAATATTGTTTCCAATGATAATGGTCTTGTTTAATACTGCTTTTAATGTTTAATTTATCAGTAATTATTGAATCTTCTTTAATATTAACAGGATTTAACTTTAAACTTCCTTGATTTTCATTATTTACTAAAACATTCAAAGTTGAAATATTTTCTATTAAAGTATGAATTGTCTTGCAGTCTCCATTTTTAATTTTTGGGTAGCCTTTTGAAATATAATCTTTAGGAACTTCTATAAAATAATCATATTCGCTTAATACAAAAGTGGTACTGGAAACAAATAAAGTATTATCTTCTAAAACTGAAGGCATTACTGTTAACAATGAAAGCCATCCATTCTTTATATAAGTAGAATTAATTATAGTTAAATTTTCTATGCTTAAATTTACTTTTATTTTTGTATTGTAATTAAAGATGAATTCATGGTCTGGATAATTAGTTGAATTGTATAATAAACTTGAAAGTAATTGGTCTTTTTGATTTTCTGATATATTTGAATTAATTATTTGATTACATCTATTAATATTAGAAGTTAAATAACAATTAAAGGAAGCAAATGATAAAGGAATGACTGAAAGGAATAATACAACTACAATTAAATTTAGATATTTCATGACAAGAAAGTTTATATACAATATTAATAGAAATCCAAGAATGAAGGGAAGACTAAATGGATTATTGTATGTGATGGAAGAACATAAAGTAATTAATCATCCATTTTTAAAAGATTTTAGAGATGGAAAATTTACTAAGGAGCAAGTCAAATTCTGGGCTGAGCAACAATTTTTCTTTTCAGTTTCATTACCTAACTGTTTTGCAGCTTTATTTGCAAGGATCCCAGATAAAAATTGGAAAATTAAAAGAAGTTTAGTTGACTTGCTGAAGCTTGAAGCTTGGGGTTCATCTGATGACGGAGCTCATAGCAATTATTTTAAAGAATTATGTAAATACTTAAAAGTAGACTTAGGAGATTTATCTGACAAACAACCTAAAAGTTATACCTATGATTATATAAATGAAAGATTAAGGTATTGCCTTCAAGAGCCAATAGAAAATGGACTTGCAGTTATAGCAATAGGTAATGAAAAAATAAATTTACATATTTTTAGTGCTTATCGTGAAGGTATTAATAAAGTAAAAGGACTTGAACATATTCCTACAGGATATTTTGATGCCCATTTGCAAGATGAAGACAATGATTTTCTTGTCTTTAGCAAATTATTTGATAGTATTGTTTATAATGAAAGACAGATGATTGGTGCTAGAGTAGCTTTAGAGTCCCTCCTAAATAAAAGAAAGATTTATTTTGATAAACTTTATTCTGATCTATTAAAAATAATATAATAGGCCTGTCTAGTCACCATACCTTCTCTATTAAAAATAGATCAAGCGGTAAAGTCACACATTTAGCATCCTTTCAAGCTTTTAAAAAAAGCTTGGGCAAAAACGAATTAAGGATTATACAGTCAAGTAATTAACAGCAATAGGAGCTATCCAGATAACAATCAATCCAACTACAATATACATAATTTTAGATTTAGCCTTGTCTTTCTCCATTGGATTGTCATTAGTAAACATACTAATGGCTGCAAATATTAAAAATAGCAAAGCCAATACTGAAGCTGAATACTTTACAAAATTATATACTTTCATTACAGGCTCAAGTATCTGATTAAACGCATTAATATCGTTCTGGGTTGGAGGAGTTATATCTACTGCATGGACTGAATATGCAAATGGAAGTATAACTAATAATAATCCTAAAAAGTATTCAAGTATCTTATTTATTTTCATTGATTCACCTCCAGTAAATCCATTTGTTAAATCTTATAGTCTTTTCTTTCAGTTTTCCGCCTGCTCCTTTCTTGCTTAATCTTACTTTCACATATATTTTTTGAATCATTTTCTACCTCCTTGATGATACTGCTTGATTATCCATCTAACTTTTTCTATAGTCTTGTATTTCTCAATTAGAAATTCAAAGCATGGTTCGCATAGTCTTTCCCTATTCAGCGTAATTTCATAAGGTTCAATCCTTCTTTCACATAATTTGCATGTTTTTTGTTTCATGTAATCTAAATTAGTCTAGAACTTTATATCACTTGTAATTGTTGAAACATTACAAGACTTTTATTCTAATTTTACTAATTTAATATTATGGAAAAACCAATCACACCAAAAGAACTTTTGGAATTGTTGAAGGAATTAATATCAAAAGGAAATAAAGATGACAAAACTGCTTAGAAATTTATATTGGGAGACAGTAATAGATAATTTATTAGAGCAAGAAAAAATTAAATTAAAATTTAAAAGCAAATCAGAACTTTTAAGAAAAATTCTAAAGGAAAGATATGGTCTATGTTTAAATGATGATTGTTCAGCTATTTCTATTAACGATTTTTGTCAAAGGCATTATAAAAATAAATAGGTTTTTATATAAGTTTTACTTCTAAAAATTAGATGTTTAAATCAACATTTGTTCGGCTTTAAACCTAACTTCTTTCGCTGGGTCGCGGCGTTTTCATACTTTTTCCGCTGGAGAACAAAACGCTGATTTAAGCTTTCTCTAAGCATTTTATTATGTTTTAACGACTTTTGGACTTTTCCTGCAATTCACCTACAGGTCGCCTTCCGGTCAGTTCGACGCCGGTTCGCTCAGTTTTTGTTAATGAACCGGCAATCTCTAGAGGTAAATAGTTCTAAACATTTAAGAAACAATTTTATTTCTTATCTGACTTTCTAAAAAGAATTGAATTATCGCCCATTTATAGTTCTAATAAAGTTCACTTAAGCTTTTTTAGAACTTCATAGTAACCATAAAGCTTATATAGTTTCATATGTTACTATAACTATGAAATCAAAGAATCAAATGTTTAAAAGTACTAAAGTAGATGTACTTGAAAGAACTTATGATAAGTGTTTAGTGTGGTTTTATGCAAATCCCAGCAGGAGAATTGGTTTAACTGAACTTGCAAAATTAATTCAGTCTTCAAAAACAGCTACAAAACAAGTTGTTGAGGGTTTAATAAATGAGAATTTTTTACACAGAGAAATTGCGGGGAAGTCTTGGATAATTTATTGTGATCCAAGGCATGTTTATTTAATAACAAGGAAGATGCCTTATCATTTAAGTAAAATATACCAATCAGGAGTTATAGAAGCTGTTCGTAAAGCTGTTCCTCAGGCAAGATCTATTATTCTTTTTGGTAGTTATAGAAATGGGACTGATATTGAGACAAGTGACATTGATATTGCTGTTGAAACTTTAGACAATAACGATTTAGAAATTAGGCAACTTGGAATTATTGGAGAACTTGGCTACAGAAAAGACGTTGTTGTAAATATTCACATATTTTCTAGGAATAAAATAGATTTAAACCTCTTTGCAAATATTGCTAATGGTATAATCTTAGATGGTTTTCTTGAGGTAAGACCATGAATCAGAGAATTAAACATTCAGATAGAAAAAATGCATTGAGTATACTTTTAGCTGCTGAAAGGGAGATGAATTATACTTTAAAATTACAGATTACTGATGAATCTGCATTTAATATTATTAGAAATGTTTACGAATGTTTTAGAATGCTTGGAGATGCAAGTCTTATTTCTAAAGGGGTTGTCTCACAAGACCATATAGAACAGATAAAAGAATTAGAAAAAATGCCTGTAAAAACTGAAAGGCCTATAGGAGTAATTGATAATATTAGAAAACTAAGGCACAATATAAATTATTATGGCTATATTCCTTCTAAGGCTGAAGCTGAAGATGCACTTTCAATTGCAAAAACTTGTTTTAATCCCTTAATAGATTTTTTAAAAAATAATGTTACAAAATAAAATTATTTACTTTATTATAAGTTGATTATCTCGTTTCAATCTTCTTAGCGGCGTTTTCATACTTGAACCGAGTTAACTCTATTTTGCCTTTATACCTGTGTAAAGTCTTAATTTTAGTAATATTTAATCAATAAGACTTCATATAAAATGTAGATACCTATTTATACTGTTTTTTGTATTGAGATAATAAAAATCTAATTGTTGGATCAATATTTCCTGTTTTATCAAATATTCTAAGAATTTTATAATAACTTTTTCTGTCTTTTAATTGAATATTAATTGGAGGATAATTATTTGTAATTAATACAAAATTAAGTAGTAATCTGCCAACTCTTCCGTTTCCATCTTGAAAAGGATGAATTTCTTCAAATTTATTGTGTAATAATCCTGCTAATACTAATACTGGATATTTTTTATAGTGCTTATTATACCACTTAATTAATTCTAATAATAATTTTTCTACATCTTTTGCTGGTGCTCCCTGATGAATTATATTGCCTAAACTATCACGAATGATAACTCTAACATTACGAAATTTTCCTGCAAAATGTTTTGTTCTATTAAAACATAAATAATGTAATTTTTTGATTAAATCTAAAGAAAGTTCTTTTTTATCAATAGATTTCAAATAATTAATTGCATTTGCTACTTCAATAGTTTCTATTTCGTCTTGATTTTTTGGATTTTCTTTTTTATCTATTAATGAATTTACTTCATTATACTTTACTGTAGATCCTTCTATTGCATTTGTATTATATGTAAACTGTTTTGTAAATTTATCCCAATCAATTTCAAAATGTTCAATATTTATATTTTTTTTAAGAACATTGTATTTTAAAACTTCTGTATCTGATAATTCAAAGTTATTTTCTTTCTTTTCTTTCATTTGTGATAAAATCAATTGTTCAGCTCTTTTTTTTAGTTCTTTTAGTTTATTTTCATTTAAATTTGAACCCAAATAACGAGAAATTCTTTTTACTTTATCTTGAACTCTGAATGTCTGTACTAAATAGTACTTCTTTTTTTTACCTTTTTTTCTTATTTCAATGAACATACTATGTTAAAGGTGTCTACATTTATATATTTTTGCATATCTAGTAGACACCCCATTATTACATCTCAGAACCATTCAGTTTTGCGGCGCCATTTTCTCTGAATCAAGCTAGCTGCTTAACTTTTTTAAAACCATGTTGGATTTTTAGAACCAAATGGCAATAGATAAAGTATTTTGTATTAGTTTCAATATTCTTAGCGGCAATTTATTTAATTTATTATTTAATGGTAGTAACAAATGGAAAGATTTAAATATTCTTATATTTTATTAAATTTTGAAGTAAAATGAAAAGCAAAAGGAATGACGGATATCAATCTGCAGGATTATTTAGTAGAGAATCTCTGGGAGATGCCTTTTATAAAATTTTTAAGGGAATACTTCCAGGATTTGAAGGATTAAAAACTGATGACGTTCTTGCTTTGAAAGAAGGTAAAAAAGATACTTTTACACTTTATTTTTTTGGTCCAGATTGATATAGTACAAGAGATTTAACTTCTTTTAGATTAAGCGCTGGATCAATTGCTGCAAAGTTAGGAGATTTAGAAAATAGAATTAGTAGTACAAAAGTTTTTAATGATCTTAAAGGCATCAGAGTTGTAAAAACCACTTACAGCAAAGAAGATTTTCCAGCTTACATAATGTTTGAAAAATATTAATTTATGCCAGCAAGCGACTTTAAATACAATTTACTTTTGTGTAATTCTTATTGCGATATTATTCATACCTTAATGCATCTACAGGTTTTAGTTTAGAAGCTTGCATTGCCGGCAATATTCCTGCTATGCACCCAATAACAAAAGAAAATCCCAGTCCAAATAAAATCAGCCAAATATTAATATAAGCACTTAACAATGAAAGTCCATTCTGGTGAGCTATAAATTCAACTATTTTTGCAATACTTACACCAATAGCCAAGCCAATAGATCCGCCAACCAAGCCGATAATTCCAGCTTCCATCAAGAATATTAATCCAATGTCTCTATTTCTAGCACCAATAGCCTTCATAACTCCTATCTCTTTTGTTCTTTCTAACACACCAGTATACATTGTATTCATAATTCCTATCCCCCCAACAACCAAGGCAATTACTGCCAGTCCTAAAAGCACAACTTCTATTACTGCTATAATATTTCCAGCAATATTTCCCATTCTTTCACTTGTCAAAACTGCAAAGTCTTCTGCGTCTCTTGATCTCTTTAGATTTTTCTTAATTCTTTCGGCAACTTCGTTTGGATCTACGCCTGGAGCAGCCTTAATATCAATATTCGTAACTTCTTTTTCACTACTTCCAATGATATCTCTTAGCTTGTCAAGACTAATATATCCTGCAAAATCATGCTCACGCTCTCCTAAAGAAGCAATTATACCTACAACAGTAAACTTCTCACCATCGATTTCAACCTTTTGATTGAGCCTTATCTCCTTGCCTTTGTCATCTTCTTTAAAACCTTCCTTAGCTAATTTAAAACCAATTACAATTTCATTACTTTTGTCCCTAAACCATCTTCCATCAGCAAGTTCCCATCCTTGAAAATCTTTTAAGAATTTCTCAGACTCCTTTGAAGGCAAACCATGCAAGAGTGTTTGTTTATCTTTGTCTCCAAACTCAATTCTTATAGTTTTTATAAGTACAGGAAATGCTATATCAACCCCTTTTGTGTTTTTTACAACGTCAACGTCATCATCTTCTAAGTGCAATCCTCCAAAAAAACCACTAAATAGGTTTGCTTCTTTTCCTGGAAATACTACCAATGTATCAGGACCAAATCTGCTTAATTGCTGGGACACAGCGCCCTTCATGCCTTCACCTAAAGATATCATAGTTACAACCAATGATATACCAATAACAATGCCTAGAATCGTAAGCCAGCTTCTTAGTTGCCTGTGTCTAATACTATCAACAGCTAACCTGAAGTAATCACCTATCATTTTTTGTATGAACTTCTAAAGAAATTTATTGGACTTAATAATGTTGAAGTAAAGGCATTCTTTATGTTTTTAGTCTTTTTCCAGTTTTTATAAAAAAAGTATAAAAATAATAAAACAAGTATGACTATTATTGTATTAGTAATTCCCTTTGAGCTTTTAATGCCGTATTTTAATTTTTTGAAATATGAATATGTTTGAAGACTAACTGTTGTACTATACTCTTTTTCATTATTGTAAGAATCCATGTACTTAATTAAAACATTTAACGGAACTTTTTCATCTTCTGTTTTTTTAACATAAATGTCATATTCAGCAGTATCAAAATCGTCACTCTCAAGGTTTCCTATGTAAATGCTTCTTGGAGAAATGATCTGGTAATTTTGAGATTCAAGCAGTTCCATGTTTACAAATTTAACATCAACTGGCGCAATATTAGATATGCTTATTGTTATTTTTCCTCTGTCGCCTTTACCATAAATATCAGTCTCTTCTAAATTAATCCTGAATTCAGGATTTCCATTAATAACAACACCAACGGTGTCTTCAGTTGAAACCAAATTTCCCAAGTCATCAAAATAAGTTATTTTCAATGGTATTTTGTAAACCTTTGCTTCAGCACTTGGAGATACAATTATATTGAAAGACACAGTGGACTTTTCTCCTTGAGGCAAACTCTTTATCTTTTTCTCTGCAGTAGATCCTAGCGGTGCAATTGGTATACTATCATTTTTCAAATCAAATTTTATAGCTATGTCTTTAAGCTCAGAATCTGCTGTGTTCATAAAATTAACATTGATTATTCCTTTATCCCCTGGATTTATTTCTTCTGGTTCAATAGCAACACTTACAGGGGTTAATATTTTCCCAGTATTTGCAACATTAACTTGAAATGTACTTGTGACGTAAGAATCACTATCTGCCGAATATAGATACAAAGTAAAATTATAATTGCCTTGTTTAGCATTCTTGTTTGTGCCGATATTAAATTTTATCTTAGAGCTTTGACCAGAATCTATTTCGCCTACAGTAAGCATGTTATTTTCTATAGAAAAAGGAAATGGAGCAGATAATTTAATCTGTGCATCATATAATGGCTTATCATCTAAGTTAAATACTTCAAACCATATGTCAGAACTTCCGCCAGGAGTCAATGGAGACGGATCTACTCTTAGCAAATCTACCCTGAACTGATTTCCTTGGGATATTATAACTGTTTGTCTTGCAAAAACTATATTTAAACTTATTAGAAACAATAATACTACTACTAAACCTTTTTTTACCATATAAACCTCTTCATAAACTGGTGGTCATGTGCTATTTGTCCATCAAGTATATTAACTTTTCTTTTTGCATATTTTGCAATATAAGGATCATGAGTTACAACTATTATTGTTTTACCGAATTTTTTATTTAAGTTGACAAGAACATTCATCACGCTGTGGCCAGTACTTGAATCAAGATTACCTGTGGGCTCATCTGCTAGTATTACATCAGGATCATTGGCCAATGCTCTTGCTATTGCCACTCTTTGCATCTGTCCGCCACTTAGTTCCTTTGGCTTGTGATACATCCTGTCTTTTAATCCAACAACATCAAGAAGCTCAACAGCTCTTTTTCTTCTTTCTTCTATAACCTTTCCCTGAAATATCATAGGCAGCATGACATTTTCAAGAGCATTTAATGTATTTATCAGATTAAACTGCTGAAAGACAAAGCCAATTTTCCTTCCTCTGATCTGTGCAAGTTCAGACTCACTAAGCATTGAAATATCTTTTCTGTCTAGGAAAATACTTCCTTTTGTTGGCAGATCTAAGCATCCTATGAGATGCAAAAATGTAGACTTGCCAGATCCAGAAGGGCCTTGTATAGACAAAAACTCTCCTTTTGAAATCTCTAGATTTGCGCCTTTCACAGCAGTTATTCTTGCATTGCCAAGCTCATAAACCTTCCATACGTTATAAAATTCAATTACTACTTTTTCCCTTGATCTTACTGACTCTTTTTCAAACTTCAGTTTGCATTTTGTTGAACAGAAATAATAATTCCTCTTGTCATGGGAAGAATGAAACTTTTTATTTTTTATTTCCATCCCGCATACAGAATCTATAAACATAAAGTCTGCCACTATTATCTTATATTTAACATTCTTTATAAAAGTTATTAAAAGAAGTTCTGTAAAAAGTAAACAATAGTTAATTTTATAAATACTTAGTATTTCTAGATTCTATGGAACTAATACAAGAGTTAGAAGTATGGTACGTAATACCTGCAATAAGAAAAGAACTTGCCTTGGCTATGCATAACAGTGGCTTAAAACAGGTTGAAATAGCCAAAAGATTAGGGCTTACAAAAGCAGCTATAAACCAATACTTAAGCGAGAAAAGAGGAACAGAAATAAAATTTAATAGCAAGATTAAGGCAAGCATAACTAATTCAGCTTCTAGAATTAAAAATGGATTTGATTCTGTAAGAGAAATACAATATTTATTAAATATTTCAAGAGAAGAAAAAATTGCATGCCAATTTCATAAGAACTTAGATAACAGCTTCAAGGGATGCAATGCTTGTTACGAACCTCCTTTAATGAATATAGGGGCAAAAGGATGAAAGAAATATACCTTGATAATGCTGCAACAACAAAATTAAGAGAAGAAGTAAAGCAGGAAATGCTAAATTACTTTGATGTAGTTTATGGAAATCCTGGAAGTTTTCATGGCAAAGGACTAGAAGCTAAGAATGCAGTTGAGGATGCAAGAGAAAGGGTTGCCAAATTAATTAATGCTAAATCAAGAGAAATAACTTTTACAGCTGGCGGAACTGAAAGCATAAACTTAGCTTTGAAAGGCTTGGCTAAAGCTATGAAAGACAAAGGAAACCATATTATAACTTCAAGAGCAGAGCATCATGCTGTACTTAATACATGTGAATACTTAGAAAAATATGAATGCTGTGAAGTGACTTATTTAGAAGTAGATAAATATGGGATGGTAAATCCTAGTGATGTTGAGTCTGCAATAAAGCCTAACACAATTTTAATAACAATAATGTATGCAAATAATGAAATAGGAACAATAAATCCTATGGCTGAAATAGGCACTATTGCAAGAAAACACAATATATATTTTCACACAGATGCATGCCAAGCAGCAGGCTACTGCGACTTAGACACAGAAAAATTAAACGTTGATATGATGACATTAAACGGAAGTAAGGTTTACGGTCCTAAAGGCACTGGAATATTATATGCTAAAACAGGCATTCAGTTAGTTCCTCTGGTTCATGGTGGTGGGCAGGAAAGAAATTTAAGAAGCGGGACAGAAAATGTTCCAGGAATTATGGGATTTGCCAAAGCTTTGGAATTGGCTCAAACTGAAAGAGAATATGAATTTAATAAGCTAACAAAATTAAGAGATAAATTAGTAAATGGAATTTTGGAAAGTGTTTCTAAGACTTTCTTAAATGGCCATCCAACACAAAGGCTTCCAAATAATGCAAATGTAAGTATTTTAGACATAGAAGGAGAGGCTTTAACTTTATATCTAAATGAGTATGACATTTATACTTCAACTGGCAGTGCTTGTACTTCACAAACATTAGATCCAAGCCATGTTGTATTAGCTACCGGGTTGCCTTACGAAGCAGCACATGGAAGCATTAGGTTTACTTTGGGAAAAGAAACTACAGAAGACGACATAGAAAAAGTACTGGAAGTCTTACCTGGCATTGTTAAAACACTAAGGCAAATAAGTCCCGTTAATGTTGCTGTTGAACACATAGTTGAGGCAAGGAGTAAAAAATGAGCCAGCCTTATGATGAAATAAATTACGATGAACTTACTGTTGGTGGAATAGTAACTAAGAGAGAAGCAAAAACTAAAATAAATTTACCTATTAAAAGTTATTTAATAATTGGATTGGGCTTGTTTGCTTTGACATTGGACGTTATAGGAGGCATTCATTATCTTCAAGGAAACAATAATTCTTATTATGAAATGGCTGGGGCAGCCGCAATAACCCTGCCTTTATATTTTAGAATGAGAAAAAATGGTCTTGAGAGAAAATTGGGAGAACTATAATGGAAACAGAAATACAAACACAATCAAAGTTAAATATACATCCAGACGTAAAAGCTAAAGTAGAAAGCAAGAAATGGTTTTACACAGATACAGTTAAAGATCATTTCTTTAATCCTAGAAATTTATTGATTAATGATGAAGAAGGAGAACAGTATTCAAAAAATGCTGATGCTATTGGAATGGTCGGAAGCCCAGCATGTGGTGACGCTTTAAAGTTATGGCTAAAAATAGATAAAAATATTGATAAAATAATGGATTGTAAATTTCAAACATTTGGCTGTGCAAGTGCAATTGCATCTACTTCCATGTTATCAGTAATGGTAACAGAAAATGATGGAATGAAAATTGATGATGCATTAAAATTAAAACCACAAGACATAATCGCAAGATTAGGAAACTTACCTAGCAGAAAATTCCACTGTTCTGTTTTAGGAGATAAAGCCTTAAGATCTGCAATAAATGACTACTTCAGAAGGTCTAATCAAAATAATAGGATTGTTGTTGAAGGTGCAAGAATAATTGATCCAGAAACTAAAACAACTGATAAAGATATAGAAGAAGCAGTTTTAGAAGGCGCATTAAATTTAGAAGATATACAGAAAAAATTAAAGGTCGGAATTTCAAATAAAGCAGTTATCCCTGCTGTGGAAGAGCTGATAAGATTTTACAAGGAGAAATATTTTGGTTAAAACAATGGAAGGATATAATGCTCCAAAAGATGAAGGATATTCTGTTAAATCTAGTTATGGCTCTAATAAACAAGCTCAAAGTAATTCTTATGGTAATTCACAAACTTCGACTGTAGCTTTACCAATATATGAAGAAACACAACAGCAAGTGAAACACAGAAGGAGCAGATGCCCAAGAGGTGCATTATTAGGTCAAATAGGAAGCTGCTGTGGTGATAGATGTACTAGGGCTTGTGCTATAGAGTCTTAAATATAATTATAAATTTATGTTTTAAGGTTTTATTTAATGATTTAAACTGTTTCTTTGGTGCATTTCTATTTTTGTGTTTCTGAAATCACCTTTTCTAAATCATTAGTTTATATAAGTGAAACAAACTTATATTTAAAATGTTGCCAGATTTAGTGACCTTGGTGCATTTAGTTTATAAATTGTTGTAATGATTTCGTAATTACATAAAATTGGTAGAGGATTTTGGTGCGTTTTATAAACGATAAAGGTTAAATAGTTAAATACCCTTTTTTAATTATGAAACTTGTATCTGTTAATCCAGAAGAAATCATTGGATTAAATGACTACCCTCCATTGCACAGTCCAGAATCCTTAAAGAAATATTTTAGATTTTTTATAAATAATGATGATAAACATATTTTTTCTGTCCCATTAATTACTATATCTTCTGCATTGCCTATTTTACAAGAGGATCCAAAATTCTCCCCCTATATAAAAGTTTTACAAAAATTCCTTTCAGAACATAAAGGTGTAAACTACTTTCAATCTGGCGGGAAACATAGATCCAGTGCTGCTTATTTAGCAAGGAAAAAAGTTCCTGGAATTGTAATTGAAAATGATGAAGATATAAAAAAAATTAAACCATTGTTAGGTGATGATAAGTTTTTAACAGAAGATAGTTTTGAAGGTGTTATTTTGGGTATTAAAGGTTCATTTTTAAAACACGATAGAAAATTTTGGACAGTCAAAGAAAAAACTGAGGCTATGATTGCTAATGGGAATATTCCGAAAGATATTGTGGATTACTTTAGATCAAGTTAATTATCTGGAATATATTCTAAGATTTTTTTAACAACCTCTTCTTCTGTTTTGCCATTAGTATCAATTTTTATTCCGTAATTAAATTTTGAAACTGCATTGTAAACTACTCTTGCTGCATCAGAACCATATGTTAATTTTCTATTTTTATCCCTTTCAATACAAACTTTTAATGGGGCTTTTAGATCAAAAACTAAAACTTTATCTTCCCCTAGTTTATTTATTATATCTACAATTTGTTCTTTACGATAAAAACATCCATCTGTTATAGCAAATTTTCCTTTGCTTAGAAGTTCCCTTACAATTGGCAGCATAACTTCATTTGCCTTTAAGAAATTTCTAGTATCCATCATTCCGTCTTTAGCTGGTTTTTTAGTTACCCTATTCTTATCAACAATTTTATCCATTGATAGATAAGTGCCTCTTAATGCTCTAGTAAGTCTTTTCGCTATAGTTGATTTTCCTATACCTAAAGGGCCTCTAATCATTATAAAATAAGTCATAAAAATTTAATATTTAAAAGAATATATAAATATAATTGATTAATATAGAATTATTTATAAACAAGCCTTATATAAAAATTTTATGGTAAAATTTAAAGTAGAAAGGTATAGTGACTTTCTAAAAATTACTAATTCTAATGGATCCTTAAAAATGTCAGTATACTTAAAAAATCCAGATGATTCTACTGGAGTAATTTTTGAAACCCCATTTTGTAAATTTGTAACATGTAGAGATTTAAGAGATTATGATCGTGAAATAAAAGAACATAAAATAAATCCAAATTTCCAGTATGTTGAAATCGGTGCAGGACTTGGAGAGTTTATTCCAAATTTAATTGACCGCTATGGCTCAAAATTAAAATATAAACCAATAGTAATAGATCCAATAAATTATTCCCTAATAAGGGATATAATTAATTTTACATTATCATTAGATTTGACTAAAAAAGTAAGCGGACGTTTAAAAATTATATTAATGAGGTGTTTAATAATATTGGATAATAATAAAGTAATTCTAATTAATATTGACTTAGAACAAGCAGTAAAATCTAAAAAAATATTAAATATTGCTGATGTTTTAATAGACATGGCAGGAGCAGCCCATTATATGAAAAATTATAAATATGCTTGGAAGTTGGAAAGAAGAATATTGAAACCAAATGGCATCCTATTAGCTACAGTAATAAAGTCTGGTATTCATTACCCATCATAAAAACCATTATAAATTCTAAGAATATGATTTTTTTGTGGAAATTAATAAGAATTTAATCAAATTTACAAAAGAAATGATTTTATTCTGTAAATCTCATGGCGTTACTCCAATAATCTGTGGTAGTTACTTAACTAAGTATTATACTCAAGATGAGAGAATAGTTGTCCATGATGTAGATATGTATGTACCTGATGCTTTTCTTCCTAAAGCTATTAAACTTTTAGAAAAAAAGAAAATTAAATATAAGCACTTAAAAGAATGGGGTTGTTTAAAAGTTTACAAAGGAAATGTAAATATTGATCTTGATGCTTTAAACTTTTTATACAAAGGTCCAAAAGACTTTAGAGATTTGGATTTTGAAGGAATAAAACTAAAAGCTTTAAGTCCTAAAGGCCTTTTATTTATTTACAAAGTTGGAGTAAAGGCCTGTCAAACTTCTTGGGAAAGAAGACAACATACTAGAAAGGTTAGACTGCTTGAGAAATATATCAATTCTAAAAACTAATGTAGAATTATCTTAATGGTATCTTAAAATTCATTATTTTATCCCAAAAACCAATAATTAATACTATAAGTATTGCACCAACTATTCCATAAGGCGCCAAAGTAGATATAACGCTAACTTGTTCAGGTATTGTCTCTTCAACAGTTTTTGTAGCTACTTCTTCGATATTTTTAGGATTTGTAGGATCACTTACTACTTTCAACCAAAAAGGAATAAACCAAATAAGGAAAACTATTACTCCAATTATAGCTAAAATTCCAGCAATTGTAATTGTCTTTTTCATATTTTAGTTTAAAAATAAATCCTAACTTTAAAATATATTTTACAATTTGCTTATTAGAAATTTAGGCTTGACAAACTCGCTGCCACAGGTAGCTTGTATATTTATCTTGTCCAAAGTCATATTTAAAAAAGGATTTTCTACAGAAACCTGTTGATTTAGTCTTTTGGCTATTTTTAATATAAATTCATTTAACTCATCTTCTGTACTGAACTGAATATTTGTAGGAATGTCTTGCTTGTCTTTGTAAGTTACAGTTATTGGCTTGTTAAAACCACTGCAGATTACTTCTTTTATATCCTTATCTTCTACTAAAGCAGAAATCTTCCCATATTTTTTTAAATCTCTGATAATGTAATACCTTATTTTATCAAAATATTCATCTGTATAAACAATTTTATATTTATCACATAAAATTTTAATAGTTTCTAATAATTTTTGCTTGTCATCAATATTAATTGCTTTTGACATTCTCTCAAATTCATTTAATAAATAATGATCTTGTAGATTAAGTTCTGGTTCTTTAACAAGGTATAATGTTCCATTGAATTGTGTATTGACTAAAGCCTTGCCTGTTTCTTTTGATAATATTACATTCTTCTTTTCAGTTTTTGTTTCTACATTTAATTCTGGCTTTTTATTTTCTATATCTTTTAGTTTTTTCATTAATTCGGATTTCTTCTTTAGCAATAATTCTTTTTTTCTTATTTTATCTAATTCCTGTTCTTTTACTCTTATTTTTTTAGTCTTTCTGTAAGATTTGAATAATTCATTTGTAATATTCCTCAAGAAGACAGCTCTTTCATTTCTTCTGAAATTTTTAACATTAATAATATCTAAGACTTGCTCAATTTCCTTTTTTTCTTTTTCAAGAAATTCATTTACAAGAAAAAATGGTTCCTCTTTCATTATGAATATTCAGATAGTTGTGTTGTTGGCTGTGATAACCCAGACTTTCCTCTGACGTATTTTTCCAGAAGCAATAAACCCTGAGCTATTGCTTTGTTCTGCTCAAGCAAAGATTCTAATTTTGAAGACAGGGAAGCAATTTTCGCTTCGGTACTCTCAACTTCTCCAACATGTTTTGCAGCCTCATCAAATAACGACACAAGCTTGTCTATTCTTTGAACTAATTTATTTGTAGATTCTATTAGATCTGTAACCTGCCTGGAGCTTAATTCATAGGTATGTTTTGAAGTTTCACTGTGCATGATATTATCTGAAGAACTAACCTCTTTATGCTTTTTTTCCATAATATAAATTAATCCTTGAAACTAATATAAAAAGGTTTCTTTTGACTAAAATAGCAATCAATCATAAATTATATATACATAAATATTTTATTTTGTATATGAGAAAAAAAGGACAGGTGGCTTTGTATTTAATTATAGGATTAATTATATTGGCAATTGTTATGGTTGTTTTTTATTTTAAAGGTGAATTTTTTAAATCACTGTTTGAGAAATCAGCAGAAGAAAGTGTTCTTGTTCCACCACAACTAATGGTCGTTAAGAACCACATTGACAATTGTTTTGAAACAACAAGCAATGAAGGCTTGTTAACAATTGGTAATAATGGGGGGTATTATAAAGTTCCGACAGATAAATCTATAATCTGGTTTGCAGATAGTGTGCCTTATTATTATCTTAACAGGGAAAATCTAGTGCCTTCAATAAAAATAATTGAAAAAGAATATTCTTCATATATTAAAGATAATATAAAATCTTGTTTGAATTTCACAGAATTTGTCAAAATTGGCTACAGTATAAGTTCAAAAAGTCCTTTGATATCTACTAAAATAAATAATAAGACTGTAGATATAATCATGGAGTATCCAATTACAATAAAAAAATTACAAACTTCAGTTTCATTAAGATATTTTAAGCTTAGAATTAATTCCAATGTAGCAGCTTTGCAGAAAGCTTCTGGAGATTTAGTTGATTCATATTCAAAAAAACCAGGATATGTTTGTTTAAATTGCCTAGAGAAAATATCTGCAAAAAACAATGTTTCAATTGATGCATTGCCACACCAAGATCCAACAATCTTTGAAAATGATATTGTATGGTTTTTAATAGATGATACAGGATATGAATTAAATAATAAAACACTGACACTGAGGTTTGTAGTTGAACAATGAAAAAATTTGTTATTTGTATTTTAGCTGTATTACTCTTTGTTAATTATGTCTATGCCATTCCATTTGCTACAATAGCAACTACTGGATTAAATTTTTTAGGTCCTGGCGGTGCAGAACTATCTACTTTGGTTAATACTGCAGTAACAGCTGCTGGCTGCTTTACAAGTCTAGCACTTTGTGTTGAAGGACAAATAACTGGAAAAATTAGTGGTGAAATATATGGAAAGGCTCTTGAGTCAATAGCAAAGTCAAGTCCTGATGCAGCAAAGGCAATAATAACATACCAACAAGTAAAAGGCTATGCTCAACAAGGAGCAGAAATTATCAATGAACTAAAAGTTGATAACTATGGTTATGTTGAAAGTGGTAGTATAAAATTTAAAAGTGATTCAGAAATAGGAAATTTTATTGGTAAGGATATTTCAAAAGAAGATATTGTTGTTGCAAATGCACAATTCTCAAAAGAAAATGGAATCACCACACTTACTATTGAAGAAGGTGGAAGGTTAGATATAAAAGATAAAGCTATAGGAAAGACAAGAGTTTATTCAAACATTGCTAAAGGTGGAGTATTTAAGTTAAATGAGAAGGGAGAAATTACAGAAGCAGATATTACTTCTAATGATAAAGGCAGCCAATTTTCATTTGGAGACAAGCTTATTGATGTGAAACCAAATACAAGGGTTGTTTATAGGAATGGCCAGATAGTTGTTTATGGGAAAGAAAAGTCATTTACTTTATCTAGTTCACTAAATGAAAAAGATAAAGGCTCTAATATAAAAATAATTGATGGTGATAGTGTAACTATAAATGGTAATGAAATTATAGGCGTGGGCTTTCAGGGAGAGGATTTTAAAGTTGCAGGTTTAAATGGTGGATTTGGAAGAGTTGTACTTAATGATGGAAGAATTATAACTATTGGCAAAGGAACAGATGCAGTAGTGCAAGGCATTCAGCATAAAGTTTCTGGTAGTAGCTTAAATGTTTACCATGATAAAGATTTTGATCCATCTTTACATTCAGATGAAAATTATTTTAACTACGGAGAAAATAAAATTTTCTTAGGTGGTAATGGATTTACATCAAGTTTAAGAGAAGGAAATAAAATATTTCCAGAATATATTCAAAATGAGTATGAAGGTTCTCACGCTGAGAGAGAAGCAAGATTAGAATTTACACCTCAAGATGGAAATCTGGAAATTAGTAGATTATCTCAAGCTAATAGACCTCTTGCTTTGGGGATAAATTCAGATGGAAAATTTATTGTTAATAATGGAAGATGGAAATTAGAAGCTGATGGGTCTAATATTTATAACAAGATAGAAAAAAAACCACATTATGCTCTTGCTTATGACATGAACTTTAATTATGTGGGACAAGATGGCATAACAAAAAAATATGTACTTGATCAAAGTACGAGTTATGCTGGTGGACCAACAAAAAGAGGATTTATAAAAGGAAAGGGTTTTTTTGGACAAGTAATAAGTTCAGATGATGGAAATAGCCAAGTCAGTTTTCCTGAATATATTGAAGGATTTCCCGTAATACCAAATGCTAAAACATTTTATTATTATGATAAAAAAGGAAATAAACTTGAAAAACCAAGGCCTTCAAAATTTGAAGCCAATAAGAAAATACTTGACTATATTCCTGAATCTAAGTATGCTGATTGCTCTGGCGCTGTACAAACCATATATGCTAATTATCAATTTCAAGACATGGTGGATGGCAACCGTGAATCAGTTAGGCTAAAAATAGAAAATGGTAGAACTCTTGAGTATAAAAATGATGGGTCTTATACTATTTGGGATACAAAGCTAAAAAAAATTGTAACTAAAAAAGACGATAACCTTGGCGATAGCTACCAGAAGTGGCTAACAAATGTTCAAGCTTATAGTGATTCAGGAACATTGCAATCTTATTATAAAAGAGTAAATAGTTTGAAAAGTTTAAAACCTGGAGATGTAATAGCAATGATATATGGAGATGAAAATCCTGGCGGTAAAATTGCAGGACATACAAAGATAGTAAAACAGGTTATTTCAATTGATGGTAATATTTATTACAGCGTATATGGTGGTAGCACTCCAGCTCATACTGTGAGAGAAGAAGGAGATCTTGAAAGTCCATATACTCTTGGATTAGAAATAGATATTGCAGGCAATACAAAAATTATAAGATTTGAAGAAGATAAACTTAAACCTGAACTAGTTGCATCAAGATAATTTATTCAAGCCTTCCTATATTAAATCTATCAATTGAAAAAATAGGCTCTATATTCGGTGGATTTGCTAAAGTATGAATTATTAAATCTGACTCATCAAGAATACCGTTAGGTTTACCTTTATATATACCATTAACATCACTTTTATCTTCATATATCGCAACTACATGGCCAGGCACAAATAACAAATCACCAGGCTGTATGTTTTTGCCAAATGAAATAGGCACTCCTTTTGAATAAAATACACCATCAATATTTTCAACGTCATTATCTTTTATTAAAATTTTTGTATTTTCCATTAAGCCACGAGCATTACTATATGGAATATTACTTCCTGTTTTTCTTGATGCCCAAGTTAACAAATCTGCACAATCAGCGCCAATATATCTTTCAGATTGGTGATCTTTACCTTTACCGGCGCTTCCATAAATATAAGGCCAGTTAAAAGCTGCAGTAATCCATCCAAGAAAACTATCATCTTTTCTAAAACTAATTCTATGAACTTCTTTAGTTATTCCTTCTACGTCAACATAATTTATTCCTGATGTTGAAAATTTTTTTTTATTATGAGTAACTTCAAGTTTGTATCTCATCGTACCTAAGCCATTATTTACATCTAATTCGCTTTTAGATGGGTGCGCATCAGCAACAACATTAAAATTATTTCCAGAATTAATTAGAGTTTCATGGTATGAAGGTGTGTTCCATATAAAATTATTTCCCCATAGGTTTGAATATGTATTTGATTCAGGTTCAATTTTATACCACTTTATACTAATATCTCCATTGCCCCATTTTCTGATAGAAGAAGGATCTATTTTTTTACCACCTATTACCAATTTATTAGATTCAGAGAAATATACATTTTTTCCACCAACTTTAGCTTTAACAACCGCATTTAAATCTACCCTATCCTCAAGTTTGACGTCTTTATTGCCTGTTGTACAAGGACCATTATTAACACATGAAGTTAAATGAACTTTCTCTATTTCTAAACCTTGAGTTTGCTCTGCTGAACTTCTTTCAGGTATAAAAAACAAAGCAGCTAATGCACCAAATAAAATTTTTTTTAGCAGAGACATTATTAACAAATATATTTCTCCTTTGATTTTGCTATGGTACTTGCCAAAGGTTCAAGTTTTATAAACCTTTCCTTTTGTTATTACCAATAAATAGTAAACAAATACAAAAATAAAGCCATTTTCTAGACCTTCAAAATATATAAACTTTTCTTGAAACTGCCATTTGCAACAGTTTTATAAATACTACATTATTAATGCTGCGATGCTATCTGAAACATTTAAACAATTTAAGGGGAAAGACGCATTTATAGACATCTATGGCCAAGAAGAAGCAAAGAGACAAATACTTTCTGCCTTAATTATGAACAGGCATATTGTACTTGTTGGGCCTCCTGGCATAGGAAAAACAACACTAGCAAAGAACATAGCAAAATTATTGCCAGAAGCAAAAGTTAATGACTGTAATTTTCACTGCATTCCAGACAAGCCTTTTTGTCCAGAATGTAAAATAAGTGGTGCAAAAAAAACAAAGATACTGAAAGGAGAAGAACGTTTTGTCAGAATACAAGGAAGCCCTGACCTAACAGTAGAGGATCTCCTTGGAGACATAGATCCTATAAAAGCAATGAAGTTTGGACCTTTGGCTATAGAAAGTTTTACGCCTGGCAAAATATTCAAAGCAAACCAAGGAGTTTTATTTTTTGACGAATTAAACAGGGCTCCTGAAAAAATACAAAATGCATTATTGCAGGTTTTGGAAGAAGGAAAAGCAACAATTGGAAGCTATGATTTAGATTTGGAAGCAAGTTTTATTTTAATAGCCACAATGAATCCAGAAGACTTTGCAGCAACAGAAAAATTGTCAGAAGTTCTTTTAGACAGGTTTGATTTTATTTTTATAAAATATCCAGAGGCATTAGACATAGAGAAGAAAATTGTCAGAGACAAATCAGAAACTCTTAGTGAAGTAAAATTTCCAGATGGGCTATTAAATGCAACACTTGGATTTATAAGATCATTAAGAAACAATGAAAATCTGGAAAGGGTTCCTAGTGTAAGGGCTTCTATTGGATTATATGAAAGAGCACAGTCAAATGCTTTGCTGTCAAATAGAAAAGAAGTGATAATAGAAGACGTGCTAGAAGCATTTAATTCTGTTGTTGCACACAGAATAAGATTAAAGCCAAGCGTAAGATACCTTATGAATGCCAAAGATTTCTTATCTAAGGAATTTAATAATTTCAAGGAAACTGCTGAAAAAGAAGGCAGTGATTATCCCTAATTTAGACATAAAAGAACTTAAAAAAGGACATGAGCAAAAAGGTTCTCTAGACACAGATGAAGGACTTAGTCATTCTATAGTTGAAGGCAATAAACAAAGAGTGCAGCAAGGTATGCTGCTAGATTCTGCTTTAAATCAAGGCTTATTTGCCTTTAATCCAGACATGATGTTTGAGAACTTAGTTAAAGATTATAGTAATGCAGAAAAAATATACGGAGAGAGCTTTCTAAGATTTGCTTCTGGCTATGATAATAATACAATAAAGAAAAATATTAGGTTTCCTGAGTTCCAGAGAGAACTAAAGAAAAACCTAAAACAAACAGAACAAGAGCTAAAAGACGAAGACCTGATTGACAAAGAAGGTTCAATAACAGATAAGGGTTTTAGCTTGGCTTCTATTGTGCTATATATGCAGGAACTTGATGACTTAAGAGCCAAGGGTTTTGGAGATAAAAAAACAAAAAAAGCAATGGTATATGGAGATAAAGAAAACACAAGAAATTTTAGGCCACATGACCGTTACAAAGACATAGCGATAAAATCATCTGTGAGAAAAGCAATAAGAAGAAGACACAGTGGTCTTTCTAATGAAGACCTGCAAGTATTTGAAAGAGACAACAAAGGAAAAATATTCATTGTCTATGGACTAGACGCCTCTGGAAGCATGAAGGGAAAAAAGATAGAGATATGCAAAAAAGCAGGCATTGCATTGGCTTATAAGGCAATAGATGAACAAGATAGTGTTGGATTAGTTGTATTTGGAAGCGAAATTGAAGACGTAGTTTACCCTACTAAAGACTTTTCACAGTTTATTCATGCTATTGTGAAAATAAGGGCAAAAAAGCAGACAGACATTGCATTAACTATAGAAAAAGCAATAGAAATGTTTCCAAGAGACAATGTTACCAAGCACCTAGTACTAATTACAGATGCTGCACCTACTGTTGGCTCAGATCCAAGTAAAAATACTTTGAACCTTGTTGAGAGAGCAGCTGCTATAGGAATTACTATATCAGTAATAGGAATTGATCTTAATAAAGAATCAACAGAGCTAGCCAAAAGAATTGTTGAAATTGGCAGAGGCAGACTGTACGTTGTTAAAGACCTAGAAAACCTTGACAGAGTTGTTCTGCAAGATTATTATAGTTTATAGACACTATCCTTAAGTAGCTACATTATAGAAAGTTTTATAAAGAAATTAAATTTTCAGAAAATTATGGCTAAACCTAAAGCAAATATAAGAAAAAGAAAACCTAACCCATTTGGCGGTTCTAGAAAACAAGGAGAAATTGAACATTTAGTAAATAATTACTATAAGAGTTTGCAACCTCTAGGAGAAGAAGTTTATGATTATTGTGGAAGGGCTATTTGTGTTGTTTTAGGACAAAATGTTTATAGATTAACATTAGATAATTTAACTAGTGATGAACAACTTAGAAAATTAAGAAGATTAGAAATTAAAGCTGAATTAGACAGATTGGATTTTGCTTTTGATTTTTTTAGAGCACTATGTGCAAAATATCATTCTGACCAAGGTGGTTTGGGTTTTGATACAGCACCTTATAACTCAAGAAACGCAACAAATTTAGAATATAAAAAAACTGCTGCTCCTACTCTAATTGGAAAAGGCTTTTGGAGTACAGGCAATTTGCCAACTTTAAGAGAAAAATTAGTTTCTGGAGAGCAATTTGGATATGTTTATGTTTTAGGAGGAAATCCAGCAGCTTTATCACCATTAGTATTACATATGCCATTAGACAGCAACGGAAGAAAAGATGGATATGTTTTAAGACATGGTTTAACAGATACTAAAGAGAATACTCTTGCGTATGCAAAATTCTTAGATGATGCGCGAAGTGGCAGAATTAAATTATAATTTACCTTTTGTTTATTCTTTGTTACACACCAAAATAAAAATATCTATATTGGAAATAATTAAATACAATAAAAATTAACTAATCCTATGACAAAAAATATATCTTTGTATTTGTCATTTTTAGCAGTTCTGTTATTATTAATAGTATTTGTAATTTATATATTTCAAAATACATCAAAAGATTTATCAGAAACTCAAACATGTTCTCGTGAAAGAAATAATTTCATAGAATGTAAATCAGGATATGAGTGTTATGAATCTTGGAGCGGAGGCATAAATCCAAGCAATATTCCAGTTACTCCAAAAAAAGTTGGTGGCGACGGATTATGCCATAAAATTTGTAAAACAGATAGCGATTGTCCTGTTGAAACTCCTTTTTGTATTTTAGTAAACAGAATTACAGATGACTATATAGAATCTCTTTCTTTGTGTTTTGCAGATAAATAACAAAAATAAAGCCCAAAAGAAAGTTCATTGCCCAAATTTAGTACAAATATTGTACTTATAAACATTCTTGCATTGTAACAATTAAAAGCATTAATAATTGTTTTATTAATAAGATTTTTATATATATTAGATAATTTTTATTTCATTATGGATGTATTCGCACATGGATTATGGACTTATGCAATTTATTATAAAAAGAAATACAGACTGCTTGCAGCTTTTATTGGCGTTATGCCTGACTTAGTTGCTTTTGGATTCTTCTTTATATATAATTTATTCTTGAATGGTCTTGCATTTGGAAAGCCTGCTTTAAATTCAATTCCAGAATACGTATTTGTTGGTTATAATTTTACACATAGCTTGGTTATATTTTTACTTGTTGTATTTACAATTTATTATATTACTAGAAAAATTCCATGGCTTTTAGGTGGCTGGTTATTCCATATATTAATAGATATACCAACACATACAAGAGAATTTTTTCCAACGCCATTTTTGTGGCCAATAAGTTATTACAAAATCAGTGGAATAAGCTGGGGAAATACATATTTTATGATAATTAATTATTCTTTACTTGTAATTGTTTATATTTATTTGCTAGCTTTTTCAAAAAGAAAATAAATTCTATTCATAAGCATAATAATTATCCCAATAACTCCTGTTATTACTCATTGAGTTATATATAAATTATTTTTTATAACTTAAATTTATACAAAGAAATCTTTTCGTAAAAAAGAAAAAATTATTCCTTAAACAAATAAGCAACAGCCAATGATACAATACCTATTGCAATATGCAGCACTGTTGTTGCTGTGTTTATGTTAAGGAAATTCAACAAAAAGTCTTTTACTAATGGAATAAATCCAGATACACCTAAAGCAAGACCTATCCAACCAATGAATAAATTATACATCTTGCCTTGTCCCCAGACTCCTGAATAAATCCCAAAAACAGCGGCAATTAAGTGTAAAATATCTTGGATTATATTTACGCCAAACAAACCAAGAATTAAATCTGTAAATAATCCCCATATACCAATCACTGCCAGAACCAAACCTAAAACAAAGGCATATATTTTTTGTACGTCCATTGAGTCACCTCTTATCTAAAAATATATTAATATCTCATAGAAGCAGAATATTATAAAAGTTTTGATATTTTAGGCTCTGTCCTGAGTCTCTAGAACAATACCTAACAAGTTATGGCAGATTAGTCTGCCATATATTTCAGCCTTTATTGTTTTAGCACTTTTAGAGCTTA
>JAGVZG010000009.1 GCA_018302765.1 Candidatus Woesearchaeota archaeon
AGGCTTCGAGAACATTTCCTCGTGCCACAACAACTTTTTCATGCCTTTCTTTAAGTTGAGGTATATTCTTTGTTAGTCTTTTAGACTCTTCAAGCATCTCATCCACATCTGAAATCTTCTTTTTCTTAATCAGCTTATCAAATTCCTTTAAATCTTCTGTCATTTTAATAAATCTTCTTTAATTTCTTCTTTTGACTTTGCGAAAACTCCTGTTCTTCTATACTCGATAGGAACTGAGCCAAACCATTTAGAATTTTTATAAGAAAACTCAACATCGACATAACATTCACTAGCTTTATTATGTTCTCTAATCCCTAAAATCTTAATGTCCTTGCTAGAAATGAAGCTCAAAATTTCATTATTGTCAATTTTAATCATAGATATTTTAGCGATTTATCACTTAAATAGGTGCCGTTTACTTTACAGCTTACTTAATTTTCCCTCAGTAATTTATCAGCCAAAATAAAAAATTGATCAGCCGACAAGGTTATCCCAAAAGATCTGATTTTCTTCATTAAATAAATGCCATCATACCTGTTTTCAATTTTCTTAATATTAAATAATTCTTGCAAAGTTAAATTACACAAATAACCACCAAAACTTTTTAATTTAATAACGGCATCTTTTTTACTATCATGCACAACCAATCTATTTAAATCAACAAAAAGGCCATTTCTAAACCAAATATCTCCTCTCTTTAAAAAACCCCGAGAAAATAATTCACAACCAATCAACACCTTATAAATTTTATTAGCATCATTTTTATCAACAAAGTCCTGAAACCGTCCAAAAACCGCATCAAAATCAATTTCCTTTTTAATTTTTTCAAATCTATAAACTCTCCCCAATAGTCCAGAATATTTATGCACTGAATTATTATATTTTCTAAATTTCTTAACATTGCCAGAATAAAACAATTTTCTTCTTTTCCAAACCCCATTAACCAAATGTGCGTATTCATAAGTTTTGCCGCTTCTCTTTTTTACCTTCTTAACGCGTATAAACATATTATAAAAGTTGGGCACAAGATATATAAAAATCATTTCTTATCATTAACTTGTAATAACGTCATAAACTGTAAAAAACAAAAAATCAAAAAAGTTTATTATATACCTCTTATATTCCTAATTATGGATTTTAAAAAACAACTTTTAATGACATTGTCAAAGCAAATAAAAGAAACAAACACATTAGAAGTTCCACCAAATCAAACATTTGGAGATTTCGCTCTTCCTTGTTTCAAACTGTCTAAAAAACCAGAAGAATTGCAAAAATCATTAAAATTGCCAAATTTCATAGAAAAGACAGAAGTAAAAGGCCCATATCTCAATTTTTTCATAAAAAAAGAATACTTAGCAGAACAGGTTATAAAAAAAATTTTAAAAGAAAAAGAAAAATATGGAAGCCAAAACCTAGGAAGAAACAAAACAATAACAATTGATATGTCTTCACCTAACGTAGCAAAACCATTTGGAATTGGACACCTAAGATCCACAATTATAGGTAATTCTATAGCAAAAATATGTGAAAAATTAGGCTATAAAATTATTAAAATTAATTATTTAGGTGATTGGGGTACGCAGTTTGGCAAATTAATCACAGGGTACAAACATTTTGGTAGCGAAAAAGAATTACAAAAAGAGCCAATAAAGTACCTTCTTGATATTTATGTTAAAGTAAACCAAGATCCAAGCTTAGAAGAGGAATCTAGGCAATGGTTTAAAAAACTAGAGGAAGGAAATAAAGAAGCCCTACAATTATGGAAAAGATTTAAAGATCTAAGTTTAAAAGAATTTAATAAAATTTACAAAATACTTAATGTTACATTTGATGTAATCTCTGGAGAGTCTTTATATAACGCCAAAATGGAAGCAATAGTTAAAGAACTAAAACAAAAAGGATTACTTAAAGAAAGCGAAGGCGCCCTAGTAGTTAATTTAGAAGAATACAATTTGGGTGTGTGTATAATTCAAAAGTCAGATGGAACAAGCCTCTATGCAACAAGAGATATAGCTTTAGCAATTGATAGGTATAAAACTTACAAACCAGTAAAGATGATATATGAAGTAGGAAGTGAGCAAAAACTCCATTTCAAACAGTTCTTTAAGGTTTTAGAATTAATGGGAAATAATTGGGCTAAAGAATGTGTTCATGTAGACCACGGCCTTTATTTAGATAAGGACGGCAAGAAATTTGCAACAAGAAAAGGTAAAACAGTATTTATGATTGATATCTTAAACGAAACAATAGAACTAGCAAAACAAACCATAAAAGAAAAGAATCCAAATTTAAAGAATAAAGATGAAGTTGCAAGAAAAGTAGCAATTGGTGCAATATTCTATGGGGATCTTAAAAATACAAGAACTCGTGATATAACCTTTAATATTGAAAAATTCTTAGATTTTGAGGGAGACACAGGCCCATATATACAATATACGTGTGCAAGAGCATCAAGTATACTAAAAAAAGCAGGCAAATTTAAACAAACAGTAAAAGGAATTAATGATAAGGAAAAAGAATTAATCAAAGAATTAGGAAAATTCCCAGAAGCAGTTGTAAATGCAAACAAACAACTAAGTCCACACCTAATAGCAAATTATACGTTCCAATTATCCCAAAAATTTAATGAATTTTATCATGCTTGTCCTGTTTTAACTGAAAAAGAACCAATAAGAAGCAGCAGATTAGCAATAGTTCAGGCAACAAAATATACTTTGGCTAGCGCCCTTTCTTTGCTAGGCATAGAAGCGCCAGAAAAAATGTAAACCAAAGATTTAAATATAATTTATCAAGCCTAAATTTATGCCAATCGTTGGTTTTGGATTTGACAAAATTTATGGAGAAAGAAAGGAATTTGCAAAACAAGTTAAAATCGAAAATAACATAAAAATTACTTCTTTAAAAGATGCAAAAATAGTGATAGGAAAAGATGAAAAAGTAGCACTAAGGGTAGAATTTGATTACACTGTTAGGTATGAGAAAGCAGGAACCTTACAAATGTTAGGTAATGTTTTGTATTTTGATAACGAAGAAAAAATTAAAGAATTAAAAGACAAATGGAAAAAGGACGAAAAAGTACCTACAGATTTTGGGGCGCTAATATATAATTTTATTATTGTTAAAACTACAATAAAAGCCCTGCAGTTAGAAGAAGATCTAGGGTTGCCACTCCACATATCTATGCCCAAAATAACTAAAAAACAATAAAATATATTTAACTAATTAATTGTGCCAAAACACATATAGAACATTACTAATCTTTTTATACTTTGAATTCAATAAATAATAAATGCCTGAAGATCAAATTAAATTAGCCTTCTCTAAAGTCAAACAAGATATACAAACCATTTTTGACGAGCTTTTAAATATAAAAAAAGAATTATCTGAGAACAAAGAGAACGTTAAAGAAATCCTATTAAGGTTAGAAAGCATTAAAGATGGCAAAAAAAAGCAAAAAGAAGGTATTTCCACAGGAAATGATGGGGCTAATCAATCAATCAATCATTTAATCAATCAATCAATCACTAATCAATCATTTAATCAATCAATACATCCCATAAATGCAAATTATGAAGGAATAAAGCAATTTGACCCAGAGAAAGGAGCTAATCATTTAATCAATCAATCACTAATTAATCAATCAATCAATCACTCGCAAGACGAAAAACTCAAAAATTTAACTGTAGATATAAGCAAAACTTTTTTATCTTTGTCAAAACAAGAACTAAAACTTTTTTTAACAATATATCAGTTGGAAGACGAAAGTATCGAGCCGTCCTATAAGAATTTAAGCTTAAAAATGAATTTATCAGAACATTGCATAAGGAGCCATTTGTCCTCACTTTTAAAGAAAAATACACCAATTATTAAAAAAAGACTAAATAATCACACAAATTTGCTCTCAATTTCTAAAGAATTTAGGGCTTTAAACCTTAAACAAAAGCTCATAAACTTGTATTACGAGTCAGATCCCCACCAAAAAACACTTTTTGATGTAAATTAACTCTCATTTTTGAATAAATTCTACAAATTTATACGTTTTCCCTCTTTTTTGTTGTTCTACTTACTCTCATTTCTCTATATTTTTATACTATTGCATTAATCTTTCACAAAAATTTAAATATTTCTTGATTTTAAAGTCTTTCTTATGTATATTAGCAAAAATACTTCAAAATCATTTTTTACCGACAGTTCACCGAACGGTTCGGTGACGTCACCTACGTTTACCGAACAAACCGAATAAATACTGTAAAAGAGGTTATTAAGGCTTAATAAAGAATAAGAAAAAACTAACTGTTCGGTAAGTTCGATAAACTGTTCGGTAAGTTAAAAACTTTAGAAAAGTATAAAAGTAACAAAAAACCTTAAACAATTAGATGGGTTTATTTAGTATTTTTAAAAAAAAAAGAGACGAAGAGGAACGCGCTGCAAAGATAAACGAAGCTCTAAGAAACTCTTTCTCCAATGTTAAAAAAGATATAGTTCATATTCACAAAGGTTTTTCAGATCACACAGAGCACGCCTCTAAAAAATTTGAATCAATAGAAAAAAGATTAGAAAGAATAGAAGTAACTTTGAACGTTTTACAACAAACCCGCAGGCCACAGAGAACTATTGGAAGACCACAACAAATAGAAGAAGTCAATGAGAACGAATTTGAAGCAAATGAAGACGAAGATATTTTAATTAATCAACTAAAAGGGATTCCTAAAGCAGAACTAAAATTATTCAAAACATTATACGAACTTCAGCAAAGTTTAAATGTAAAACACATCTCTTATAAGTCTTTAGCAAGCTATCTTTACCCAGGAAAAGATTATAATTCTATTAGATCAACAATAACGCAATTTGTTATAAGGTTATATACAGAAGGTTTAATAGAAAAACAAAGAATAGGCAAAGAAAACTACGTCAGATTGACTCAGCACGGTCAAAAAGTCATAAAAAATGCTAAAATTAAGAGAATGATTAAAGAAATTGAAGTTTCTCAATAAATTATTATAATCACTAACAAGTAATAAAATAATAGAAAGATTTATAAATAAAAGAAATTTTTTTATCAATGCTTAAAATGGTATCTGAAAGATTAAAAAAGGAAGTTGAACAAAAAAAAGAATTTTTAATTAGTAGATATGGCGAAGCAGGGTACGCTCTAAGAAGAAATAACAAAGAAAGAGCCTTTCTACAAAATTTAGCTCATGTTTATTCTTGGTGGTTAGAGCACCCAGATTTAAGAAGGCTTTTGTTGGAAGTAGAGCGCAAAGATAAGAAGAATGTAAGAAGAATTGCAAGGATTGGAGCCAGACAAGTGGGAGAAGCATGGGAATATTTGAAGTCTGAAACTAAAAGAAATGTAGTAGATAGCTTAACCCCTAAATTAATTAAGGATTTAGGAAACATTGTTGATAGGAATAATACAGGCTATAGAAGAGGGACGGTTTCATTAGGTTTAGGAAAGTACGTGCCTCCAAATCCGTTAAGGGTTAGTTATTATATAGAAGGAACAATTGAATATTTAAAAACAAGAAGGGGGTTACACCTGCTTGAAGCCGCAACTTATTTGCATTTGAGAATTGTAGGAATACAACCATTTAATGATGGCAATAAGAGGGTTGCAAGATTGCTTCAAAATAAAGTTTTGTTAGATGGAGAGTTACCCATAGTTCTAATATCTCCAGGAGAACGTGAAATTTATACAGATTTATTGGAAGAGGGACTTGCAGATTTTAGAGATGAAAAAATTGAAGGGGTGAGGAAGTTTGGGAATTTTATAGCTTCTAAAGTTAATATTGCTTTGGATGATATGATTGGAGATTTAAGACCAAGAGGATATGTTTACAAAATTTAAAAAACAAAATAATTTAATCAAAAATCATTTTTTATGTTTTTTAGAATAATCTTTACTTAAATAAACAACCAAACCACCATTTTTATATTTAAAATAATTAACGCGATCAACATAAGTATACATAAACGAAGTACCAGTGCCGTTATTAGATGATGGTTTAGATCTATGAGTAAAAGTATAAAAATCCAAAAATTTCTCCCTATATTTTCCTTCCTTATGTAGTAAAACAAAGGCAACAAAATGAGAATCTAATTTACCACCATCATCAATTATTGCAAAATCTGCTGTTTTTCCCCCTAAATTATAAGACATTAAGATTTTTTTCTTTGGATCTTTTTCATTCCCGTGTTGGTAAGCGTTCAAAATTGCTTCATATAAAGCAGTATAGAGGTTTGCATTGCATCCCTTGGCTTCTGCCCCCCTTACAGCGCCTTCTATTTGACTTCTTATTTGTTGAGGATAAAGTTCATTTTCATTTATCGCTATTTCTAATACCTTGTGATCTTTAGGTATTTCAAATGGAGTAATATTAAAATCGTCTAAATTTATATTACCGCCCTTTTCAAATATTTTTCTCACAACAGAATCCAAACAATCCAAATCAAATATATCTTTTGCCACAAATAAGAAAAAAGCAGTGAGAATATAAATATTTCTATTTTTATTCTCTCTAAGTAGTAAATAATTAATAAAACAAATTTTAAGTAAAATATTTAATCAAAAATTAATTTTTTGTATCAATTTAGATTACAACTTCGCAGAATGTATCTTCTGCGAACCAGAAAAGATTTCTTCAAAATAATCAATAAGCCGTTAAAACGTATTTTGTTGGATTTATAGCTAAATTAACTAAAAAACACTAATCTTTAATAGTTTTACCCTAGGTAAATTATATGGAAGAAATGTATGAAATAGGGCAAACATTAGTAATTTTAAGAGGAGAAAATAAACATTCAAGTGTAAAAAATAAAGTTCCAATTTTAGGAATGTTTAAAGAAATTATTGATGAAACTCAGGGAAAACCTGCTAAGTATTCTGAAAGGTATTCTGGAGGTTCTATTTCATTAGAAGACCCATTGAGACTTTGTCGTCCAATACTTATAAATGGAATTTACATACCAATAATAACAAGAGACGCATTTGCTCCATATATTATTAAAAATATTAGGGTTTGTGCAAGTTTGGAAAAAAGTTTAAGATTATTTGATGAGATAGGTCACAACTATAGAAAAACTTACGAATGCTTAGCTACCAACTTTTTCAAAAAGCATTAAACTTTTATATTTTTATCCTAGGCAAAACAGATGACAAACCAACCACACAGTCATATTTTTATCAAACCAGATTCAAGAGTATGTGCAGAAGATGTTTCGTCAATAGCTATGGCTGCAACTCTTTTGTATTTTCAAGAGAAATTAAAAATTAACTATGTTGGAACAAGCGGCGTAGGAGTAATATACACAAAAGGAGAAGACATTCAATTTGGAGATTATTTTGGAAGGAAATATTATGCAGATATAGAAACGCCAAAAGGTTCAGCAACTTTAGAATTTTTAATATACAAAGGATGTCCATATGAAAAAAGAAGTACACCCAAAACTAAATGGGTAAACTAGTTTTATATACAAGTTCACATAATATTTTTATATGAATCAAGAAGAGGTTGATAAATTATTAAAGAAATTAGAAGTGGATTTAAAAATCAAAGGATTTACAAAAGCAACGATTAAAACCTATTTAACACATTCACAAGATTTTTTAAAATTTACAAATAAAGAGCCATTGCAGACCACAATAGATGACGTTAAATTATACCAAGTAGCTTTATCAGATAAAAATGCAAAGCCTGCTACAGTAATTTTAAAATTATCAGCAATAAAATTTTTATTTAACAAAGTTCTAAAACATAAAATAATAAACGATGACATAGAATATCCAAAATCCCAGAAGAAAATTCCAGATGCATTAACTAAAGAAGAAGTTCAAAAATTATTATCAACGATTAAAAATTTTAAACACAAATTATTATTAGAATTTATGTATGGTTCTGGATTAAGGGTCTCAGAATGTGTTAATTTTAAAGTAAGAGATTTAAATTTAGATAATTTTACAGCAAAAGTTATTTCTGGCAAAGGAAACAAACAAAGAATGATTATTCTATCTAAAGATTTTGTATCTAGTATTAGAAACTATTTAAACTTAAGAGAAGAAAAATCTGAATGGTTATTTTCATCCAAAAACTTAGATAAACCCATGACTGCAAGAATGGCACAAAAAGTAATAGAAAAAGCTGCAAAAGAAGCAGGTTTTCAGAAAAGGGTTTATTGTCACATTTTAAGAAGCAGTTTTGCTACACATTTACTTGAAGGCAATGTAGATATACGTTATATTCAAGAGTTATTAGGTCATAGTTCCATATCAACGACACAGAGATATACTAAAGTCAGCATGGAGCAGTTAAGAAAGATAAAAAGTCCGCTTGATAATATTAATCAAAGCTAAAATATTTTAATCATTATAAAGATAATAAACTATAATAAAAAATTAAATATTTTCACCGAATAATTATTCGTTAATTATATTTTTAAAATTTCAGTAGAGTATAGAAAAGTGTATAAATTTCTTTATTTTTATACATCTATGACAAAAAGTATTAATATAAAAGTAGATGATGAATTATGGACTTCTCTAAAAAAATATGAAGAAATAAATTGGAGCGGATTAATTAGAAATTTATTAAGGAACAAATTAAAAGAATTTAAAGAAAGTAAAAAATTTAACAAAAAATTAGCACTTAAAGCTTTCAAAAATTCTCAGAAATTGTTAGAAACAAAGGCATTTACAGGGCGTTTAGGAGTGGATGCAATAAGAGAATGGAGAAACAAAAGAAAGTAATTGATGCTGTAAAATGGTTCTCAAAAGAAGAGAAATATGAAAAGCAAGAAATATATTAAAATTACACATAAATGGGGAAGTAATTATAGTAGTGCCAGAATTATTCTATTATGAAATTTCTAATGCATTAAAATACAAGAAAACCACACAAGAAAAAGTAAAAGCTGCATCAGAAGATTTATTTAACTTTCAATTAAATACACAACAAATCTCTTCAGATATTATTAAAGGATCAATAGATATTTCTTTTAAATATGGTCTTACAATCTATGATTCAATATATCTTATACTAGCAGAAAAATTAAATGCAAAATTAATTACAGAAGATAAGCAAGTTTTATCATTAAAACACCCATTAGTTGAAGAATTATAAATTATTAAAATAATTTGTTTTATAAACAGAAAAATTTATTATTTTTCCAAAAGTTGGATGGCTATTTCTTTTTCCCTTAATGCTTTTCTCATGTTAGCTAGCCCGGCTCTATGCCAACTAACAGTCGAAGCCTTCTTCTCTATATCCATAGGAGTTATTCCTTTATTAAAAATATCATACAAAATATTAGCCGTCGCAAGTCTTCCATACAACCCATTTAGACTGTTTAAAAGAACATAATATGAATTTAAATCACTTTCAATCAATTCTAAATTTGCTTCAATATCTCTTTGTTTTAATTTAGTCATATCTTAATATCCATAATTTAAGGTTTATATATTTTATTGTTTTCTAAAATTTAATTTAATTAAATAAAAAGGCTTAAAGTTCACCCAACAATAATAGATTTGTGAAAACATCAAAAAAGAAATTGAGAGATGAAATAAAAAGAATGAAAGCCTCTTTCAATCAATTAAAAATACAAAACAAAAGAAAAATAAATTTAAATCTGTGTCTAAAATGCAAACAAGACACAGGAAATAATTTTATTCTAGTGTATAAAAATAATAATGAATTAAAAGGTAAAATTTGTGTTTCCTGCTACTCTACCAATTAACTTTATAGAAATAAATACCAACGCAAATAACTGCAGCCAAGAATGCAACCAACAAAGAAAAAACAATTGAAAATTTTATTAATAAAAATGCAGCAACAACAAAAACCAAAATAAAAATATATAAAAATACAGAGCCAAAAAATATTTTTGCTCCATCTAGATTTGACAAAGGAATAATATTAAATAAAACAATATAAAAATTTAAATTAACAAAATCACTAACATTTAAATTAAAAAACCTTCCAATAATTATACTTATTATGGCTAGAAATAAATTTGATATTATACCAATTGATACAATTTGTGCTTCTTCAAAATAGTTAAGTCTTATAAGTTTTCTTCCAACTCTCGATAATCTTCTCTCAGTTAAATTATGAATTCCAACTGCAGTAAAAAAGAATTTTCCTAAAGAAGCAAAAGTTAATATTAAAGACAGAATGATTCCAAAAGGAAGAGGCCTTGGTAATTTTCCCTTGCTACCCAACCAAATCCTTTCAACATTCCAAATATTGTATTCACTAACAGAATCATGCCTGCTTGCAAAAAATTTAATAATAATTTCTCTAAATAAAATTGTAATCAAAACAAACAAAAAAATTCTTATAAAATTTAATAACCAATGTTCCAAAACAAAAGATTTCGCTCCATCATCAAAACCAAATACAAAAGTCAAAACTAAAATAGAAATCAGCAAATATATTTTCTCTTTTTTTGTAAACATAAATTATAAGAATTAAAACAATATTTAATATTTTCTATATTAATAAAAATCAAAAAACGAAAAATCCAACGTATTTTATTTCTTCAGTTCTTTGTTTACTATCTATAAGTGTGCTGAAAGTACATCTAAGAGTAAGGTTAATTGTAAAACCACTATCATTAATTACAATATTTAACATAGGATTTGAAAAAACAGCTTCTTTTACAGGCGTTGTCATTACTCTTCTACCAAATCTTCCACTACCCAACAAACCACTTAAATATATTTTAGTAAAATCACGATCATTATCATTACATATGGATTTTAATTCATCTGGTCCTTGAAAGTCAATTAGAATTTTTTTGCTTAGAATAAAATTTTTTAATTTAGTAGCAAGATCTAAAGAAATTTTACTGTTAAAATTAATATTCTCCTCATTTACCATATATTTTATTTATATTAACCATTTATAAGTTTTTATATCATTCTTAATTAGATCTTCGTAATAATTTTATATCTTCAATTATCTCTTCTTCATGTCCTGCCCCAACAACTGCAACAATTTTGTTATAATTTCTCATAAGTTTAAATAATTTTTTTGCCATGTATTTATTTCTATCTTCAACCAAAACCCTATAAAAGTTAGGATATCTTTCTTTGACTTGTTTCAAAATTGTATTAATTAATTCTTTTTCTGGAACTTTTCTTAAATCAATTTTTATTCTGTGTTTTTTGCTAAAAAATCCCTTTACTACGTCAAGAACAAACCTGAATTTTTCCTTCCAGGTTATTTCATTTGAGAAATTTTTCAAAGTAATTTCTATTTTTTGGTCTATAAGAGCAATTTTACAACCATGTTTGCTTGCTACCTCAGCAGCCTTAAGAAGTTCCTCTCCAGGATTAACGCCAACTTTTCCCCCAAGCTTTCTTTCTATGAATTCTCCAAATTTTGCAAAAACAAATCCCTTAAATCCAATAAGCTTAATGTCTTTTATACTCAACCTTCCATGAATTTTATTAACCAAGGCAAAAAACCTTGATCTATCAAGCTCCAAAGCAACAACATCAGGCCTTTCTTTTTGTATTATCTCTTCAACTTCAATCACACTTTGTTTTGCAATATGAGATGTTCCTATTAAAATTAGATTTTCAAATAATTGCATCACAGAAAGGAAAAATATATAAACTTAAAAATGTTGGTATAATAAACAACTTTTAAATCAAGGTGGCGTTGATGCTTAAGACAAGAAAAATAACTGATGTTTTTGGACTAAGAGTTTTTACAGACGAAGGTTTCTATTATGGAGACGTTGAAGAAGTAGTTATGCAGGGCAATAGAGTTTGGGGATGGCGTGTTAGAGCTACAAAAGCTTCACAACTTTCCCGTGTTTTGACAGGTGCAAAAGGAGCGACAATACCTCACCAACTTGTCAGGTCTATTGGAGACATCATGATAATTTCTAAGAATGCTCTTCCTTCAGAAGAAATGCCAGTAGAAGAGCAAACTGTCGAGGAATATTAGAAAAATTTAACCACAACACTTATATAGTAATTATTTTATTTTAGAATATATGGCTTCCCCACTACAAAATGCTATAACCTTCTTTAGAGATTTTGGTCTTTTTGATGTTGTGTTGCCATTTCTGCTTGTGTTTGCAATTGTGTTTGCAATTTTGGAAAAGACACAAATTCTAGGCACAGAGAAAGTAAAAGGACAGGAGATTCCTAAAAGAAGCCTAAATACAATGGTTGCTTTTGTTATAGGTATGCTTGTCATAGCAACAAATAAGATTGTTACAGCAATCAACGAAGCGCTGCCAAACATTGTTTTAATAATAATATCCTTTGTAGCTTTCCTATTAATGATAGGAATTTTCATGGGTACTGGAGAATTCAAATTTTATGAACAGCACAAACCATTTGCAGTAGGTTTTATGATATTTTCATTAGTTGCTTTAATACTTATTGTATTGGACTCATTAAAAATAACAAATGGAAAAAGCTGGCTTGATTTTATATTAGAATATATAGTTGAAAACATTAGTGGTCCGGTTGTAACTTCCATAATATTTTTAATAGTTGCAATAGTTGCAATAGTTTATATTACTCGTGGCCCAAAACCAGAGAAATAAACAAGGAGCGAAAAAAGAATGGTATTAGAAGGAGTAAGTTTTAATCTTGCAGATTCAATAAATTATTTGATTAGTCTTGGTATTTTTGATATATTACTTCCATTTTTATTAATATTTTCAATTGTTTTTGCAATTCTGGAGAAAACAAAAATTTTAGGTAGTGATAAGAAAAACATTAATGCAATAGTGGCAGTTGTAGTTGGCATGTTAGTCATAGTACAGCAAGGCATAGTACAAACAATCAATTTATTCTTGCCAAGAGTGTCTTTGATTATTGTTGTAATACTTATGGGTTTATTAGTAATAAGTATGATTGCAGGCAGAGAGTTTTCTGGATTAAAAGGAGGAGTTTTGGGGTTTGCAATCATTGTAATTATTATTGCAATTATACTTGCTTTAACAACACCACCAACAGGCTATGGAAGTAATTGGTTAACTCCAACAGATGTTCAAATATTACTATCTTTAGGAATTCCCTTACTGGTCTTATTTATTGTTATAGGGTTAGTAACTGGCGGATCTAAAGGTAACAGCCAACCCAAAAGAAATTATTTAAGAGAGCTAGCTGAAGGGTTTGGCGGACAAGGCGGCGGAGGCCAATCTGAATAAATGGCAACACTATTAGACACAGGCTTAATAGGATTTTTACTCCCGCTGTTTGTATTTTTATTTATATTTGTGGTAATTTATGCACTTTTAGGCAAAACAGAATTATTTGGCAAGAAACAAGCAGCTTTGAATTTCTTGGCTGCAATTTGTGTTGCAGCAGTTGCTGTTTTTGCAGGCAATCTGATAAAAATTGTCGGATCTATAACTCCATGGATTGTATTTATTATTCTTGTTTTGGTAATGATCTTTGGAATGTATCGTTTCTTTGGAGTAGAAGACAAAGAAATATGGTCTACATTCGGAGGTCCTAATGTTATAACTGTTATAATTTTAATAGTAGTACTAATTGGATTAATAACAGTGTTTGAGTCTCAGTTAAGTCCTTTTGGACCAACAACCGCAGCAGAAGGAACAAGTGCAAAAAATGTAAGAAGTGAAGTTATAAACACATTAATACACCCAAGATTATTAGGAGCTTTGTTTATTCTTTTAGTTTCTGCATTTACAGTAAAATTGTTGTCAGACAGATTGGAAAGTTAATTAACGCTTTGTCTTTTTTAATTCCTGTGTAATCATACCCAATTCTTTTATGTTTGAAGTAAGCGGTTCCAATATTCTTTCAAATACTTTTTCTAAAGCCTTCATTTCTGTATGTACTCCCCTTATGCCTTCATCATATTCCTTTACTCTTCCAAGAACAGCATTCTGAAGTTGCTCAAATTTTTCTTCTAGTCTAACAAGCTCCTGCTTTATAGAAATAATATCATTATTTATTTTTTCTTTCCAGACAGCTAAGTTTCCAACACCGCTTAAGGTTTCCTGCCACTTTTCATTTATTACTGCTTCAATTAACTCATGAACCCTTTTCATATCAAACTGTTGGCTGTTGCCATATGTTTGCGGTTGAGCATATCCTTCTGCAGGATAAGTTTCTGCATAACTTGTTGTAGGAATTTCTTCATCAGTTGTTGGTGAAGGAGCGACAGGAACCTCTTCAGTAGGAGGAGAAGGTACTTCTTCAATAAGACCTTCTACACCATCTTTTATTTCCTGATAATCCTTCTCATCTGGCATATTCTTTTTTTACCCCTTTAGATTTGTAATGTTCTAATATTCTCATAACGTCTTCTTCAGTTACAAATTTCATAGGATTCCAGAAATTAATATACTTTTCTAAAAATTGCACGTCCTCTTTTCTTGAAAACAACTCTGTTTCCTTAACTAAATGCCTTATGCTTTCTTTGATTTTAAAAACATCTTGTTTAATTTCTTTTAGATCCTCATTAATTATTCTTACTTCACTCATTAATTTTTTGTATTCTTCAACCATGTTGTTATTAATAATAAGAACTCTATCTCTAAGCAGATTATATTTTCCTTCCAAACTTCTTACTCTACTTGTAATATCAAAAAGTATCTCTTCTGGTGAATAAGTTTGCTCTGCTGTCATATTAAACGAAAACTATTTTAACTAAGGTAAATAAAACAATTTAAATAATAAGGATTGTGTTAGTATATATAAGTAGTTAATATGGTATTATTCAAAAAAAAGGTGAAACCAGGGGAACATGAGATTCTTAAAGAAGGACCTGAGGAAATAATACATATAAATTATGAGTCTTATCCAAGAGTTCCATCTATTGAAGATGATCCAATAGTAATGGCTTCTGTAGTAGAAAAATTATCGCAAATACCTTCAATTGGACGAATAGTATTTCATCAAAAGAAAAAGTACGAGTACAACTATAATCAAACACAAATGCTTGTTGAAGTTTCTCAAATATACAGTCATTTCATAAAACAAAAGAGCATATTAACACAGGCAGCATTAGAAATTTTTGGTCCATTGCCAGACGCATCTGCAAGAATTAGAAACTTGCAAAATATAATTCTAAATTTACTAAGAACAGACCCTATAGGTGCTTTTGTTGAGACAAAAAGATTGTTAAGAGAAGAAAAAATAAACCTGTCAAAAAATCCTCCAGAAGAATATAAAAATTCTATTCAGCCATATATTTCTGTAATAACAGAAATTTATTCATTGCTTGCTGATACAAAATTAATTGCAAATGCAAAAGATTTTTTAGAAGGATATAATATTGGAGGCAGGGAAGCATACAAGAAATTATTCTACCCAATAATAACTCCAGATTTTATGTACACAAGGCTTATTGTTACTCCACCAATAGATGCAGAAGTTATTGATTCATATTCATTAAGCAAGAATACACATGTGCAAATATTGAACACAAAAGATACAATAAAGCCGCTTTATCATGTTACGCCTCCAGAATTTCAGTTGTCTGAAGATAAATATGAACTGCTTGAATTAGCTAGGAAAGTATTGGCAGAGCATCAGCCAAAAGCAGAGGAATTTATAGACCCTGAAAAAATGAGGGAGACTTTTTTTAACATAGGAAGGGACCTAATTACAGAACTTGCAGAAACTAAAAGATTAGATTTAAAATTTAATGAGATAGAGGAATTGGCTCATGTTTTGGTTAGGTACACTGTGGGGTTTGGATTAATTGAAACATTATTGCAGGATGAAGATGTGCAGGACATAGCAATAAACAGTCCACCAGGAACAACGCCAATGTTTTTAGTACATGGAAAATATGATGAATGCATAACAAACATAACTCCTTCTGTCGAAGACGTTGAAGGCTGGGCATCAAAATTCAGATTGATTTCTGCCAGGCCTTTAGATGAAGCAAATCCTGTTTTAGATACAGAACTAATAATACCCGGAGTAAGAGCAAGAGTGGCTATAATTTCTAGACCATTAAATCCAACAGGACTTGCATTTTCAATTAGAAGACACAGAGACAAGCCATGGACATTTCCTTTATACATTGAGAATAAAATGATGAATGACTTGGCTGCAGGTTTACTTAGTTTTATTATAGATGGGTCTAGATCCATACTTATAGCCGGAACTAGAGGATCGGGGAAAACCAGTGTCTTAGGATCTGTTTTAGTAGAAATTATGAGAAAATATAGAGTTATTTCGATTGAAGATAGTGTTATCGGAGATTGCGAAATTTTAATTAAAAGAGGAAACAAGATAGAAAAATCTACAATTGGAAATTTAATTGATTCAAATATAAGTAGTTACGGTTCTTGGTATAATCTATCAGATCATGAAATATCTGGCAACTATGAGGGTGTAGAAATATTAACAAGAAATAAAGAAAATAAAATTATTTGGGCTAAACCTATTAAATTAATTAGGCACAAAGTAAACAAAAATATTTACGAAATAAAAACAAGAACTGGAAGAACAATTAAAGTTACCAAAGATCATTCATTATTTACTTTAGGAGATGATTGCGAAATTAAAGAAATTAAACCTACAGAAATTAATACTGGATCTTATATTGCGACGCCAAGAAAGATACCATTAAATGAAAAGGATATTTTATCTATTAATATTCTGGATTATTTTGATAGATTAAATAAAGGATTCCTTATCGGAGACAAAATAAAGGAATTTATAAAAAAGAATTATATCGAAATTAAACAATTAGCTAAAGAAAATAAATATACTAGAACCATACCTTCGAGATGGCTTAGAAAAGGTATTTTACCAGTTGAAATATTAAAAGATTTAAATTGTTTAAGTATAAATATTAAAAAAGAAAAAGAAATTTATTTTAAAATATCAGGCAATTCTGCAAAATTGTCTTCAGAAATAAAAATAGATAAAGAATTGTTAACATTAATAGGAATATGGTTAGCAGATGGTTGCTATGATAAAAATTCAATCATATTTTCGACATTTGATCAAGAAGATAGAGAAATTGTAAAAAATGTAGCACAAAAATTGGGATTGCCTGTCAAAATTCATAGTGATGGTGGATCACATATGATTAATTCTAAAACATTAAAATTCTTATTTAAGGAAATATTTGAATTAAGAGGAAATGCATATACAAAAAAAGTTCCAGATTGGATATTTAGCTTATCAAAAAAACAAATATCTTATGTATTAAAAGGAATATTTAGTGGTGACGGGTGTGTTAGTAAAAATGAAATTGTTATACCATTAAGTTCATTACAATTATTAAAAGATATACAGACTTTACTCTTAGGATTTGAAATAAATTTGAGAATAGGTAAAAAAAGAAAAGATGAAACATATAATGCAGGAATAAGCAATTTGAAAGGTTGGATTAAATTTAAAGAAAATATAGGTATTTTACAAAAATATAAGCAAGAAAGATTAGAAAAATTATGTAATAAAAATCCAACACATGATAAAACAGACATAATTCCATTATCTCAAATATTTAAAAAACAATTAGGTAATATTATAAAAAATCAAAGAATATATAACACAAATGATTATATAAATAGAAATAATAATTTGGGAAGAGAAAAGTTGGCAAGAATTATTTCTATCACACAAACTCAAGATATGGAAATAAGAAAATTACAATTATTGGCAGATTCCGATTTATTTTGGGATGAAGTGTCTGAAATAAATCTATTAAAAAATGAAGAAACTTATGTTTATGATTTGTCTGTTCCTGAATATGAAAATTTTATTGTTAATAATATTTTAGCTCATAATACCTTAGAATTACCAACAGAGGCATTAAGACAATTCGGTTACAACATTCAATCAATGAAAGTAAGGTCTGCATTATTGAAGTCTGGTTCTGAATTAGGTGCAGATGAAGGAATAAGAACTTCTTTGCGTATGGGAGACTCATCTTTGATTGTAGGAGAAATAAGATCAAACGAGGCATTTGCGTTGTATGAAGCAATGAGGGTAGGAGCCCTAGCAAATGTTGTTGCAGGAACAATTCATGGAGATTCACCTTATGGTGTATTTGATAGAGTAGTAAATGATCTGCAGGTTCCAAGAACAAGTTTTAAAGCAACAGATATAATTATAATTGCAAATCCAGTAAGATCAGCAGATGGCTTGCATAGATTCAGGAGAATAACACAAATTACAGAAGTAAGAAAGGAATGGGAGACAGATCCTTTAACAGAAGGTGGTTTTGTAGACTTAATGAGATATGATAGTAAGCTAGATACTTTAGTACCAACTGATGAATTAATAAATGGTGATTCAGAGATAATAAAGTCCATAGCTTCAAATGTAAGGGAATGGGCTGGAAACTGGGGTGCAATTTGGGAAAATATTTTGTTAAGGGCAAAAATAAAAAAGACCCTTGTTGAATATGCAAAGAATTATAACGTTCCAGATTTATTAGAAGCAAAAACAGCAATACAAATGAATGACGAATTTCATAGAGTAAGCGATAGGATAAATCAAGAGCTTGGAAAATTAGAGCCAAATAAGATATTTTTTGAGTGGGAAGAATCTTTGAAAAAATATATAAAATTAAATTACAAAATTTAAAAATTTAATGCAAAAAGACGAAATAAAGAGGAGATTAATTTTAATTCTAAATGTATTTAAAGAAGATGCAATTGAAGCACTGGACTCAACACATGA
>JAGVZG010000006.1 GCA_018302765.1 Candidatus Woesearchaeota archaeon
AAACTTTATGACAGGCATGCTCTAAACTTACCATGCAGAAGCGGATTTAAATTAGAATATATTGCTTCTGCTTCCACAGCTTGCTGTGGGGATAACCCCCGACTCTATTTTATAAAAAAATTTTCATAGTTATCACTTTTAATATCTCTACTTAGAGCCTTTTGATAAAATTCTTCAAACCAAAAATATATTTATATATATTTAATTAGGGAATTCTAACACCAGCACTAGGCTAATTGTCATGTGTAGAATTACCACATATTTAAATAGAAATATATATTTTAAATATTATGCTTATAGTAAAAAACCTAAAGAAAAAATATAAAGATTTCTTAGCACTTAAAGGAATAAGTTACGAAATAAAAGAAGGAGAAATTTTTGGAATTCTCGGTCCAAATGGTGCTGGAAAATCCACAATGATAAAAATACTAACTTGTTTTCATAAACCCACGTCAGGCACAGTTACAATAAATGATATACCTATTACAAATATAAAAAAAATAAAACCATTAATTGGGTGGGTGCCACAAGAAGAAACATTTTATCCAAAATTAACAGTAAAAGAAAATCTAGAGTACTTTGCATCTTTATATGAAATACCTAGAAAAGAATTCAAGCAAAGATCAGAAGAAATACTAAGATTACTGCAAATAGAACACAAAACGCATTCATTAGCAGGTTCTTTATCTGGTGGAATGAAAAGAAGACTAAGCATAGCTATAGCGCTTATACACAATCCAAAAATAATTTACCTTGATGAACCAACAGCAGGAGTTGATCCTGTATCAAGGAGAGCATTATGGGATATTATTAGAAAAATAAAACAAAAAGGCATTACAATATTATTCTGCACACATTATTTGGATGAAGCAGAATTATTATGTGACAGAATAGCAATTCTCAGAGCTGGCGAGATAATAGCAATAAATACACCTTCAAAATTAAAGAAAGAATACAAAACACTAGAGGAGGCTTTTATAAAACTAGTAGAACATGAAAATAATAAAATTAGTTAAAAAAGATCTTAAATTATTCAGAAGAGATACAAAAACATTAGCTCTTACAATACTTGCGCCGATATTAATTCTTTTTATACTAGGAAATATATTTGGACAAACAACTAGCTCTAAGTCAATAACAGGACTAAAACTTGGAATATGCAACTTAGATGAAGAAAACAAAGAAATAGAAATACCATTATTTAAAATAGAGTATCTTGGAAAATACTGTGAAGCTGAAGCAAAAGAATTAGTGTTGAATGGCAAACTAAAAGCTTCAATATTAATCCCAAACAACTTTTCTAGAGATATAAAAGAAGGTTATGGAAGTGAAATAACACTCTATGTAGATAATTCCAAAACACAAACAGCAATTATGGCAAGTGAGTCAATAAAAGCATTAACACAAAATATAAATGAAAAAATAGGCACAGAATTTATAAAAAATGCATGGAACAAACTAAATGAATTAAATAATAAACTAAAATTTGTAGTAACAGAGGCATCTGTAGCAAAAGACCAAACAATAATACTACAAGCAAAAATAATAGAATTACAAACAAATCTTAGTAAAATTGATACGAAAAAAATTGAAGAAGAAATTGCAATAATTAATCAGACAGTATTAAGTATAACAAATAATACATATAATATAAATTCAGAAATAAATAATGAAACAGAATTATTAAAAGACATTTACAATAGTACATGTCCTGGACAAATTGGGCCAGAAAAATGCTTGGCATTGAATAAAACAATAGACAACCTATATTTAATTAATGATAAATTGATTAACAACACTCAATCAATAAATACAAAATCAATAAATATCAAGCCAATAAATGAAACAAAAAATGCAATAATCAATCAATTACAAGAATTAAATAGTACTTTCTTTAACTACACAAACAATTTAATAGGAATAATAGATGAATTAAATAAAACAACACAAGCATTAGATACTTATACATCAAGAGATCCTAAAAATATAGTAAGAGCTGTAACATTAAATGAAGAAAAAGTATTTGGTGAAAAAACATATTTTGAATTCCTATCTCATGGATTGATATTGGTACTTCTATTATTTACAATAATATTAGTATCATCTTCAAATATAGTATATGAAAGAAAGTCAGGAACGCTTGCAAGAACCTTATTAAGCCCTACATCAATTCCTATGTTTTTATTCAGTAAATTAATATTTTTCCTTATGATATCAATAATAGAATTAATAGTAATGTTAATAACAATAAGACTATTCGGGATTGCCATACCTATAAATAAACCAATCTTAATAATATTACTTATATCTAGTGCAAATTTTATTTTTATTGGATTAATACTTGGTGCAATATCAAATTCAGAAAATACAGCATTATTAAGCTCTTTAGTAATTGCACTCCCTATGTTTTTCTTAAGTAATTTGTTTTTTCCATTTGAAATCATGCCAAAATTCATGAAAATAATAGGTTCAAATCTTCCATTGACACTAAGTATAGATAGTCTAGACAAAATAATTACTTACTCTACAGCGCTAGATATTAATTCCATCATAAAATTAACCATAATTACTATAGCAATAGCAATATTAACATACTTAGCTATAAAGAAAAAACCAATTTCTGAATAATTTTCAAAAAATATGAAAATTTTTCAAAAAATTTAAGCTAATGTTTTTTAATAAATAGCAATAAGATAATTATATGAAAATATTTTTAATAACTGCCATATTTTTACTATCAATTCAAACTATATATGCGCATGACGTGTGTAATTCTACATTAGAAAACAACACAAATATGTTACCAGAAGGGTATTGCAGTATTTCATTAGGTTTGCAAACAGACAAAACAGAATATAAAAATCAAGAGAAAATAACAATATATAATATATTAAATGATAAAAACTACAATTATACAATAGACTATTGGATTGAAGATGAAGAAGGAAATACCATAAAAGAAAAAACCTCAACAACAAATACAAACAACAAACAATACACTCCTAAATTAGATCAAGATACAACATTAATTATAAAAAATAATCTGACAAAAATAGACTGTAATAACACAATAAATGATACGCACAATGAAATTAAAGTATTGGTAGGCGTAGAAGAAAATAATATACCTAGTATAAAAATAACCAAATTATACCTAAATAGAACAAAAAAGATATCTATAGGCCAAAATCTTACAGCAGAAATAACTGTATATTCTGGAAACAATACTGAATATGAAGTATATTATCATATAAAGAATATTACAGAAATTCAAAACTACACAATAACAGGGAAATATAAAAACACAAAATTTAATATAACATTACCAATAAAGTATGACTGTAATATTTCAACAAATAATTATAAATTTACAGTAAATTCTGAAGATTTGGAAGTAGAGGAAGAAATAGTAATAATAAACAATTGTAAAATAAATACTTCAGAGTCCAAAATAACAGATGAAAATACAACAATAAAACAAGGCCAAAATTTTAATACTTCCGAAAGTGTTATAAATGTTTTAGGGGGCACAGTTAAAGGAAACTTGGTTTATGAATCTAGTAATGTAAAGGCTAAGAATATTGCTACATACTTATTTATGGTGGCTCTGGCTGCAATTACTATGGGAATTATACTAACCAATAAAAATACAGACAAAACAATTAAGGAATCAACTGAAAAATGGTCTTCACAGTTAGAACAATAATAGAAGTATTGGGATTTCCAGATACACATGTAAAAGAAATTACAGAAAAAGTAGTAGAAAAAATTAAGACAGAAGATAGGATAAGTGTACTAAAAGAAAAAATACATGATCCAGAAAAAGTTAAAGATAAATTCTTTTCATCTCTTATAGAACTGGAGTTAAAAATTCATGACTTCAGCAAATTACTTGGCTTCTGTTATGACTACTTGCCATCATCGCTAGAAATTCTTGACACAGAAAAAATAACACTACAAGTAAGAGAATTTCATTTTGCTATGAATGAACTTTTAGAAAGATTACATCATTATAATTTGGTTGTCAATAACTTATCAGCTAAAATAAGACAACTAGAAAACAAAGAAGACAAGCCTAGCTCTGCCTCATCTTAACTCTTTCTACAAAACCCTCAAATTCTTCTTTCTTTCTTTTGGTCTTTTTGTATAAATAAAATATTACTAACAAAAATATAATTACAATAATCAATATTACCAACCAAACAGAAAAACCTTTATCTTCATCACTTGAAACGCTAACATCTTGAGGAACTTCTTTAGTTATGTTAGTTTCATTAACAATACTAATACTATCTTTACCAGTAGGTAAAGGAATTCCAAAAACACTTACATCTAAAGGTACGTTTAGCTCAACACCTTCATCACTAACAAAATTCAAACTTCCTGAATATCTTCCATTAAAAAAATCATAGCTGTTGTTTAATCCAAATAAAAAAACAGCACTCTCCTTATCTTCCAAAACATCTATTGAACTAGGCTGAATTTGAAACATACTATTAACACTACCACTTAGAATATATCTCAAATTGTGCAAACCAGCTCCAGCACTATTCCTAAGAACAATCTGTCCAGGAGGATAATATTCTTCAACATTTATAGTAACACTTAAATTACTTATTGGTTTATCAGATAGGGTAGTTAATGTCAAACCGCTATAATTCAACTCCTTAGAAGGAATTGTAACATTGGAAATAGTGGTATTTTCAACAATAGGAGTAAAGTCAGTCCTCATAATATTGAAAGGAATTAAATAATTTTTAGAATCATAAATAATTTTTACAACGCCATTAAAAACAGACATATTTTTACCAAATAATGAAGTTTTGACATCTACAGTGTTAGAATAACTAGGAGCCAAATTAATTTTATGCACTGGGCCAAAATTAAAGAAGTCTCCTTCTTTCTGGAAATAAACAGTAATAATGTTTGTCCCACCATTTCTAATAAAAAGTGTAAATGGAGATTCTTGATTAGTTACAACTTTATTAAAAACATATCCAGGCCTTATACTAAGTATTTGTTTATCTTCGCTTGTAACTTGTAGTTTAGCTAAAAACCTTCCAATTTTAAAAGAGTTTTCTTTTATGTAATTAACATTTGCAAGCCCAAAATCATAGTTTCCTGCGCTTAAGTTTGGAAGATCAAAGTAAACAACATAAAAACTATTATTTACCTTAACTAGATTTTTAGCAATATTAATGCTGCTATTGTCGCTTCTTAAAAAAACAAAGTTAGAAACATCTAAACCTTTGGACAAAGTAATGTTATTTATAATGATATTTGCTTGAACTGTTTCAAATGGAGAATAACTGTTTCTATAAAAAGTTATATCTATATCTTCGGCATAAACTATTAAAGGAAATAATAAAAACAATACAAGCATCCCGGGAATTATTTTTGATGACATCTAACCTTTAAGTAATTTCTCAGCTTCTCTCATAGATCTTTCTAGTTCTTCATCTTCTTTAGACTTAGGTTTCATAGTTGTAAATGGTTTTCCAGGTTGGGCAGGCCTAACAGGAGACTTAGATTGTGTACGCTGAGGTTGTGCAGTTTGAACTGGTCTAAATTCTGATTGTCTCCTAAAATCCTCGAATGTAGGACCTTTAGGCTTTTTTTTAAATATATTACTCAAAACAATTTTGCCTGTTTTAATATATTTAACATAAAAAAACAAAACTCCTCCAACTAAAAACAAAATAATCAATACCCACAACCACCACAAACTTTTCTTCTCTTCTGTTGGTTCAGTAGCTACTTCCACAGGCTCTTCTTTTTTTCCCTCTTCAACTTTACCTTCTTCAGGAAGTTGCTCTTCACAAGCAACAGGGCAACTGCCTCCGCAATCTATACTATCTTCATCTCCATCTTTAATATTATTCACACACTGACAAACAGCATTATCTAAACATTCAGCTTCAGCACAGTCATCAGCACCATCAGCGTCATCATCTAACCCATTTCCACATACTTCAACATTACTTACAGGAACATCTCCACTGCCCAATAATCTAACAGACAATCCTCCGCCATGCAAAGCAATTAAAGCCCAAGAAGTTGATTCTACACTTCCCCCCCAGCTACCATCCTTACCAACTTTGTCAATCAAATAAGAAATACCTCTAGCCACTGAGTCACTCTTGTCGCTACCAGTTAAGCCAAAACTGGCTATTGCAGTAGAAGTTATATCTCCCCAGCTACCGTCAACAGCCTTCTGTAATTTTACTAAATCAGATACAAAAGATGGTCCAGCACTGCCTGCCTTTATTAAAATACGATTTAAAAGACCTAAAGCAATTGGATCATTTTTTTTGTTTATTGTTTGACTTTCTAAATAAATATGTGTTCCGATATTTTCCAATGATAATTCAGGATCATTATTTATAGCGCCAATTTCTAATAAAGCCCAAGTTGCATAAGCAGTGCTGTCATAATTGCAAGAACCAGAAGGCACTTGTGTACCAAAACAAGCATTTGCAACTTTAAACTGCAAATTTGAACCAGGATCACTTCTCTGTATAAAAAAAGTATTAACATTTGGTTTATAGATTAATGTCACTATGGGATTAAGAATAGTATCACAACTGACTGAAATAGAAGGCTGAACTAATGTTTTTAAATTTGGACTCAAGTCATTCAATCCAACATAATATTGCCCTGGAGTAAACCCACCTCTAGGTAACTTGACTTTATCATCTTGTAAATCAAAAGTTTTATTTGCACCTTTATAAGAAAACTGGCATGAACCATTATTACTGCTACCTGCCTTAATTACAATCCACCAGTCTCCACTGCCTAATCCAGGTATTTTTGCATTTTTCAACCAAGCAACTTCCTTAGCAGTATTTTGACCTGCCAAGATTAATGCAAGAGTAGCCAAAGCAGTATCTTTAACCTTACAGCCGCCATTAGGCCAACAAAAATTAACACGATCTTCAGAGTCTCTCAAAGCCTCAACAAAACCTTCAGCATTTCCAGGAGGATTTTGCAATAAAGCAATTGTAGAAATTGCTCTTTGGTCAACGCCAAAAGTAGCATTCTTAACTTTATTATATAACCATTCATAAGATTTAGCCTGATCATAACCTAGTGGAACTACAGCGTCTGCAGAAGTAGATGCAGTTCCAGCAACAGAAGCATTATCTTCAGCTGCAAAAACAACAAAAGAATTAATTAATATAATGAAAATTAATAATGTTAAGAATATAGCTCTATCACCCCTTACCATGAATTTATTCAGAGGAATTGCTTTATAAATATTTCTGTTTAATTACAAGTATGCTACCAAAAAATTTACTAAAATATAATCCTAAGCTGTTTGCAAGAGGCAAAAGAGGATTAATTTACACGTTTAAGAAAAATAAAAAAACTATAGCTATAAAAATAAAAAATCCAGAATCAAAAGCAGAAAACAGAATTCAAAATGAAATAAATTTTTTGAAAATTCTAAATAAACACAAAATAGGTCCAAGAATAATTGAAATTGGAGAAGACTACTTTTGCTACGAGTTTATTAAAGGAGAAACATTAAAAGATTTTTTAAAGAATAAAAAAAACTACAAGAAAGTTCTAGAAAATATCATGCATCAATGTGAAATAATGGATGAACTAAAGATAAATAAAGAAGAAATGCATAAACCACTAAAAAATATAATTATAAAAAATAAAATACCTGTAATAATAGATTTTGAACGCTGTCATTTTACATCAAGGCCAAAAAATGTAAATCAATTTAAAGAATTTTTAAGAAGAATTAATTTAGAATAAAATCACTTAAAAATTTTTGCGCGACGTACCCACAACCACGAGATCGAGTACTGAGGATACCTGTAACAGTCCAAGTAGACCCTGCCAGAATCGACACAGAACCTAACGACAGCTGTATCTATTGGATGCCAATAATATAAACTGCCATTTGGGATATTAGTTTTAGGAATTCCCCAGGAAGTTGAATTTGACAGCCATCTATTCCAGGAGTTTTGTCTGACATTAAGCAGTCTTTCAACTCCTCTGAAAATTCTTCTAATTCTCCATCATCTTTAATCTTATGATAAGTAATGTAAATTCCATTTTTTATTTTTGTAAACTTTGCATCAAGCCATTCTCCTCTCCAAGGATTTCTGAATTTTAATATTTCATCCAATATAATCTCTTTTTCTTCTTTTGTTAATTTAACTCCATCTGAATACTTTGCATCTTCAGATTTTAATAAATTTATAAAATCAACAAACTGTCTAATTGTTAGCATAAAACAACCTTCATTGTGTAGTAATTTCTGACACTCATTCCAACTTTTTCCTAAATAGCTTCTATTTACAGAAACTAAAATATCAGGATAAGAATACCCACTATAAGCTTTTCCAGGGAGTGCAATCCATTTTTCTTCTGGCAGTTCAACAAGTTCCAAAAGTTCAACTTTTTTAGCAGGGGACAATTCTTTAACAGATTTTACAGGCTTCTCAACTTCAACAACACCACCCAAAGGACTTATTGTAATCTCATAATCAATCTTAAAATTCCTTGAAAGAAATTTAAATGTCTCATTGTTTATTAAAGATTCCTGGAAAATCTTCAGCTTCTTTTTATATTTCTTCAAAATACTTTCAACAGAAGAGTTTATATCATTCCATTCAAAGCAATTCAATATTTCAGTTCTTATTATTTTCTCTTGATTATCGTCAAGTCTTCTACCTTCAATTTCATTATTAAGAGAAATATAATTAAGTATACCATTTACTTGTCCAAAAACTAATTGTTGTATGCCATGAAAAACATTACTATATTTTATCTCTAAATTATAAAAAGGAACAGGAGTATGTTCTCCATTTTCATCTATATGTATTATTGTTATTAATAAGTTAATTTTGTAATTGAGTGCACTGCCTAATTGTTGTTTAACTAGTTCATTAACATCTTTAATTTTCATTAAGAACTCTTAAATCATTCTTTATTAAAAGTCTTTCTATTGTTTTTAGTTTGTCTATCAGCAATTTTTATTATTCTTAAAGTATAATTAACAGGATTCTTACATTTGCTGCAAATACCCTCATCACACTTAACCCCCATAGTTTTATAATAATTTGGATTTTCACAATTTGGAGGCAAAACAATCTTCTTTTGCCTTTTAAACCAGCTAACCTGCGCCTTGATATATCCTTCTCTAAGTTGCTCATAATTTTTCTTATTCCATTCTAATAAAAACCTCTCTACATCATCCAAGCTCCACCCCATATTTTGTAAGAAATTAACTAAAACAAAAATTGCTCTTTTTCTGCCGTCCTCTTTAACTCCAGATAATAGCTTTAATATACATGGTGGAAAATAATCCGCTTTAATAGCAGTCTTGGGCAGTTCATAATTTCTTTCCATTGTTTTTTTTTCTTCAACAAAACTACTTGATTTTTTAGCCCAATCAAAAGCCTGAATCAATAATTCTCTTGCTTCATCATTAGCAACATTATCAGTATCTAAAAATGTCAAATTGAATTTCACATTTTCCATCTCAGCATTTTTAATATCAAATTCACTAATGCTTTTAATTGGAATACTAACCAAACCAGATTTCTCATTAATAGAATAAACACACCTAAACAAATGCCTGCTGGAAATTAAAATACTGTCTATATCTACAACTTTAAAAGGGTCAAAATTTCCATTAAAAATAACATCTTGTACATTCTTACCAACACTCTTAGCAGCATCATCAATTTTATATTTACTCAATATCTTGGAACTTAAAAAATCTTTTATCATGTCTTTTAGATATTCAGAAATTACTCTTACTCCATCAGGAAAATAATTTTTTATATTGACGTTATTAACTTCTCTGGGAAAAGCTTCAAATGGGACTGCAATATGAAATCCATGATTGCCACTGAACTTCAAAGAATAATTTTTAATATTATGAAATTTCAAGGCCTCAATTATTAATTCAGCAGCATACTTGCTAAATTCCAAATTTTTTGAGTCAAGATCTAAAATACAATCCCACCCAATTCTTAGTTCCTCTAATTGTCTCTTGCTTAACCCAGATTCCAATGATAAGGGATCTTTCCATCTTTCTTCGCTAATATGAAAAGAAGTCATTCCTTGTTTAATTAAGTCTTTTACATCACCTTCAAAATTTACAATTTCTGGCCTTCTGCCCCTTATATTTCCAAACCAAACTTGCACTTCTCTGCTTTGTGACAATCTAAGAAATTCCTTTTGAACATCCTTTTGAGAATAATATTCTTTTATATCCATGAACTAAAAAATTTAAATTCCTTTAAATAAATTATTATGATTAAAAGTATAATTAAAAAATTAGACGCAATGCTTAAAGGAATTTTGAAGTTATAAAATCATTACTCAGACCTTTTCAAACAATTATAATAAAATAATTTTAATGGATTAAAAATATTAGGTAAACTCATTTTCTATGAAATACAGAATCAGCACTTTGTGCAAGATTTAAACGATATTTTAATTTACTTCTAACTACATCTAGTCTTGCAACGAATTTACGCAACTCTAATATTTCTGTTTTCACCATATTTTTATCTATTTCTTTTCTATTGTAAATTTGATTTATTCCTACGTAATATCTGTTCAAAACCTTCTTAAATTCTTCTAGTTTTTTTAAGGTATCAGATAAATAATTTATATATTCATGTAATCTATAATCTTCCATCACATAATAATTATACGCTTTTATAGCTTGTGCATAGGACTTTTCAAAATTTTTTATTAATTGTTCTAAATTCACATTAAAGCTATTAAATTCATTTGTTCTAATGCTATTTGATTTTGCACTAAGAATTTTTACATAAATTTCATTTATTTCTTTTATTTTATCATATTTAATTTCAAATAAATAAATATCACTTGGACGATGAACGGCTTGAGAAATATCTGGAGTTCCAGAAGTTGCTCCTATTAATCCAATTCCAATTAATAATTTTTTAAATAAATTCATAAAGTTTTTAAAATCCTTCTATAATATATTTAATCTTCCTCTTTCTTCAGTTTCTCAAACTCATGTTGTAGCGATCCAAGTTTCTGAACTGTGTTTTCAATTTCTTCTCTCAATTGTTCTAAAACAGAAACCACATCTCCTAATTGCTTTTCAACAGTTTCCTTTGCACCTTCAACAGTTTTTTCAATACAAATATCATTGCCAACATTCATTAAAACAGATTTATTTTCTTTCAAATCCCCTTTAACAAAAATCCCACTGCCTAAAGGCATCAGCACTTCGCTATTAACTTTAGAATCCTTTAAATTTGACAAATTCTCATTCAAAGAATTCAAGTCATTTATATGTTTCTCAAGAGCAGAAACATTTTGTTGTAATTGTTGCAATTGCTGCATCAAAAACTGGTATTCCATATATCTTTCTTTTAAGTCTAAATTGTCCATTATCTTTTATTAGCAACCTTCTTATTTGAATTTGCTACAGAAGGCTCTTTTTGCTTATTGGATTTTCTCAGTCTCTTAGGTTTTCCCTTATGTTCCTTCTTCTTACCTTTCTTTACTTCAAGTATTTCAAAACCCAAATCCTTAAGAGATTTCACCACATCTTCATGAGAAGAATTTTTTTTGATTTTTACTTTTTTATCTAAAAACTCTAAGTGTTTAATATTGCACTTTCTCTTTCTTGTCAAACCATCTACTAAAACAAAAACACTATCCAATAAATCTACAACAACACAAAGCTGGCCTGCATCTCTTCCAGCAATTTTTATAGCAACGCTTCCAACCTCAACCATCCTGCACCACCAGCTTCCTAGTTTTTTCAATTATAACTTTTCTCATACAACTACTGCACAAAGTACCGCCATAAGGTCTTTCAGGTCTCTTCTGTGTCTTAGAAAGTTTTCTAACTATTGAAGGAATCCCTCTAACTACACCTTTCAAATACTCACCACAATCAGAACACTGGGGTCTTCCAGGTTTTCTTCTGTCATAATGAACTACAAGACTTCCTCCAGGAGTTCTAACATTTGACCTCCTGAATCTTCTTGATCTAAATCTTGGCGCTACCATAAATCCTCCTAATACACCTTCATTAATTTTCTAAGTACCATGCTAAATATAATTGAAAACACTATATAACTCCATATTCCACCCATGCCTAAAAAAACAGTTCCAAAAGGTTCATAAGTCTTTCTTATCCAAACAAAAGCCAAAGCAAAAGGAACAAGTGTAGCTATCATTGGTTTTATACTTTGCTTATATTGCAATTTCATAATGTCAAAATTTTCCTTAGTCATTTTAGCATTTAACTCTGCTAATTTCTTAGGATCAGCTTTATGTTTTTTAAACTCTTCACGTAAAGAAGTTGACTTTTCCCTTAAAGACTTTAACAAAATCTGATCAGTTAAATACTTCCAAGCAATTGTACTCAACATAGATAAAATAAATGAAATAAAAATTATTCCTACCAAAGGGCTTATAGAAACAGCCCATCCAAACAAAAAATCAAATATTTCATTCACTACCATTTTAGCCACCCATCATCTTCCTCATAGCAGGATGCATATCCATCATGTGATGCTTTGCTATATCTTCATATAACTTATATATAATCATTACTGCTAATAAAATACCTGTACCCCTAGATAAAGCCCCTAATAAATCAGCGCTAGCCGCAATTATACCTATAAATAAACCGCCCATTATAGTTAAAGGAAATATGTATCTCTGAAGTACTTTTTCAAGTATTCTTTCATCTGTTCTAAAACCTGCTATATGCAAACCTGCTGCTCTTATTTGTCTAGCTTGGCTTGCCGCGTCCATTCCTGAAGTTTGTACCCAAAATATAGAAAATACAACTGAGCCTAAGGCCAATATTAAAATATAAACAAAAGCCTTGACTAAATCTAACAAAACAAAACTGCCTGTTAAAATACCAGTAACAATAGGAGGCCCGCTTATCCAGCCAACAATAGAGGTTGCTAAACCAGCATCTATAATACCTTTTGTCTGCAAAAATGTTGCACCTAACTGAAAATTAGCTAATAAAGCTGCAATAAGTATTACAGGAATATTGCTTGTATATAAAAAATTCAATGGCCATCTAACACCATAACCGCTTACTCTTCCAAAACTTAAAGGAATCTCTACTTTCATAGCCTGTGCATAAACAGAAATAACGAATACAATTATAGTGGAAATAACACCAACGATAGCAATAATTGCTTCTTTTGGTGCCCCGCTTAATAAAGAAGTAAAAAATACAAGTATTGCACCAACTGGTGGTTGGCCAGAACCAGATGCAAATTCTCCAAGAGAATTAAGAGGACTGAAAGCTCTGATAAAAATTTCTGAAGCAACACCAGCAGCTATAAACAAACTAACACCCGATCCAAAACCCCACTTGCTTACAACTTCATCCATTAACAAAACTAAAAATCCTCCAACAACTAATTGCGCTATTAATATAAGTTGAAAACTAAAATAAGCAGGATTTCCAACCAAAGCAGGATCAGGAGCTAAACCCCCTAGCATTACGTAAACAATAGACTCAAATAAAATAAAAAATATTGTCGTAATTTTCTGCAAACCTTGGAAAAAAGTTCTTCCATCATGCGTAGTTAAATCTAGCTTAATAATACCAGATCCGACCAGAAGCTGTAAAACTATTGATGAAGTAACAATGGGACCTATACCTAAACTAAGTATAGAACCAAAGCTTGCACCAAGAATAATAGATAATTCTCTAAACCTGCTCAGTGAATTCTGGCCTAAACCATATAAAGGTATGACAGATAAAATATAAAATGCAATTAAAATCACTAAAGTCCAAATAAGTTTATCCTTAAATCCTAATTTCTTCTGTTCAGGTTTTTTGACTTCAGGCAAAAAAGAAACTATTTTACTAATCAGAGACATTTTCCTCTATAATGCCCCCTTTGTCCTTTATTTTTTTAACAACCGCTTGAGAAAAATACTGGGCGCTAATTTTCAACTTGACATTTACATCACCGCCACCCAATAATTTTTGATAGCCCAGTTTATCTAAATCAACAACATAAAAATCTCCTTCTTTAGCAACTAATTTATTTTTAAGATAAAATTCCAGTTTATTCTGTAAATCATCCACATTTATAGCTTTAATTTTTTTAACTAATTTCTGAGGCCTATTAAATCCATGTTTGCCAAAATACTCATTTCCATATAATTTTAATATTGTTGGTTTTTTCTGGTCAGCCCTTTTACCGCTGCCAGCCATTCCCCTACCGCCCCTATTGCCAGCGCCCCTGTGCTTCTTCTTAGCGCCCCATCCGTGGGTGTGGGTTCCTCTCATCCTAGAAAACTTACTTCTTTTATTTACAGTCATTTTATATCATCCTTTTAATCAGTTGATTTATATTGTCTTTTCTATAGCCTAAAGCTCCACCAAGACTAAATTGCTTCTTTATGCCTTCTCTATCAAAACCACCAGTCGGAGGCTTTAGCCTAAAGAACTGCTTTAGACCAGGAACGTCCCTAAACTTAACTTTTGAATTCATAAAACTTTTAGAAAATTCATCAAAACTCATCTTAATTTTTTCCCTCAAATATTGTTCAGTTAACTGCTTATTGCCAATAATTCTGCCTCTCTTTTCCAATAAAACTCTAAAAGTTTCCTCATCAATTTCTCCCCAAGTAATAAAATCTTTCAAAAGAACAAGCATGCCTAAATAATTTCTTGTGTCATCAACAACAACACAGCTGTTCTTCCTAACAAGTTTTAAAAATTGTAAAGTATCTATAAACTTCTTACTCATTCCAATAGTTCCTCTAACTTGAATAACTGCTAACTTCATAGTTATACATTAGATGTTGTTGTGCCTTCAACAACGCCTGCCTCCTTAATAAAATTTTCATTCATTTTAACATTGCTCAATCTCTTCAAAGCTTTAAAGCATGCCATAAAAAAATTCAATTTTGTTGATGTTTGTCCCTCTGTATTTGTATAAATGTCATTTATGCCTGCCAAACTTAATAACGTCCTTATTTTTCTTTCAGCTTTCAAACCTGTACCTCTAGGAGCAGCCATCAATGTAACTTTAACACTGCCAGATTTACCAGTGACTTTAAAAGGAACTGAATGTGGTGTCTTGCAGTCGCAATCCCAAGAACCGCAAGCCCTTCTTATTTTAATAATATTTAATTTCGCAGTTCTTATTGCTTTTTCTCTAGCAGGAACTGTTTCCTTAGAGCTCCCAAAACCAACTCCAACATAGCCATTTTTATTTCCTACAACAGCAAAAGCAGAAAATTTTATTCTATTGCCTTCAGAAGTTTTCTTTTGTGTTTGCTTCCAAATACTACCCTTACCTCCGCCAAATTTCCCCTTGCTTTGTCCAACTTCAAGTAGTTCAACACTTAAATCAGGCAATAAAACATCAACAACTTCAGGTTCCAAAATTTTCTGTCCTTTATCAAGAATATCTCCTATATCAGTAATTTCCTTATTCTTAACTTTTCTACCTAATTCCGTCTTAGGTTTCCAATTTTCAATGTTAAAAGTATTAGTTAGCGCCATCTTTAATTATATTTTTCTTAACCTCCTCAAAATGCTTACTAAATTCTTCAGGTTTCAAACCTGAATGTAAATATTTAGAAAATTGCTTACCATATTGCTCTTTTCCAGCAAGTGAAGATGCATAAAGTTCAATATGTTTGCCACTAACTCTCTCATAGCTAGGCAAAACATCTTCCTTAAAAGCAACTTTTACTCCTACGTCTACTAAACCTTTTACAGCTGCAAAAAAACTAGAGCCTGGAACAGCTCTAAAAATACCTAAATCTAAAATACCTGAATCAAACCTATTTTTTTTTGCTTTTAAACCACACAGCAAACCAACAAGGTAAGCAGAAGAAAGATTTCCACAATGCCCTTTCCAACCATATTTCAATAAATTTAAAGTAGAAGCAGAAACTAATACTTTATCTCCTGCGCTATCAAACTTAACAAATTGCACTGAAAAACTATTTAACGTTTTTCTTAAAACAATCCTAGGTCTTCCAGAAGAAAGAAGTCTCAGTCTAGTTTTGTAGTCTGTTTTTCCTTCTCTCTTTCTTCTAAAATCCAAAGTGTATGCTTTTCCTTTCTTCATTTTTTAACCCACAAACTATGTTCTGTTAAGTAAAGTTTTATATGCCTTCTGCTTCTAAAAAAACCACCTTTCGCCTTCGCTCTTAAAATTCTATAGGTTTCACTAGTAATATTTCCATTTTCGACTAAATCAGAAAACAAATTTCTCTGTGCTCTAATTCTGTTAACCCACTCCTCCTTTCTTCCAAGTCTTGAAGTCCTCTTGCCTTTTTTAGAACCAGATCCATTCATTCTACCTTTACGTTTTTGCAATGTAATCATTCTAGCTCTGCCTCTGGAAATACCTACTTTTTGCTTAACAAGTATTGAACCATCAACTATTAATTTTCTAATATCATCTCTAGTTATTGCCTCTTTAATTTCAGCAGTTTTATTAGGATCAAACCACACCCTATCAAAACCAACTTTCAATACCCTAGACGCAATTAGTCTCTTATTCCTTAGATTCATCTTTCTTTTCCTCTAAAACCTTACTCTCATTATTGTTTTTCCCATCTTTAACAGATTGTTCTGTTTTTTTCTTATCTTTCTTTTTGTTTGATTCATTTTTCTTTAGTTGTAAATACTCACTAAGCTTAGTCAATAAAACATCCACATCTTTAACACCAAATATATGCAGTTTCTTCTCTTTAATTTTCTTAAGAAGTTCTATTCTCTTCTTAGTTCCAACACTATGCGCTAATACAACAACATGTAATTTATTATCTATTTTCTCCAAATCATTTAAATTGAAAACAATAAAAGGAACAAACCCTTTCCTAGTTAATCCCTTTGCAGCAGCAGGACTGCTATAACCTATAGAAGGAAAACCTCCATGACCTTTAAAACCACGCCTTAACTTACTGTGAATTCCTTTTGGCTTTCTCCACTTCCCTCGAAACTGCTTGAAAATATTAGCATCTTGTCTTTGAAACCTTGGCTTTTTAGCTTTCATTTTATTTCTATTTGTTAATAAAGAATTTACGCTAGTCATTTTCATCTCCAGGTTTTGATATTATATAACAACCATCTTGGAATATTCTCCTGTCTTTATTTGTAATTCTTGTTGTTTGTTCTATTGTGGCTGCAGTCTGACCAACCTTTTCTTTATCTAAACCATTAACAAGGATTATATCCCCTTGCACTTGAACTTTAACTCCATCTAAAATACGCGCTTTCCTAGGTACTTTTTCTCCCAAGAAATTTTTTATCATAACATTGCTACTATCAACAGTAACATTCATCGGAAAATGTCCAGAACATATTTTAAGCTTAGCACTGTATCCTTTATCAACTCCAATAAACATATTCTTAACATGAGCCTTAAAGCTGTTCATCAGCATCTTATCTGATTGAGAAAACTTAAAACCTTGCCTACACTTAAATAAAAGAAAACTCCCTTCTTTCACAAGCTCTATTTTTGGATTTAAAAATTTTCTTTCCAAATTACCCTTAGGTCCTTTAACAATTATATTATTACTCACTATTTGTAAATCTATACCTTGAGGAATTTCTAGTTGGGTACTATAACTCTTATTAGCCATATCAATAACAATAAGCTATTAGCTTACCTCCTATTCCTTTACTTAATGCTTTTTTATGTTCCATAATGCCATTAGAAGTTGTTACAATAAAAAAACCAAAACCTTTAGCAGGTAAATATCTTTTCTCAAATAACTCATAATTTTTTTTTGTGAAAGAAAACCTAGGCTTAACAACCCCACAACTATTAATATTGCCTATAAGGTTTATTTTCACTACGCCACCAGCACCTTTATCAATAATTTCATAACTACCTATATATTTATTTTCTTTAAATATTTCCAAAATAGAAAGCAGCACTTTAGAACTGGGTCTGACAATGCATTCATTCTTGCCTTTCTTTTCGCAATTCAATATGTTTGATAAACAATTTGCTAATGGATCATTTAAGCTCATTTCTCCTCCTAACTAAACTTCCTAAATCCTATTCGCTGGGCATCTTCTCTAAAACACATCCTGCACAAATTAATACCATAACTCCTTACATGTGCCCCGAACCTGCCGCACCTTTTACATTTTCTAAGGCCAATGCCTGTAGTTCTGGTTTTGGGTGAATTATGCTTCAAAAATTTCTTAAGCTTTGTAGGCTTAGCTTCAAGCTGCTTAAATGCTTTCTTAAAATCTTTAGTAGTCATTCTTCCTCACCTACAACAATACCAAATTTATCTTTCATAAAATTCACAGCGTCATCAGTTGTTATTCTATGTTTCATAGGAATTTTCCTCGTACGTATTGATCTTTTGCCAATTCTAAAACCAGGTCTACCCAAAGTAACAGCAACTTCTAATCCAATAACGCCAATGCTTGCATCATATTGAACATCTGGAATATCTATATATTCAGGAATACCAAAAGAAAAATTACCAAACTTATCAAATTTATTTCTTGATAATTTATTATCTGCAGCACTTAACAAATTAACTAAAAGTTTCTCAGCATTTTTTCCTCTAACAGTTACCTTACAAGCTATATTTAAATTTGGTCTTACTCCCCATGTAGGAATCCTTTTATTGCTTGAAGTAGGAACAGGTTTTAACCCTGTTATATTTTTAAGAAGTTTCATAGCCTTCTCTAGTTTTTCGCCTGGTGCTCCAACTCCAATGTTTAAAGTTATTTTTTCAACTTTAATCTCTCTCATAATATTCATTTCTTAACCTCCAGACTTATTTCTGGTTTGTTATCACCTAGAACAAAAGCATAGTCAGCAATAGTAATATACTCACTATCATCCACTTCAACAATAACTTTAGGCTTCTGCAAGTCTTTCGCTTTTATTACATCTTTAACTTTACCAAATTTGCCAACATGGCTACCACCGCTCAAATAAACTAACGAACCTTTTTTAAGATTTATAATTTTACTAATATTTCCTTTAGTTAAGTCAAATAAAACACTATCACCAACATTACCATCAAATTTATTAACTAAAATATTTCTTCCATCGTGGAAAGTTAACTGTAATTTTCCACTTTTGACTACGGTCTTTCTTATTATTCTTAACAATTTTAATTTAATTTCATCTTTTTTTATAGCAACTAAAGAAAACCTACCATTATTATTGTAAACAACCCTGTAATATTCATTCAACTTCGGAATCTCAAGAACGTCCATCAAACCAACAGGGAATCTGTATTCCTTCCTAACAACTCCATCAACCAAAATCTGCCCTTCATTTAATATTTTTTTGACTTCTTTAGTAGTTTTAGCATATTCTAATATGTCTCTAAGTAAAAAAGACAATGTTAAACTTAATTTCAGAGGGTGTGGACCTGGAATAGGCCTAGCTATCCACTTAGTTGTTTTTCTCTTCAATCCCCATACTCTTGGAGCCGCTAACCTTGATAAATGATTTTGTACCATATTTATTTCCTCTCCAGTGCTTTCTTCCTAAATTTATCATCCAAATAAAGTTCTAAAATCATAAGATTAGATGGATGAAAAGATATAGGTACTTTATTTCCATCTCTTTTTACAACAAATGTATCTTCAAGATGAACAAATTTATTATTTAAATTCACTTTAATCACTTTAGCAATCTTTCCCTTAAGTTGTCCAACCATAACTTTAACCTTGTCTCCTTTTCTAACAGGAATATTTCTCTTACCAAACTTAGTCTTCAAATCTTTAGCTAATCTTACGCTCATTAACTTTCTAGCTATATGAAATGGTGCATTAAGCACATATTTCCTCTGTTTCTTAGGATTTTTACTCCTAACCCAATGTCTGCTCCATTCTTTCATATTATCAAACTACAGATTTTGCTATCTTAGCCACTGCAGGCCATCTAGCAACAACCTCCCTAGCAATTGGGCCTTTAACTAAAGTACCCTTTGGATTCCCCTTGTCATCTTTTAAAACAACAGCAGCATTATCTTCAAATTTAACTCTTATACCATCTGCTCTTCTATACTCTTTTGTCTGTCTGACTATGACTGCATTAACAACTTTTTTTCTCATCTCTGGATTTCCATTTCTAACTGAGGCAGTAATAAAATCACCAACACCGCCAGAGGGGTTTCTTCCCTTAACACCTTTGCCTCCTCTAAAAGATATAATAAATAATCTTTTGGCTCCTGAATTATCACAAGCTACAAGATAGCTTCCTCTTTGCAAGCCTTTGGTAACATTGCCTTTAATTGCTTTCATAATAACCTCTCAACTATAACAAAATTTTTTGTCTTACTTATAGGTCTAGATTCTACTATCCTTACCTTATCCCCAACTTTAATACCCATACATAAAGTGTTGTGAACCTGCAGCCTACTTCTCCTTTTTTCATATCTCTGATATTTTGATAAATAAAATAATCTCTCCCACTCAACTACTGCAGTTTTTTGGGCATTGGTTCGGACTACTACTCCTATAAATTCTCTTCCCCTAATCTTAAATCCTGCATGAAAAACACAGTGCTTATCATTACATTTTTCATCAGGGACTTTTACTCCCAACCCAATATCAATAACTTTATTCATTTTCAATACCTATCCTCAACTTATATTTATTAAATAAACTACTATTTAATCCAAAAGTGGCCTTATTCTCGCCTACAAAAATAATAATATTTTCTTTAGTCATTTTACACAAACACAGTCATGATTTTTATTTTGCCAAGCAAAACCTTTGCTAACCTTAAATCACAAAAATGATTTTTAGCGCACCTGTTTTACAATAATTGAGTTTTCATTAAAACCAAGTTTTATAAGTTCACTCTTAACTTTTTCAACATGGTTACCTTGCAACTCAATTATGCCGTTCTTTGATGTGCCACCACATGCAAGTTTGGTTTTTAGCTTCTTAATCAAGTCCTTTAGATCGATTGTCTTCTCATCAAGGCCTTCAACAGTAGTAGCTAACTTACCAAACCTTCTTTTTACTATGCTCACAGTGATTTTTTGTTCTTCTCTTGCAAGCGTTTGGCAGACACAAAGGTCCTTAGGCAAACTGCATACATTGCATACTTCCATAACTTTACTCGCCACCTCCTACTTGTTTTTTCTTACTTAACATAGTTAAAATCTTAGCAACATTTCTCTTTAAAGACCTAATTTTACCTGGATTCTCTGGTGGAGTTCCTCTAGCAACTTGAGATTTTAATTTCATTAGTTCTTTCTTTAGCTCAACAATTTTAATTTTCATATTTTCTCTGCTCATATTTTTTAATTCATTCTTTCTTATCGCCATTGTTCTCTTCTTCCTTCTTAACTTCCAATTTTACCTCAACTTTTTCCTCTTTAATTTTAACATCATCAGGCAAGACAACCTCAGGATGCAAAATACTTACTTTAATTCCAATAGTTCCACTTCTCAAATTACAATACTCATAAGACCTGTCAACATAATTTGCAGATATGTCTCCTGACTTTTTCAAATAGCCTGCAGAAAATCTCCAACTTTTCGCTCTCTCGCTAGGAACGCCTCTGCCAGATATAACTATTTCTATTCCGCGCGCGCCAGCTTTCAAAGCGTCATCTAATGCCTTATAAGCCATAGCTTTAAACCTCTTAGGGCCAAACCTTTCAAAACCACTTATCAAAGATCTTGCAACAGAAGCCGCATCAATAAAAGGATTTGTAATCTCAACAACTTCAAGCTGTGGATTTTCCATATTAAATTTAGCCTTTAATAATTCTGTAAGTTTTTTTATATTTGAACCTTTTTTACCAACAATCAAACCAGGCCTTGAAGTATAAACACTGATTTTTTCTCCTAAAGGAGTTCTCTGCATCATTATATGACTACAGCTAACTCTTCCTAAATAAGAAAATACAAATTCCTCTATTGCTCTCTCTTTAGATTTCTGTGCAACTATTTGTCTCTCAATCATTTTTTAATTCCTTAGTATCTGTTTTTTCCTCAACAACTAAGCTGACATGGGTATTTTTCATTTTTACTCCACCCTTTCTACCATAACGTCGCCTCGCATCGCCTTTATCAGCTTTTGCAAAAACTACAAGCAAATTATTAACGTTTAATCCTTTATTCTCAGCATTGGCCTCAACTGAATCCAGTAGTCCCAAAAAAACTTTGCTTGCACTAATAGGGTATCTGCCTGCAGCCATTCCTGGTTTGTGCGCCAAATCTGCATTAAATCTTCTAATAGGAATCGGCCTTTTCATGGTGACAACGTCTTGCAAAATTCTCCTAGCGCTCAATAAAGACTTATTCCTAATCAAATTACAAATCTCAACAGACATCTTTGTAGATATAGGTAAACCCTTAACATTCAAAGATGCAGTATTAATTGTATTAGCCATTTTACTTCACACTCATAGCAGCGCTTGACTTTGTAGCACCTATACCAGGAGCACTATGTTCAACTTTCTTTCTTGTCATTGCAAATTCTCCTAAATATTTTCCAAGCATTTCATAAGTTATCTCAACTGGAATAAATTCTTTGCCATTATATATATGCAAAGTCGCGCCCAGAAGTTCTGGAATGACAATCATATTCCTGCAATGCGTCTTAATAGGTTTCTTTAATTTTCCATCTCTAAACATTTTTACTTTCAATAATAATTTTTTCTGCTGTTCATTTAGTCCTCTTTTCAAAGTTCTCCTGGCTCTAGAAGGAACTAATTTAATAAAATCATTTAAATTCATATTTTTTAACTCGTCTGCTAATTTTCCCCTATAAGTAAGTTCCTTCTTTGCCATTTTATCTTATTCTTCCAGTCCTCCTAGCTCTAACTTGGCCTACTTTTCTTCCAGGGGGTGCATGCCTAGGAGCGACACTGGGTTTACCCATATGCCTTCCTCTACCAGACCCAAATGGGTGCTCAACAGCATTCATTGCAACAGCTGATGTTATAGGATATAATCTTCCTCTTGCTCTCATCGCATGCCACCTATTGCCTGCTTTAATAAATGGTTTCTCAAGCCTTCCGCCTCCAGAAACAATACCAACAGTTGCCCTGCAAGAAGAATTGAAATCAACTTCTTTCCTGCTCGGCATTAAGATTTTAACTTTATTCCCTGTCTTGGAAAGTACTTTAGCAAAAGTGCCTGAAGCTCTGACAAATTTTCCGCCATCGCCAGCTTTGCTCTCTATGTTGTAAATTAAAGTACCGTCTGGAATTTCAGAAAGTTGTAAAGTATTACCTGTTTTTATTTCATTAGTTTTTCCGCTATAAATTATATCCCCAACACCAATACCTTCTGGAGCAATAATATGTCCAATTTCTCCATCATCGTATTTAATAATTGCTATAGGTGAACTATGGCTAACACTATGTGCAATTTCTACGACCTTACCAAAATAATTCCTGTCTTTATCTAAAGATTTATGTTTTGCCTTTGCAAAAAACCTATGACTAGGTGCAATATACCTTCTTGTTCCTCTTCCACGTTTTTGACTTGTAATTCTTTTTCCCATTATTTACTACCCTTATCTTCCCATAATTCTACTTCTTCCAAAATTTTTCTTCCTACGTTGTATTCCTCTAAATGAACTGAAGGTCCAACAGGAGAATAATTTTCATGAAAACTATTAGGAAGAAGACCTAAATTAGTATCAAATTGTAAATACTGCGTACTGCAAAAAATCCTGTCTAACAATCCTTCATTTCCCTGTCTTATAAATTGATTTTTTTCACCGCCTCTTAGATAAATATACCATCCAGATAAACCTCTACTTGTAGAAGTAATTTTTACTAGTTCTGTCCTATCTCCTTCAAGCTCCAAGAATCTTCTTTCACTTCCACAAATTACTAGTTTATAATTTATCATTTTTACATCAGTCCCAATTTCGTCATTATATCTATAGCAGGAAAAGCGCTAGTTAATTTAACATAAGCTCTTTTCTCTCCTTTATTTGTAACAAAAGTGTTAACTTCATCAACTTTAACTTCAAAAGACTTTTCAACAGCCTTTTTTATATCTTCCTTTTTAGATTTTAAATCTACTACAAATAAAAGTTTATTCTCTTTTTCCATAATCCTTACAGCCTTTTCTGTGGCCAATGGGTACATAATAACTTGATCAATTCTCATTTTTTATCACCTAAAAATAATTTGTCTTTAGCTAACAAACTTAATGCTCCTTCTGTAAATACACACTGCCTCGGTATACCATAACCTAAAGACAATAAATTAGCATTAACACTTTTAACATCTGTACTGTCAAATCCTGCAACATTAGAAATAGCCTTAACAGTTGAACAATTCTTAGAAAAAACAATCAAAGCATTTTTCTTAAATCTGATTGCTCTTCCTCTAGACTTAGCTCTGCCAGGCTTCTTTCTTTTTATTGTTTCAATATTAAATCCTAAAGCACTTAAAACTTTTTTGACGTCTTTAGTCTTTTTCAAATTTTCAAATTTATCTTCAACAACAACTAAATTATTTGTTTGAACAACTCCTGACAAGGCGCTTCTTATAGCCTTCCTTTTTTCCTTGGTATTTATTTTCAAACCCCAAATCTTGGTTGCTTTAGGAGGATGTGCTCTTCTTCCACCAACAGTTCCGGGTGAAATAGCTCCAACCCAACCAAATTGCATACCTCGTCTCCACATTGTTTTTCTTGAAGCTCTTGAAATTCCTTTGCCGTAAGCACCTTTGTAGTCTCTCCTTCTCCTTGATAACTTAGCTGAGTAACCTTGACCAGCTAAAGGCATTGTTCCATAAGGCTGTCTACGATGACTAAATATTGCCAAAATAGCTCTGTTAATTAAATCAGGTTCATAATTCTCATAAAACTGTTCTGGTAACTCTATAGTTTTTATTTTCTTACCATCCAAATCAAAGACTTCTGCTTTCATTGCTTGCTCTCCTGGCTAACATACTGCAACTCCATGCCTTGTCCAATTCCTTTGGAGTTTCTAATTGATTCAGTAAAAGTAACAAGCCTTCTGACATGGCCTGCAACGCTTCCCTTAATTAACAAATAATCATTTCTAACCATACCATAATGCAGGAACCCTCCCTTTGGATTGACATTTTCAGGCTTGTCTCCTAAAAGTAAAATATCTTTATTGTAATCTGTTCTTAAGTTAAAACCCATTCTACCAGGCATAATCATTCCCCAAAGAATTTTACTAGGATTTGTTGGTCCATAAATATTTGTTCTTCTTTTCTTCTCTGTTTTATGACTCATCAAATGAACCCCAAATCTCTTCACAACACCTTGAAAGCCCTTACCTCTAGTAACAGCATGAACATCAACTTTAGAACCTTGTTTTATTACGTCTGATACTTTAATTTCTTTTGTTAGCAAACTAATAGCGTAATCAAATTTGCCCTTAATTGTACTGCCACCTATGCCTAATTCAAAAAGTTCAGGTTTTTTCTTTCCAATTCCTGTTTTTTGTGGCTGGGTGTAAACATTAACTCTTAAATCATCAAATTGGTCTAATTTAGAAGAAACTTCCTTAATCTTATTGTCGAAGTCTTGTTTTTTCGCTAATTTAACCTTTCTAGTTAGTTCCTTATCAAGTTTTGAATTTAGAATTTCAGAAACAATTTTTAAACCGTATGGTGTTTTTTTATAAAATCTTAAAGAAAAAACTTTAATTGAAGGGCATTCAATAACTGTCGTAGGCCAAACAACAACTTCTCCTTTGGTAGGAGAATTTGGCCTGTTGTCCTTGAAAGCAACATGTGTCATGCCTGCCTTATATCCAGCAAAGCCCAACAAATTAACAGTTTTAGATTTTGCCCATGACTTTACTTTCGCATAAGGCCTTTTAGCTCTCTTTCTAGGCCAAAACTGCAAACTTCCATGTCTAGGTCTTCTTATTTTTGCCATTGGTTATCTTGCAACCTTTGATGCTTTTATAAAGCTTCTGTCCTAACACTTCAAAACACCTAGAATCAGCGGCCTTCTAACAAGTGACCAGTAGGGTAAAACTGTAATTACAAACTTATTTATAAAGTTAATTATTTGTCAGTAGTTGTATATGTTATTGGAATCTATGTACCAGTTAAGATTTTTATTTTGTTAATAGTGCAGTACAACTTTCTCAAACCAGTCGCATCTGCATAAAAATTAAACAACAAGAAAAACAGTAAATTTTATAAATTAACTACTATACAATAATTACAATGTCTATAAAAAATAAGATTTATCATTGTTTAGAAGCCGTAATGTTTAGTCTAAGCTTAGCTTCTGCTAGTTTGTCGTTGTATGATTTAAAACTTGCAGCAGAAAAAGCACAAGAAGTTTATTTGAAAAGCAAAGGAACAATTACTAAAGAAAACAAAAATAAATTTAAGGGATTAAATCAGGCTAAAAGATTTAGTGCTTATGAAGGCCTTACGGCACTTGGATTTTTAGGTATTGGTTCTATCGCAAGATCTAGAAGAAAAGGTAAATCTTCTTTTGGAATTCTAGAAGCGTCATGTTTAACAGGAGCACTAAGTATATCATATTTTTTGGTCGCAACCCCACCGTACATAGGAGACAGAACCCCTGACCAAATAAGAAAAAACCTCGTAAATGTTAGAAATGGTCTTGTAATAAAAGGCGTAATACCCAGGCAGTCAGGCGTAACATACACGCTAGAAGATAAACAAAATGCAAATGAAACCCTAAAAATAAAATCACCCTACATTGCATTAGAATTATTAGCTATGTCTGCACTCATGTATGGAACAACAAGAAAAAAATAAAATTAAGCCTCAAAACTAATTTCCTTTACAAAGTTTTTTCCATCAACTTCAACCTTTCTAACCAGCTTTCCTTTTCTTCTGGCATAAATCCTCGCTTTCTCAAAGTCATTCTGGTACTCCTTAGGAACAACTAATTCACTTATAATAAAATCATGAACTACTTTAAATTTTTTAAATTCCTCTTTGATATCAAAAGCAAATTCTTTTTTAAATTCTAAGTCTTTAGTAACAAAAACACAATGGTCTGCTTTAACATCATTTCCATCACCTTTTCCAGGCTTTGCAGATTTCGGAGACTTAACTTTAGCCTTTAAACTTCCGTACTCAGTTGAAAAGCTCAAACAAAATACTGCATCTGAAAAAGAATTCATAACTTTAATTAAATCACCCTTAGCAATATTTGTACCAACTTCAAAAGTTTTCACACCTGCAAATTGCTTTATATTTGCTATATCAAAACCCAAACCTTGTCTTATATCTTTTGTAGTTATTATTCCCCCACTGACATAAACTTTATCTTTAATTGTACCAGCTAAAAACCTAACAAATTCATTAGTAAATTCAAAACTGGTTTTTATCTTTAATTCCTTGCCAACATTCATCTCAATCACTGCCCTGTTTTGAAATTCTCCTTTACTAAATCTTTTAAACTGTCTATGTACCTCGTCATCAATATTTCCATCAAAAATTTTTTTTATAAAATTCATCTGTACAACATCTCCTTCTGCTTTTTTTCTCCTACCAATACCCAATAAACTACAAAGGCAAAAGTCAAGAAAACTAAAAAAACCAACCATGAATTCATATAAAATACATTAAACAACTATATTAAAAATTTTTCTAATCAGACCAAACCAAAATAAACATAAGTATTGTAGATAAAGGCAAGAGATTTGTGATAAAGGCAAATTGTGGAAGTATCCAGAAACCAACCAAAGCTTCAGCTGCGGCTAAAATAGCCAATAATTTTGATAAATGATGTCCTCTCTTAGCAAATACCCAAAACAATACAAAAGCGCCAAGTGCAGCCACGATATCCAAATAAGGCTTATCATAAGCTAACAAATCTATAGCGTCAAGTATGACTGCAAAAGGTATTTTCCACATATCTACGGCTATATCCAAAAAGTGCTTAATAGAAAATAAAACAACTAATAACAACAAAACACCAAATATAACCCAGCCAAGCTTAACAGGTTCACTGACAGCCTGAACTAGAAAACCAGTCACCTCTTCAAACCCAACCATGTATTTTTAGATTTATTTTATATTAAATACTTTTCTAATTTATAAAAATTAATAAGAATATAAAACAACTATATTTTTTATATAATTACCTATTTTATAACTAATTTTCACAATGAATTTAATATTCATGGAGCACCTAGCGCTACCTTTAACCTTTTATTAGGTGCACAGCATAAAACACCAGTATTCCACATGGAATATTTATAATCTCCGCCATTACTATTCATACATTTTCCCATATCCTGCTGCGGTGTTACGTCAACAAAAACAGCCACTTCATTTGGACTATCTGGATTCTTTTGATAAAAAGTTTTTTTGTATTCTACAAAAGAAAAATCCCTACAAGTTCTATCATTACTCTTATAACGAGTAGTTTCCTGTGATAACAAATAAGCAACTGAAATATAATTTCCAGTCAAACCAGAATAAGAATTACATACGTCTTTAGTTGATACTATCTTGTTTGCAAAGCGGAAGTTGACTGCTGGTGATTGAAGACCGTTAAAACCATATTCTCCAACAAAAACACACATAGGAATAATATCCTGTGTCGCATTTTGCATAGATCCATTAAGTTCAGGCCTGTCATAGATTAACTTTGTAGGCTCAGGACTTCTATACTTAAAAAAATCAAGTACTGCATTGCCATTAACAACATTGCCACTATAAAATCCAGCAGTGAATATAAGAAAAGAAACTATAAAACCTGCAACAATACCAATCCACCAGTCTTTTTGCATATAATTTAAATAAATAACCTTATTTAAATAAATATCGAAACCACCTGTCAAAAGTAATTAATAAAAATTAATTATATTTACTTACTCCATTTTTAGGACATAGCTTATTCAAAGGGCATTTGTTACAATAAGGAATTAGAGCTTGGCAAATTGCCCTTCCATGTGCCTTCAAAATATAAGAAATCTTCCCCCATTCTTTTTCAGGAATTATTCTATCCAAATCTTTTTCAATTTTGTCTGGATTTTTATTTTTAGTCCAACCTAAACGGTAGCTCAACCTAATAACATGTGTATCTACAGGAATACCATTAACAATGCCATAAGTATTGATTAAAATTGTATTGGCTGTTTTTCTTCCTACTCCAGGAAGGTTTGTTAATTCTTCAATAGTTTTAGGAATTTTCCCATTGTATCTTTCAACTAAAATCTTACAAGATTCTTTAATGTTTTTCGCTTTATTTCCAGCAAAAGTAATTGTTTTAATATCATTAGTTAATTCTTTCAAATCAGATTCAGCAAAATCTTCAGCAGTTTTATATTTTTTAAAAAGATCTTTAGTGCAAGCATTAACAACCTCATCTCTAACTTGAGCACTTAGTATTGCAGCAACTAATAATTCAACAGGATTAGAAAAATTAATGTAATATTTTGCATCAGGATAAGCTTTTTTTAAAATGATAATTATCTCTAAAATATGTTTTTGATTCATATTTATATACTTAAATACATAAATATTAATATTTCCATAAATGATAAAAAAACTATGTTACTAAAAGTTCCATTTTACATACAAGGAATAAATGAATGTGGTCCAGCAGCATTGCAAATGGTATTAGAATTCTTTGGAGAAGAACACAATAGAGAAAAAATAAAAAAATTAGTTGAAAGTGAAAGTACGGGAGCAACATGGACTACTGGTTTAGCAAAAACTGCTGCACAACTTGGATTTAAAACAGAATTTTACAGTAAATCTCTAGGATTTAATCCAGAAAATTTTGATTTAGAATATTATCAAAGAGAAACAGATGGTGCAGAAACTGCAGAAATAAAAATTAAAAAACTACAAGCAGAGTGTATAAAATATAAAGTAAAGATGGAAGAAAGAGAAATTTCTATAAAAGAGATAATATCAAAAATAAATAAAAATTGTACCGCTATTGTTTTAATAGATTGGGGTAAAATAAAAAATCTAGAAAGATACATTGGTCATTTTTTACCCATAGTAGGGTTTGATGAAGAAAATATTTATTTGCATCAGCCAGACCCAAAAGATCCAGAACCAAACTTCAAAATAAATAAAAATCTCTTTGACATTGCAAGAAAATCTAAAGGAACAGATGAAGATATTATTTTTATCTATAGAAAGATGCACTACCTGGGATTCGAACCCAGATCGAAACCTTATTCCTTCTATAGAAACTTTTTCTAAAAGTTCAATTGGGAAGGTTTAATGCTACCATTACACTAGTAGTGCATAAATCATAGAACAACAATTAACTATTTAAAGTTTTAACAATTTTTAAAAACTAACAGCCCGTTCGTCTAGCGGCCAAGGATAAAGTAAATTTAAAAAACTTCCTTTGAGGGGACTCTGGATGAATAAGAGAAATCCTCTGACGGAGGTTCAAATCCTCCACGGGCTATTCTTTAATTTTAACAACTTCAATACGTCCAAGCTATCATAATATTTATATAAAATCCAAAGCAAGAATCATTTAAACAATAGCAACAGTACGCAAAGGGTATTGCAAATTAACAGCCTTAGATAAATTAGGAGGCAACTACAAATGAACAAACAACAAATACAAGAAGGAACTTTTATATATTCACAAGAATCAAAGCAAAATATGCAAAAAAAGAAAAAGTTTTATATTACAACACCAATTTATTACATAAACGATAAACCTTCTGTTGGAACAGCTTATACAACAGTAACAGCAGACATAATAGCAAGATGGCACAGATTAAAAGATGAAGATGTTTTCTATCTTACAGGATTAGATGAAAATGCACAAAAAACAGTACAAGCTTCAATTAAATTAGGATTTAAAGATGTAAAAAAATTTACAGACTTTATGTCAGAAGAATATCTAAAAACCTGGAAAGTATTAAACATAAGTAATGACGATTTCATAAGAACAACAGAAGAAAGACATCATAAGTTAGTAACTGAATTTATAGAAAAAGTAAAGAAAAAAGGAGATATTTACAAAGGAACTTATTCTGGTTTATATTGTGAAGGATGTGAAGCTTTTAAAACTGAAGAAGATTTAGTAAATGGATTGTGTCCAGATCATATAAAGGAACCAAAATACATAGAAGAACAAAACTACTTCTTTAAATTAAGCAAATACCGAGATGAAATTTTAAAACATATAAAAGAAAATCCAGATTTTATTCAACCAACATCAAGAAAAAACGAAATAGTTAATTTCCTAAAAATGGGTTTAAAAGATCTAAGTATAACAAGACAGAGTATGAACTGGGGAATTCCATTCCCAGGAGATGAAAAAACGCGCTTATATGTCTGGTTTGATGCTTTGATAAATTACTTACACCCTAAAGAATATTGGCCCGCAAATATTCATTTAATGGGGAAAGACATTATAAGATTTCATGCAATAACTTGGATTGGTATGCTCTTATCTGCAGGTTACAAACTTCCTAAAAAAGTATTTGCACATGGGTTTTTTACAGTAAACGGACAAAAAATGTCTAAAAGTCTAGGAAATGTAATAGATCCAATTTACTTAGCAAATAAATACGGGGTAGATGCATTGAGATATTATTACGTAAGAGAAATACCATTTGGTCAAGATGGTGATTTCTCAGAAGAATCACTAAGAACAAGATTGAATAATGAACTAGCAAATGAATTAGGAAACTTAATATCAAGAACATTAACATTAATGGAGAAAAAATTAAATTCAGAAATTAAAAAAGATAAAATAGATAAAGAATTATTTAAAAATTTAGATATAAAAAAAATAGATAAGTTTATTGAAGACTTAGAGCCGCACAACGCAATAGCTGGAATATTTGGCTTTATACAAAATTGTAATTTTTACATCAATGAAAAAGCTCCATGGCAAATAGAAAATAAAGAAAAATTAAATAAAATACTTTACAATCTTGTAGATGCGATAAGGATTATTTCAATTTTAATACAGCCATTTATGCCAAGTACTTCTGAAAAAATAAACAACCAAATAGGATTAGCAATTGTTAAAGCAACGCTAAAAGATTGTAAGCCTGGATTGCTTCCAACAACAAAAATAAATAAAGGAGAAATATTATTTACGAAAGTTCTGACAAAAGAAGAACAATTGTTCGAAGCAAAATTCAGCAATATAAAATGCTCAGTTGACCCAGATGTTTCAAAAGTAGGTATTAAAGTAAAATTCGCAGAAATTATAGGACTAAATATAAAAAGAAAACATATGGGTTTGGAAAAATTAAAAGATGAAGCAGAACATAGTTTTGAAATAAATGAAAAAGTAATGGAAGGCTATGACAACTACTACAAGAAATTAGAAATAAAAAATGGAAAGTGTTCAGTCTATAATTTAATAGAATTAGTAAAAAAAGGTGGAAAACTACCAACAATAAATACAGCAGTTGATTCTTACAATTTGGTTTCGCTTAAAAAAAGTTTGGTTGTAGGTGCTCATGATAGGGAAAAAATTAGAGGTGGTGTAAGATTCAAAATATTAAATGGGACTGAATTTTATATTCCTTTATTCAAAAATGAAAAAGAAGAAGTCAATGTTGGTGAATTTGGTTGTGTGGATGACGAAAAAGTTCTTTGCAGAGCAGATATTAAACAAGGGAATCAAACAAAAGTAACTGAGCAAACAAAAAATATTATTCTTTACGTTCAAGGTAATGAATTTACTTCAGATCAATACTTAGAAGAGGCACTACAAGAAATTTGCAATTTAATAATAAAATTCTGCGGTGGAGAATATAGAAAGATATAATGAAAAAATATCTTAAAATAAATAAAGAAACTTACAATAAGACAATAGGGGATGCAAAAAAAGGAATAATTAAGAAAAAAAATAATTACAACAAAATAATAAACAAAGCTTGTAAATTTTTTGATAAAAACTCAAATGTATTAGAGCTGGGGCCTGGAAATGGTTATGTCTCTAAAACTTTATCAGAGAAAGGTTACAAAGTAATAGCAATAGAATTCGCAGAAAATAGAGCAAGGGTAGTAAAAAAATTAGCACCAAGGGTAAAAATCATTAACGATGAATTCTTACAACATAATTTTGGGGGAGAAAACTTCTCAGCAATATTTGCAATATATTTTATTCACTTATTCCCACCAAAAGAATTAACAAAAACAATAAAAAAAATTCATAAATTATTAAAGAAAGACGGGTTAGTTATAATAACAACAGATTTAAACAAAAAACCTAAAGAAGGATTTTTCCAACACCCATTTGCAAAATTTAAAGCCTTAAGATACAGAAGAAATTTCACAAAAAAAGAAATAAAAAACTTACTAAATAAAAACAAATTTAAAATATTAAAATATTTTAAAGATAAAGATCAATTAGACAGTAAAAAAATTTGGGTTACTTACATAGCTAAAAAAGTATGAATTTATCTATTAATATAGTTTTCAAATGCAGGAATTAAATTATCAATAAGATTATATTTTTTATATTCTTTTGGATCAATCCAAACATATTCTTCATGATCTTCACTTAGTAAAACTTTATCTGATTCAGAAAAACATTCAAAAAACGTACCGACAATTTGCCATTGCTCTCCCCTTACAATAGGCCTCCATTCGTTTACAAAAAATGGCCTGCCGATTTTTATATTTAATCCAGTTTCTTCCTGAATTTCTCTAATTAAACTTTCATCAAACCTTTGCCCAGGTTTAACCCTACCACCAACAACGTCAAACTTCCCAGCATTAGAACCATCTGTATATTTCATTGACTCTTTAAGTAATAAAACCTTTCCATTATAAACAATAAAAGCTTTTGTAGCAGTAAATAACTTAATTTCCATAATAGCATAAAAATATTTGAATATTATAAATGTTTCCTTAAATTTATTTATATGTAGTATCCCACAAGTCTGTTACCTATAAATCAATAGTTTTCTGAACCCCTTTCTGTAATGTTCCAATGGAGTATCAAATTCAATTGCACTGTGATACCTTATGCAATTGTACCAGTGTACAAATTCATGAATATCTTTGTATCTCCAGTGATGTTCAATCCATGTCTTGAACCATCTTTCAATCTTCCCGTTTGTCTGTGGATGATTCCTGCGAGCAGTTATCAATTTAATCCCTAAACTTTCAAGTTCCTTCTCAAATGTGCTTATTCCTTTATTCCCTTCAAGTGTCTTTTTATTTGCGTAAAACTGCGCACCTTTGTCTGTAATTATTTCACGAGGCTTTCCATACAATTTAATCCCAATATTTAGAATCTTCAATGCACTTTCTGTCGTTGCTTCATTGAACATCCCATAAGCAGTAATAAATCTTGAATGGTCATCAATGTAAGCTATCAGCCAGCATTGAGTATTTTCTACCCATTTGTAATCTGTATGCCATGCGCTGTTACTGTGCTCCCTAGCATAAGGCCTGTAGCTTCTATGTTTCTGTTTCTTCTTGTCTTCCTTAGCCATCTCATTACTCATAAGTACTTTGTGTATGTAATTATGAGGCACGTTAACATTATAGCGTTTACGAAGCATGATTTCCATATTCTTGGCTCCACAATGCTGCTCTGCATATACTTGGATTATTAGTTCAGTCCATTTTAATGGCCTTTCTTTCCTTGGTGAACCATTAATTCTATAATAATTATCAATTCCACGTTCGATTAATTTCTTATAAGTTCTTGGAATTGATTTAGTGTGCAACCCCATGATAATTCCTAATTCTTTTTTTGTAAGTCTTTTATTATTTCTTAGAAACCATTTAAGCTTCTTCTTGCCTATAATTTTGCCTGCCATACAGGCAAGAATGTCTATTCAATAAAAGGGTAACAAGGTTACGGGATACTACATAAATTTATTTATATGCCTTGCTTACATCTTTATTCCAAAAACTTGGTAAACCATTTTTAACAAAACCCCTAAATTCACTTGAATAAATATAAGTTAATCCTTCTACATTCTTAAATTCATCAAAATGTTCTTGCGCTTCAGAATAAATCTCTTTTATCTTCCCTCTTTCAAAATCTTTTTGCAATAAAGAACTAGGTTTTAAAATTAAAAAATCACTTTGTCTTATTACATTAATTTCTAAATTCGCAGAATTTTGTGAAATAAAAAATACTGAAAGGTCTTTATGTCTTGCTATTAATAATAAACTCGATAGTAATTTATTTACACCACTCATAGATTCCCTAGAACTAAACTCAATTCCAGCCTCGTCAATTAAAACAATAGAACTGTTTGGTATACCATCAATTTTTTGAATAACATTAATCCAATAAGGTAAAGTTTCTTTTTTAAACCCCATTGCGCAAACATTTCTATCTGTTTTAGCTTTAATATTTTCTAATAACTTCATACCAATAGCACTTTTGCCTGTACCTCTAGCACCTAAAATTATTCCTATAGCACTAGGGTTGCTTAGTAATTTATTTTCAAATTTAAAATAATCTCCATCTAAGCTTTTTACAATTTCAAAACCTTCATATCTTGCATCAATTTTAGGTCTAATTCTATTCTTGTTTTTATATTCAACTTCTTGTTTTTTCTTCTTAAGTTTAATGAATAAAAATCTAAAAACCCAATAAATTCCTTTAATAATAAACCATAGTAATCTAAAAAACCCAATAAACATTCCAATAAAAATAGATTTTTTCTTCTTTCTTGCCATTAACTAAAATTATCAGAATAAACTTTTAAGGCTTTCTAAAAAAATAAAAAAATTAATGGGATTTAAACCCCCACCATAACATATGTAATCCAAATAAGAACACTAACAAACCTAAAGAATGTTCAAATGTAAACCACCCTTTTGGCCATATCATTAACAGTCCTAAAACTGCAGTAACTAAACCGCATAACGCCTTAAACCATCCCATTCCTGCACACTTGCATGGATCACAATGGCACATAGAACACATTCCGCCACTCGTCTCTTTTTTTGCCATATAATAGCACCTCCGATTTAATAAATAAATCCTGGAAATACTGGTTTAAAAGCCTTTCTATTAAGCTTTTAAAATTTTAAGAAATTAGTCATAAAAACTTTGAACTTCTACTCTCTTCCCTTCTTTATCATAAATATAAATTTTATTTGACTCTTCATCTGATGTCTTTTTATGATAACCATCACAAAAAGGTTTGTTCTTACTTAGTCCACACGTACATACCCATTTACTTTCATTTCCAATTTTAACTTCTACAGGTTGCTGTGAACTATGTAAAACTAATCTTGCCATGATTATTAAAAGAATATCTCATATATAAAATTAATGGCGACCTTTAAAGCCCAAAAAATCATCTTTAAACCAAATAAGAATACCATTAAACAAAAGTATGTTAAATGTAAACCAACCTCTAGGCCATATTAACAATAAACCTAAAACTGTAGTAACTAAACCACAAACTACTTTTAACCAACCCATACTTGAACAACTACACAGGTTACAGTGGCACATAGAACACATTCCGCCACTCATCTTTTTTTTGCTATATAATAGCACCTCCAATTTATGATTAAATTTCAGAATTTATAATTTAAAAGGCTTTCCACTAAAATAAATAATTACATCTATTAAGACAAGTTCAATTATATCTAAAATTAATATAATTTTTTATAATTTCAAATTTATTTTTATATTTTATTAAATCTTTCAACATATCACTTGAATGCCATTTTTTTCTTTTATAAATGCAATAATCTTCAATAATGTTAAAGAAATTTAAAACAATTTTTATTGCAATTATTCTATCTAAAACAAGCTGCAAAGGATATTTAGAAAAATAATTTCTAATGAATATGCTTTGTTGTTTATCATTAAATCTGCATCCTGAAAATAATCCTGCAATATCTGTTTCTAAAATATCAATATCTGCACACTCCCAGTCTATTAATTTTATTCCTTGTTTTACTGATATTATGTTTTCTTTTTTCAAATCTCCGTGACACAAAACAAATTTTTTACAGTCTTTAAATATTGGCAAGGAATTGAACCAAAGCCCTAAAATATTTTTTATATTGTTAAAAATAGGAATTATGGGTTTAATTCCTAAAAAAGTTATATAATTCTCTATCTGTTTATCTTCACCATTAGAAAATGTTTCAAATATATTGCATTTATAAGGAATATAATCAGACTTATTGTAAGAAATTTTGAAGTTATGAAGTTTATGTAAATCTTTTGCAAGTTTTATGATTTGATTTTTAGTAAATTTATTTATTGATTTGCCGTCAATATATTCAACTATAGTAAAATGTTGTAATAAATTATTTCTTTCATTTAATAAAAATGCCTTAGGACTTATATTGAGATTTTCTATTTCTCTTAATACATTATATTCTTGTCTTTTAACTCTCCACTCATTCTTTTTAAAATAGTAATTTATTCTGGCAAGAAAACTATTGCTACCATTTGTAATTAAATAAAGATGCGTTCCACCACCACTAGAAAAATATTTAACATTTAAAGTTTTTTTATAATAAATAAAGTCTAACTTATTTTTTAATAAATAATTTTCTAAAAATTGTAAATTTTTATCATGAATTTTTTTATCAATCATAAATTATTTACTTAATTTATTATATTTAAATGATTTTAATAGTTTTTTTAGTGAATATAATGGTGGGCCTGGCCTGATTTGAACAGGCGACCTTTATCGGAATATAAAAATTCTCTCGATTTCGAGACCCCATCAAGAGAGCAGAGCTCTCATTTCTCACCTCCGAAGAGAGAGAATGGGATATCAGTCGAATGAGCAAACATTTACAGTTTAGTGCTCCAGCCAAGCTAAGCTACAGGCCCATTAATTTAAAAGGCTTGAATAATGTTTATAAAGATTTTGAAAAATAAAAACGCCCTAGGCAAGACTCGAACTTGCGACCCCATGATCTCTGCTCAGAAAGTAACAGTTTCACAGGCCTTAAGTAGAACACATGTGCTCTACCTGCTGAGCTACTAGGGCATTCAAAAACAAAACATTCCAGATTATTTAAAAACCTTTCTACATATAATACTAAAAATAAATAATTTTTCATTAAGAGAAAAATTTATAAGTAATATAACTACTTAAAAGTACTTACAAAATGAAATCTAGATACTTAATAGCAACAGTGTTAGCAAGTGGGTTAGCTGTATTTAATGCTAATAAAGCAAATGCTGTTGAAGGATCTGCAGAATTAATACTAGGAAATAATTCTTCTACATTAGATATTAAATTATCAGAAGATTTTACTAAAATATTTGGATTTTTTGGAAGAAATATAGCAAAAGTAGATCATAAAAATCAAGTTAGTAATTTTACAATTGTAGATATAACAATGAAAGGATATAAAGGATTAGCCAGTGTTGCGGAATTTCAATATGATCAAGATATTGGATTAGTTCCAAGATTAGGAGCAGAATATTATTTCGAAAGAGGAAATTTCAATTTATTTTTATTAGCAACCGCAGGTATAAAAGAAGGCGATATACAAATAGTTACAAACTTACAATACACACCTAGAATTGTAGATAAAAAACAAATTTTTGGGAATTTAGAGGCAGTCACTGGTCTATCTAAAAATGGGCACGATTATAGTATTCAAAAGATAAGATTGGGATTAAAAATGGATAGTAATATATTGGGTATTGGGCTAGAATTAAATGAAGATGGTAACGAAGGAGAAATTAGTTATAACCTTGGTCCATTTTATTTAAGAAAATTCTAAGATGGAAAACATTTTATAGTAATAATAGCGAAATTTAGTGATGAAATTTTCATTCCCAATAACATTTAAAACCTATATGGTGATAGTTCTATTTATCTTAACAATAGTTGGAATAATAAAAAATGGAATATTTAATACAATCCCGCAATTAATAATTGCATTAGCAGCAACAACCATACTAGATGTTTCCATTAATTATATAAAAGAAAAAAAATTTGTTCTGCCGGATTCAGCAATAATTTCCGGTCTTTTTATTGCAACAGCATTAATGCTAAACTCAACTTGGTATACAACATTAATAGCTGGGGCAGTAGCAATTTTATCAAAACATATAATACAATTCAATGATAAACATATATTTAATCCTGCAGTATTTGGTTTATTTTTAGTGATTTTATTATTTAATGCAAAAATTGAATGGTGGGCTGCACAAATAACTTGGTTGGTAATAATTTTAGGTTTATTCATCTCATACAAAGTTAAAAGATTTCATATTACCATACCTTATTTTCTAACAAGCATTACAATTTCTATCATATACAATTTAATTACAAAAAACCCCATAACAATTAGCACATTATTAATTAGTACAAATCTATTTTTTATGTTCTTTATGTTGGTAGAACCAATGACAGCACCAACAAATATTAAATGTGGAATAATATATAGTATAATAGCTGCTATATTTTCATTCTTAATATTAACATTTATGCCAAGATTTGAACCTTCAATACTTGCATTAGTATTAGTAGATCTATTTGTTCCATTTTTAAACAAAATATAATTAAATTTATATAATAAAAATAAATACAATAACTATGGTAAAAGAAGTAAGAGTATCACATATTCTATTAGGAAGCCAAGAAAAAGCTCAAGAATTATTAAATAAAATTAAAGCAAGTTATAATTTTAAAAAATAGCAATAGAAGAATCAAAATGTCCTAGTAAGAAAAAAGGGGAGATTTAGGTTGGTTTACAAGAGGAAAAATGGTTAGAGAATTTGAAAACGCAGCTTTCTCTGCAAAGAAAAATGAATTAGTTATTGTAAAAACTCAATTTGGTTGGCATATAATTAAAAAAACTGATGAAAAATAAAATACTTCTAAATAAAATAAAGGAAGAATTTCCAAAATTAAAAATAATAAAATATAAAATAATTGAAAAGGGTTGGGATAATTCTGTGTTATTAATAAATAATAAATATATTTTCAGGTTTCCAAGAAATAAAGAAAATTTAAGTCATTTTAAAAGTGAATTATCCATTCTAAAAGAATTAAATAAAATATCAAAAATAAAATTGCCAGATTATATTTTTATATCTAAAGAAAGATCTTTCGGAGGCTACAAATTAATAGAAGGCTTTGATTTTACTAAAAGGGTTTTTAATAAATTGAATAATAAAGAATATATTGCAAAACAATTAGCTCATTTTCTTTCAATACTTCATAATTTCCCAATTAAGAAAGCAAGAAAATCAGGATTTTCAGAAACCATAAACTACAATATAGAAGGAAGAAGAAAAGAATTTGAAGAAAGAAAAAGGATTTATTTCTCTACACTTTCTAAAGAAGAAGTAAAATGTGTAGTTAAATATCATGAAATATTCTTTTCTCTAAATTCAAAATTTAAAAAAGTAATAAGGCATGGTGACTTAGTAGAAGACCATATATTAGTAAATGTAAAAAATAATAAAATAAATGGGATTATTGACTTTGGAGATACAAATATTGGAGACCCAGCAGCTGACTTTGCTTATTTTTATACATTTGATAAAGAATTTGTAAATAAAATTTATAAAAACTATAAAGGCCCAAAAGATAAGAATTTTCTACTACGTGCTAAATATTATAGATATCAAATATCAATGAATAACGCATATTACGGAGTTATAAATAAAGATAAGAAATTATTAAATAAGGGATTAAAAGATATTAATAAATTAACAAAAGAGAATTTTTATAAAAATTTAATCTAAAAATTCTTTATTTTTGATTTTGTCAGGTAAATATTTTTCAGATACAAAACTTATATCTCTTGCACTCAAGGCTTGAATTTCAACTTTAGCCTTAAATTCCTTCATCATCTTAAATTGTCTCTGCCAAGCTTTATTATCTTTAAACCAATCATATTCACTAACTTGTTTTATTCTTGCATAATCTTTCTCATCCAATTTAATAAAATGCTTCTTCAAGTCATATTTTTCTACATCGTCCATAGTTATACCTATATATTTTACTCCAGGTATTGTTAACCTTTCAGAAGCGTGAGCTAAAGCTATAGAACCATATTTAATTACAGAGTAAATGTACGCACCATAAATATCTCCATCGCATAAAACATAAATTGGTAATTCATATTCTTCATATAATCTCTGTAACAACCTTCTTATTCCCCTAGTAGTCTGTCCCTGTGAAGAAATAATTATTGCATTATTCTTAGCCCAATATTTATCTTCATTTAACCTTTCCCAAACAGCAGCCTTCTCCATATAAATTATATATTTAGCTTCAACTTTTTTGAATTTAATATTTTCTACATTGGAAGGTATAGCCCAACCACCGCTGCCTAATCTCGACCAGTCAATAATATCCCCCTTATCTTCAATTATAACTTTTCCTGCAACGCTCCCATTCTTATTGGCATTTACATGTAATTCCTCTCTCGACAGTCCAGTTATAACTTCTAAATCTTCAATAGCCTTGTCGCTTTCAGTCTGCTCATCAACTAAATTAACATTAGTTCCTGGAATTGTTCTCTTAGTCATGTAAAAAACATCTCTAAGGCTAGAATGTTTTCCAGAACCCAAAAGCTTGTCTTTAATTACTGCTGCGACCTCAACAGTCTGCAAGAATTTCTTAGCATGAGCAACATTGAAAAAAGATCTAGTGCCCATTTTATCACCTAATTTCAAAGTTTTACTTTTGGAATCATAAACAATATTGCTCAAATTTCTCAAAGGAAAAGTTATTTCAGGATTTTTTCCTTTATTTATTTGATATATCAATTTATCACCAAGTTCTTTCAATGCTTTTTTTGGATCTTCTTTTTTAAACACCATCTAATTCACCTAAAGTACTCTGTTTTTCTCCAAATGCAACATTCTTTCCCTTTATTTCTGTTTTTTCAGCTTCTTTAACTTCTGCTAACAATTCCTTAAGTCCTTTTTTTAAAACCTTCTGCAGTGCCTCTTCAATTAATGTCTTTTTCTCACCACTCAAACCACTCAAGGCAGAAGCCAATTCTGGAATATATTTTTCAAATAAATTAACTCTTTCCTGCTGTTCTCTGGCTTTTACAGTTTTTCTAATGTAAGAAGCCATTTGTCTACCAGCTTCCTGTAAAGCCAACTTCATTTCTTTGATTATTTCAGGATAATGAGCAATAGCTTCCTTAGCTTCAGAAGTAAAAGGAACCCAAACACTATTCATATGAATAACAATAACAACAGGACCAACAGGAATGCTTTCTTTACTCTGGTTCAATCCATAACTTTTCCATGCAGTATCAATTATGGCTTCAGTTGTTGCACAGGCACCTTGCTGATATAATAAAGGAACCCTATTTGCAAACCTCATAATCTTAACATGTTCCTCTTTTTCTAAACTTCCGCCATATGCTAATGCAACTTCAATTAAAAATGGATTTCCCCTATAAACACTAGGAGGCCTTGTGGCTGCACAATAAAATTCTGCATTTATTTCTTTTTTCAAACCTTTGATTGAAGCTTCTTCTCCTAAAGGACTTAAACAATCTGTAGGAGGGGCAATTATTTTAGTACTCTGAATAGTATTATATAAAACCTCAGCTTCATCCCTTGCAATAGTGCTAGGTCTTGCTCTTGGATTTACTTTTGCTTTTTCGCAAATTTCACTAGCTAATTGTGGACTTATCCTTGAAAAATCATTATGTAAAAAAATTGATATAGTTCCTGCCTTAGTACTTTGGAGCATTCTAATTAACACACCCAATTCAACGCCATAAGGATGTGGTTTAATCTCTTTAGCCTCTTTAGGAAGATCAGTTACTCCCCTTGCATAAGTTAAAGTTTCTTTTTCAGGGGTTTTATATATAATTTGAGCATGAGGATTAATCAACGCAATTTCTTTTATATACTCGTCAGCACTTTGTTTTCCTTTTTGATAAGTACCTTGTAACTCAATCTCAATTCTAGTTCCATGTTCTCTTTTCCATTCAACAGTTTTATCTTCTCTTATTATTGGCTCATTTCTTTGTGTATCTAAATGAATTTCAAAATAATGTGCTTGATGTTTTGGACCTATTCTAGAAGTAACGTGCATTCCTTTTCCAGTTGTTAATTGACCATACAATAATACAGCACTAATACCAATTCCTTGCTGTCCTCTTGAACACCTCAACCTATGAAATTTACTACCATATAAAAGCTTACCAAATATTTTTGGAATTTGTTCTTTCACAATACCAGGACCATTATCTTCAACTATAACTTTAAATCTATCTTCTTTAATTTGCTGCAGCTCTACATATATTTCAGGCAAAATTCTAGCTTCTTCACATGCATCTAAAGAATTATCTACTGCCTCTTTCACAGCCATTAGTAATGCTTTCCTAGGATTATCAAAACCAAGTAAATGCCTGTTTTTTGCAAAGAACTCAGAAACTGAAATCTCTCTTTGTTTTTCTGCTAATTCATGAGCTTTTGTTCTCTCAGCCATCTTTTTCAAATTGCCTCAAGATAACTTACTTATAAATTTTGCTACAAATATTTTATTAAAATTCCAAGAAATTTATAAACAAATAATTATTCAAAAATTGAATGTCTGATCAAACAAAAGATATTGAAGAACTAAGAAATCAAATAAAAGTCATGGAGGTATTCCAAAACTTCCTGATTAATATAAATAAAAAATTAGAAATAAAAGACCTGGCAAATTATCTAATAAGTTTCCTAAAACAGTCATTTGGTGTTAAATATTGCTCTATAATAATAGAAAACGAAAGATATTCATTAGATCCAATAAATGATAAAAAAATAATTGAAACAGAAAACAGAGTAATAAAGGAAATCGAAAACAACAAAGAGTTAATTTTATTAAAAAATATAAGAAATGACACTTTGGTTCATTATATAAAAAATGAACATGATCTAGCATTAATTTCTATACCCGTACTATTGGAAAATAAGATAATATCTATTTTAAATATATACGATGAATTAAAAAATATAAATAAGAAATCAGTAGAATTATTAAATTATTTCTTGAATAAGGCATCGCCAGCAATATGCAACTCAATATCCCATAATAAAATAAAAATAAAAAGCTATACGGACGACTTAACTTCTTTATACAAAAGGGATTATTTCTTTGAAAGGTTAATGTATGAAATAACCAACATGAACAAATATATATCTATTATGATGGTAGACATTGATTATTTTAAAAATTACAATGATAAAAACGGTCATCAATTAGGTGATTATTTATTAAAAGAAATATCTTTATTGTTTAAAAGCAATTTAAGAGATAAAGACTTAACCTGTAGGTATGGTGGAGAAGAATTTATTATAGCTCTTCCTGAAACAGATAGTGCTAGTGCTTTAATAATTGCTGAAAGATTAAGAATGAATATAGAAAATCATAACTTTAAATTAAAAGAAAATCAGCCAGAAAAAAAAGTAACTATCTCTATTGGTTTAGTAACTACAATAACAAAAGAGATTGATATTAGTGAAATTGTAAAAGAAGCAGATAAAAACTTATACAAATCAAAAAGAAGTGGAAGAAATAAAATAACTCATTCAATTATTATAAATAAAAATCTAAGTGGAGACTATTTTTAATTTAGGCCATTTTTCTTTCCATTTTTTAGTTTTTAATCTTTTTATATAAACTTCCTTATGATTTATAGATAAAGGATTAAGTTTAATAGTTAAATTAATTAAATCTCTAATTCCCTGTGGGGCAGTAAAAACTAATTTATTCTCATCTAATTTAACACCAATACAAGTTGCAGTTTCATTAAATCTAGCTAATCCATCCTCAGCACATTTGTAAGGTTTACCAGATTCATTTTTCCAATACCACATCCTAGCTTGATTAGTAACAGACCATTTAACTTTAGAATATTTTTTCTTTAATTTTCTTTGTAAGTTTTCTTCAGTTTTTTCAGATAAATCTTTACTATCAAAATAAATTATATCAGTATCATTTAATTTAGTTCTTTTTTTATATTCATGTAAGTAATCAAATACTTTATTTCTAACAAACCCAGCACCAATCCACCAATCAGGTAAATTAAGATCTTTAACTATTTTAAGAATATTCATCATCCACTTGTCTTTTTTAATTAAATTTAAAATATCTTGTTTAGTTTTTAGTTTCATTTTAATACATCTTATGTTTAATTTCTTTTCTATGCTTCTCCAGCCAAGCATAAACAGTTGTGTGCCTGCTCCCGCTTAGCAAACTCTCAAATGCCTTTCTGGCTAAAGCAACGCCTTCAAAATTACCAATAATTGATATGGTTTTGCCATAAATAACAACCTTTGTACTTGTCAGTTCTTCTATCGTTCTCCTTGCCTTTCCTCCGGTGCCAATGACTCTAGCTCTTACTCTAATTAAGTTTGACTTTGAACCACCAACATACTGCTCTATATCTACAACTTCCAGATAATTAGATTCATCCAATAAGTTCATAGCAACATCAGGATTAAATCCCCTTCCAATTGCCTTAACAATATTTTGAGCTGTCAACAAAGACAAGCTATCATCTCCTTTTAGCAAGACATCGCCTTCTCTAGAATCAACAGTTATTTTTATACCTAGAGCTTTGGCTACTTTGTTTTTCACATTTCCTTTAACTCCAACCAAAACAGCAACCCTTTCCTTTGGTATTTTAACTTCATAACCAAATTCCATGAATAAAATAAAAAAAGAGATTTTATAAACATTGTTAAAAATTATCTCTTAAGGTTTTTCAAAATGTTTTCAATATCTACATCCAACCCAAGTTTGCTAAAATACTTTTTTAAATTTTTAATATCTCTATCTAATAATTCTTGCATTCCTGAATAGTCTAATTTTACACCATGGCTTAAGTCTATAATATAAGGGGTATCATTATAATTTAGTATATTAAATTCACTTAAATCACCATGAATAAAACCAGACTTATAAAAAATAGTCAAATTATTAATTAGTTCTTTAATAAATTTCTTAACATTTTTAGGAGGTTTATCTTTTAATCTTGGAGCAGGTTCATTATTTTTACCTATTAACTCCATAACTAAAATATTATCCATTACAGCATAAGGCACAGGCACTCTAGCGCCTGCTTGATTAGCAATTAATAAATTTCTATATTCTCTCTGTGCCCAAGCAAATACAACTTTTCTCCTTTGATTACTTAAACCCTTGAACCTTGGATCACATCCTATATATTTATACATCCTCTTAAAGTCTGCAGTATTTATCCTATAAATTTTAACAACTACATAAGTTCCGTCCTTTTTAATAGCTGTAAAAACATTACTTTCTTTGCCAATGCTGATAGGACTTTTTAGTTCTTCAAAATATCCTTCACTCTCTAACTTGAACAATACTCTCAAAGTTTTTTCATCAAATACATTTTTATAAGTCTTGAATTTTTCTTTGGTTGGCATAGGATAATTAAAACCAGAAACATATATAAACATTAGTAAGCCTGTATAAAATATGTCAGCAGAAGATGCAATAGCTTCATTAAAGCAAATAGATATTAAAGAAATAAATTCTGAATGTTCTAAATATAATTTAAACCTAAGAGTTGATGAATATGCTAAAAGAAAATTTGAAACTGCGTTGAGAACAGCTTATCTTTTAGTTACACAACCAATTGAAATTGCAATTTCTAGACAAACAAAAATGGATTCTATGCAATCAATAAAAGAAATGAAAAAAGTATTTGATTCACTATACTTAGTAACTAAAGATTCTAAATATAAAAGTTACATCAATGGTTTAAACGAAGTAATGTCTAATAGTAAACTAAAGTGAAATAGAAATATCATTTACAGAAGCATTATTATTTCTAAATAAAATTGAATGCCTTCTAGTCAAAAGAACATCATCTATTCCTTTACTATTGACTACAAGCATACAATAATAATATTCAATTTGTTTCTTTTTATCTTTTACATGAATCATTAAATCAACATTGACCATAAAAATTTAAACAATTTAATAATTAATAAATCTTTAGAATTCTTCAAATGTTTCCATTTCTTTCAAATAACCTTTTCTTCTTAGCCAGTCAACTTGATTTGATTTATATTTAAAAATTACATCACCTTTTTCATCACCGCCAAGCTCCCAAGGTTCTATTAATAATAAATCACCTTCTCTAACCCATAACTTTTTCTTTAGTCTCCCAGGAACTCTGCATATTCTTATTTTTCCATCTAGGCATCTAACCCTCATTCTGCTTCCGCCAAGCCTTTGCTCTAATATACCAAAAGTTTGCTTGCCTCTAGGAAGCTTTACTCTTCCAACATCTAACTGTTGTTCTTCACTCTGTTCTGTATTAACACTCTGCTCTTCTCCAAATTCATCAAACTCATCTGGCATAGAAAAACAAACCAAACAAAGATATTTAAAACTATTTATTAGAATTTAGTCTAAATAAAACTGTAGCTCTATAAACTAATCTGCTAGTCATCTTATGTCTTCCATAGAGGCTCTTAGTAATTGTAACCTCAGCATCTTTATATTTTCTCTTTAACTGTGCAGCCAATGTACCTCTAGCAAATTTTTGATTTGTGATATAAACATCACAACCTGTTTTTAGTTCATTTATTTTAGAAACTTTTACATCATTCCTATTTTCTATTAAATCTAAAACAAAACCAAGAACTTCATTGTTTGCAGGTCTTATCTGTAAAATAGCTTCATAGTATTCTGCATGTTTTTCATTATTTTTATTCATAATTTAATTGCTCTCTCATTACCGCAAGCAGTGCACTTAAGATACATACCATCTGGTTTAGTTAATATTTGAGTATCTGGTTTTCCACAATTGCCGCACAAAACATAAGTGTCAGTATATTGCTGGATCTTCTGGTTTATCATAGCGCCGCTAACTTTTCTACCCAAAACCAATCTAGGCCCATCAAAAACTCCCGGAGTTGCTAACTCTTTCAGCAAAAACTTCAAAAAATGATCTTTATCTCTTCTCAATTCACCCACTATCTGATTAAAATTAGTAACAACTGTTTTATTACCCTGAATATGTCCTTTTGCTTTAGGAACTTCAAACCTGTGTGTAATAACAATCTCTTGAGGCAGAGCTCTTATAGCTTCATCCAGCATTTCATGATAGCTTTTCATAGAAAACAAAATCAAGAAACTTATATAAAGTTTTTGACTATGGTAAAGATCATGATAATGGAAATACATAATCCTAAAGAAATCTTTGAAAAAATAAGAAGAAAAAGTTCACAGTATCTCATCGTAGGTGTGGACTTGTACAGAACACATAAATGTGCATTGGAAGATAAGGCAAAATTAGATACTTCTAGGCCATACTCATATACATTTGGTGCAACATTTTTCTGTGCAGACCGCACTAATTATTTTCATAGTGGTAGATTTTTAGAGGTTATAGATTTAGTAGATAAAACAGGCGCAACGTACCTTCCGTGCAACGATGCTAAAGAAGCTAAAAAGATTTTAATGTGTAGAAGAGCAAATAAATTTAGTGTATTAAATAAAGAAGTAGTTGAAGACGCAGATGTAGACAGAGCTTACGTATTGACTCCACTTACAGAAAGAGAACTCTCAGAATTACTGGTAACTTAAAAATAAATCATTTGCATCTAGAAAATATTAAAGGCCAATTTCACTTCTTCATCCATTCCAGGAATGCAATCAAAACTATCTAATTCATCAGGACTTATCCAAGCAAAGTCCTCAAAATCCTTGGATAATTTTATATCTTCTGATTTAGCTATTATTATGAAACAAATGCCTACAACATTATGGCCATCTGGTCTAATAAAAGTATAATCCTTAAGGTAATGCTTATTTTCATCAATCTCCAAACCAACCTCTTCCAAAACTTCCCTTTTAAGAGTTTTTAAAAGTGTTTCTCCCTTCTCAAGCTTGCCACCAGGAAAAGCCCATTTGCCAGGATAAGCAATCTCATTAGTGTTTCTTTTAACAATCAGAAATTTATTACCGCTTTTGTTTTTAATAAATGCAGTTACAGCAACAATATGTTTTTTGTCATCCATTCTTAACTCATAACTCTTAATTTACCTTTATGCAATTCAAATATTTCACCATTCATTAATAAATTATTAATTAAATCTCTAGCCTCAGTAAATTTGCTTTTATTAATAACTTCCTCTAAATCAGCTCCATCTCCAAAATCTAATTGTTCTATTAACTCTAATATTGCCTCTCTGGAATTTTGTATATTTACAACCTTCTCTTCAACAACGCCAATAGTTAGCTCATCATCAGAAGTATTATTGTAAACAGAAGCAGAATTATTCTCAACCCTTTGAACTTCTCCATATAACTTAACTAATTCCAATTTCCTAACCTTTAGCCACAAAGGATTATCAATTTTTTTTATAATTTCAGGCGTTATGTAAACAAAACCATTGTACTCTTTTACTTTTCCTACAACTAAAACAATGTCACCTACCTCAACATCAGAAAAAGCATTTGTTCCTTCATTCCAGATTCTCAATCTCAAAACCCCAGAACCATCATCTAAATTAAAAGATAAAGAATTCTCATTGGTAAATTTATCAACAATACTTCCAACAATATTTACCCTAGATATCTTTTGATTCCTTATTTCAACGTATCCGGATTCAAATTGCTCCTGCCCTTTAAAATAATTTCCCTTAATTAAATCAGCAATCCAGATCTTGTAAGCAACATTTCTTTTAATAGTATCCATATTAGTTCACCCTCGAAATATAACCCCTTTTTGGCTCAAATATATCACCTGACTTTTTAAGCTGATCAATTGCCTCCTCCACTTTACCTTCTTCTATGCCTCTAGAAGCGGCTTGAGTAATTATTTCCTCTAAAGGTATATCTTTTAAGCCTTTTCTTTCTAAATCTATAATTATTTCTTTGACTGCAATTATTTTTCCCCTGGTAGAGGCACTTATACCTGTGCTTATTCTATCTATGTCAATTTGCCCTGTTTCAGGATCAAAGCCTACCTGCATCAAACAATACCTTAATAATTCTATTGCCCTTCTAGCGTCTTCTTTTGAAACCTCATTGTCTAATCTTACCTTAGCAGATGCTTCAGCTAGTCTAACTAAACCTTCAAGTTGTCTTGCAGATATTGGTATTGGTTTAATACCTTCGTCATCTGATTTACCAGAATTTCTTAGCTGAACATAAAAATCCTTAATCTCATGAATTGCTATTTTAGTTAATTTAGGTTTTAATTTCTGTTTTGCATATGCAATATATTTTCTCAAAAAGTTAACACTAACTTCTCCACGATAAATCTCCTCATTGTGTGAAGATTCTAAAACATGTAAAGCAATTTTTTCATCCTTATCTTTATTAGGTATGTCTCTGACAGGAAAAATTAAATCAAATCTATTAATTAAAGTGCTCGGTAAATCTATTTGCGAAGCTATTGGTGTATATGGATCAAATCTACCTAACTTAGGATTAGCAGCAGCCAATAATGAAGTTTGTGAAGTTAAAGTTGCCTGAATATTTGCCTTACTTATAGGAATAATTTGTTGTTCCATAGCTGAGTGCAAAGCAGCAGTATCTTCTTTATCAATTTTATCCAACTCATCAATAGCACAAAGACCTTTATTTGCTAATACTAAAGCACCAGCCTCTAAACTCCACCCTTTTAAAAATTCATCCTTAACAACTGAAGCAGTAAGTCCCGCACCCGATGCGCCTTTACCACTTACGAATCTCGCTTTGGGAGCAGCCTTAGAAATAAATTGAAGTAGTTGACTTTTACCACTTCCAGGGTCCCCAACTAGCAAAACGTGCAAATCTCCCCTGCCTACAGTTCCATCAGGTTTTTCTCTTCTTACACCCCCAAATAACTGCAACACCAGAGCTTCCTTAATTCTGTCATGTCCATAAATACTGGGTGCTATAGAACTAACAAATTTCTCAAAAATCCCAGGAGTTCTAGAAAAATTAAGTATCTGTTGTTCATCTTCATTAGTAAGTACAATATCTGAATAATCTTCTTGTACTGGCTCTATATTATTCGCCTCTAAAACTAAATCATATCTTACAGATTGTACTCCTGTTTTAAGCTGTATTGGAACTTCTTTAACAATACCATAAATTCTAACTTTAGCTCCAGGCGTTGTTTTTCTCTCCATCTTAGGTTCAACCAAATCTTCTTTAAGAAAAACACTCAGTCTTTTAGGCTGCTCCCCGCCATACAAACTCTCTGGAGATTCTTCTATTTTCAAATGCTGGACATCAATTAGGTCTTTAGAAAGTAACCTAAATTTTCCTCTCCAGCCACAAGTGCACCTACTAGGTTCTTTAAATTTCTGGTCTATTTGCAATATAGAAATTGTATTTCCACAACCAGCGCATTCAAACTTTGCACTAGTAACTTGAGGTCTAACGTCAGAGGCTTGCCTGACAATTCCTTCTACGTACAAGAAACTGCCTAAATGAACGCTTCTTATATCACTAATTCTTACTCTTTGCGTTTCAGGCAAATTTGTAAATCTCACAGCAATTCCTTTGGTCTCTGCTGGCAAATCAAACTGTTCTAATGAAAGTTCAGCAGATCTCGCTGTATCTTCAGGAGAGTCTAACAAATCATCAGCCAACTCAGGATTATAACTAACAATATCAGGAAAAGAAATCACTAAAGAATTTCTGCCTAACTGAATAACTTCATACAAATTAATTTTATAATGAGCATCTATAAATTCCTTAAAAGCACCTATTTGATCATTTACGTCCATATTCACTCTTTTAATAGCAAATAAGTTTAAAAGATATATGCTACTTAAAAATATATATCAAAGGAATTTATAAAAGTTTATAGCTATTTAATGGAGAATTTACAAAAATTAATCTATTAAATAAAAACTTATCGATTATTTAACACTAATCTTAACAGTTACCATTCTACCAGCAAGATATCCATGTAAGGTCGTCCCTTTTAATAGAATTATGGGAACTTGAATAAACAAAATATTAACTAAAAATATATCAAAAGGAAAATATAACCAAAATAAAAGAGTACTAAAACTAATAGTATAAAGTATAGTATGAATTAATTGGTTTTTTAGTGAATATTTTCTTTTCCAATAAGTTTTCATAAAAATCATTCCTACAGACCTATCTTCATTGAAAGCTATCAAAATAAGTTTATATATAAAAAATAAAGAAATGAAAATAAATTTTTTAATTAATATTGAATTATTTAAAAAAAGAAAAGGCATGAAAAAAATAGAAACAAATACAACATTAATCAAAGAGCTTAATCCTTTCTCAAAAATATTTGTTTCACGCATTTTAAAATTATTCAATATCCATTTTAATAATATCGCCTTCAATTTTAACCTTATAACTTCTAATACTATAAGTAGGAGAATTTAAACATAAACCGGTTTTAATATTAAACATAAATGCATGCATAGGACAAATTACTTCTTCATCATCTAATTGCCCATCAATTAATTCGCCACTCCTATGAGGACAAACAGCACTTATTGCATAAACCTTCCCATCTAAAAAAACCAAAAGAATTTTATCTTCTCCTAAGGTGACAAGTTTTCGTCCGCTCTCTCTTAATTCATCAACGCTAGCAACTTCAACAAAAGTCACATTAAGCTTTCTTTTTCAATTCAAGCAAGTTCTTAACCAATAAATCCAATGCTTCTTTCAGTTTGCTTTCGCTTCTTGTCCCTGTACAAACAATCTTTCCGTTACTGAACAATAAAAAAGTTGCTCTTGTTCCGCTCAACTTATAAACTAAACCTGGAAATTGCTCTGGTTCATACTCTGTATTATCTAATTGCATAGCCAACATATTTAAATTTAAATCCATACCTATACCGCCAGAAGCAACCATATTCTGTACTGTAACTCTTGGTTGTGCAGTAATCTTAATACCAATCTTTTCAACATTTTTTATAATCTGTTTTATCGCCTCTCTCAATTTTTGCATACTTCTGGCTCCAGTACAAACAACATTACCGCTTCCAAATATCAATGCAGAAGTTTTAGGTTCTCTTATTCTCATAACTAAACCTGGAAATTGCTCTGGATTATATTCAGTATTTGGTAATTTTTCAGCTAATTTTATTAAAGGAATATCATGCTCCAGACTTGTAGAAGCAACAATATTTACAATTTTTAGCTCTTTCTTAACCATTTGAAATTCCCCCTCTATAAGTTATTTATAAATAAATGCAGAAAGATTTATAAACATTGTTTAAAAGACATACAACTTATGAGTAGCAAAAAATTAGAAGTAATATCTACTGAATGGACTGAAGATGGTTTAACATTATTTAGATTAAGGGACAAGGAAGAAGTCTACATTATACCTGATAGATTTAATTTTACCTTGGGAGAAAAAATTGAAATTCTAGGGTGGCAAAGAGATGCTAAAATAACAAGAAGGCAGTATATTGAACATCCAGCAATAATTGTACACTCAATGACTCTATACGATGAGAATGGAAGAAGAGTAGATGATTTTGAATTCGAAACAAAAGGTGCACTATATCATAGACCGCATGCCTAATTAAAGCCAATCTCAAATATTTTTTCTTTTATTTCCCCTCTTGAATTAAATTTGCAGTTTGCAGGAGATTCAAATTTCAAATTCTTTGCACCGCATCTTTCTTGAATTTGTTTCTTCCATTTTTCTAATTTAACTTCAATATTGATAAAAATATCAACTTTGCTTTCTTTCTTTAGACCAGCTTCCTTTCTTAGAGCCTGCACTCTTCTCATCAGTTCCCTGGCAAAACCTTCTTCCTCTAATTCCTTATTTGTCGTTAAATCCAATGCAATATGCCCATACTGAAATACAATTCCTTGCAACTCTTCATCTAAAGTTTTGTCTGTAGGAAAAAATTCTATTTCTTTAATATTTGTCTGCTTCAAAATTAAAGAATCCACAAAAGGTTTGATTTTGTCAATTATCTCTTTATGATCTTTGTGAACATAAACTGTTGCTTTTTTCAAAGGCCATCTAACATTTATTTTTTCTTTGTCTCTTGCAGCTAAAATACCTTGCATTAAATCTCTAGACAAATTCATTGCTGATTCTAACTTAGGATTTATTAATTTATTATCTGGTCTAGGCCATGGCTGTAAATGAATTGATTCATTTTTATAAACCTCTAAATTTAATTTCTCAGTAAAAAATGGCAAAAAAGGGGCTAGCAAAGTTATCCCATCAAAATAAGAATCATACAATACTTTCTGCACTTTCCGGTCTTCTAAGCCATCCCTGATAAACTGAACATAAATTTTAGAAAGATCAGTCAACAGAAAATTCTTAATTTCCTCTATAGCTCTATGATATTCTAAACAATCTAAGTAATCTGTAACTTTAATTTTCAAGTTTTCTCTTTTAGATAATATCCATAAGCTTGCTGGATCTTTGCTATACTGCTTTGCAGGATTAACACAGTTTTGTTTTACATAATTAGCTAAATTATCAATAATTAATAAATAACGTTGAATTTCTTTTGCAGGACCATAACCAAAATTTAAATTAAATTGGGGATTTTGATTACAATACTGCCATCTCATAACATCAGCACCAATTTTTTCTACAGCTTCATTAAACCATATTGCATTTCCCTTGCTTTTGTGCATTGATTCCCCTTTCTCATCCCTGACCTCTTCATAAACTAAAATTCTTTTATAAGGAACTACACCCTCCAAAACAACAGACATAAACAATTGAGCATAGAACCAAAGTCTAACTTGTGACCTCATCTCTATTTCTAAATCTGCCGGAAACCATTTTTTCCAATACTCCTTATTCTCAAAATATTTTAAAGTTGAAAAAGGAACTATTCCAGCATCCAGCCAACAATCTCCTACTTCTTTTATTCTCTCTAGTTCCCCTCCACATTTGCACTTAATTTTTATATTGTCTATCCAAGGTCTATGAAGCTCAGGAAGTTCATCAACTTCTTTTTTATTAACTGCTTTTTCTCTAAATTCCTTTTTAGATCCTATAACTTCAATATTTTCACACTTCTTACATTCATAGAACATTAAAGGTAAACCCCAGTATCTTCTTCTAGAAATGTTCCAATCTTCCATATTTTCCAGCCAATCTTGCATTAATTTGCCAGTATGCTCTGGGTACCATTCAACCTTAGCTGCTTCTTTTTTCATAATAGGTCTTATTTCATCACAAGCAATAAACCATGAAGAATCTAATCTAAAAACTAACTCCTCTTTACACCTCCAACAAATAGGATACCTGTGTTTATAATTCTCCACAGCAAAAATAAATCCTCTTTTTTCTAAATCATTTATAATTTCCTTCTTGATTTCCCTAACATTTTTTCCACTAAGCCATCCGTATCCGCTATTATAATTACCAAAATCATCTAAAGCAGGATTTAAAATCTTAAGTTTTAGCCTTTTACCTAACTCATAATCTTCTTGGCCACAATTTGGTGCAATATGTACTATTCCTGTCCCGTCTTTCTCTCCAACTTCATTCCAAGGAACTACACGAGGAAAAACTCCCTTTTGCACATCAATCTCTGGATAAAAAGATTCATACTCCAACCCAACCAAATCAGCACCCTTTAGGTTTTCAAGCACTAAAGAATCACCGCCAACCTTAGACATTGTTGCTTCAGATATATAATATATATCTCCACCTTTCCTAACCTGAACATAATTGATCTCAGGATTTACTGCTGCAGCAACATTGCTTGAAAGGGTCCACTCAGTGGTTGTCCAAATTAATAAATATTCATTTTCCCTTCCTTTTATCTTCGCTTTAATATAAACAGAAGGGTGCACTAAATCTGCATAACCTTCATCACTCATTTCATGCTTGGAAGAACTTGTGCCACATCTTATACACCATGGAAGAATCCTATATCCTTTATACAGCCATCCTTTCTCATGGCATTTTTTCAAGAAAAACCATATAGCTTCAATATTAGTATTACTCATAGTATAATAATCATTACCCCAATCCATCCACTGTCCTAAGTGCATGGATTGTTCTGTCTGAACTTTAGAGAACTTTTCAACCCTCCGTCTGCATGCTTTAGAAAAAGTATCCAATCCAAAATTCTCAATGTCTTTTTTTGAATTAAATCCTAAATCCTTTTCAGTCTCAACTTCCAACCACAAACCTTGGCAATCAAAACCATTTTGATATCTCTCATCACAGCCCTGCATAGCCTTATATCTTTGAAATAAATCCTTCAATGTTCTTCCCCAGGCATGGTGAACGCCCATTGGATTATTTGCAGTTATTGGCCCATCAATAAAAGAAAAGTGCTTTTTACCTTCATTTCTGTTTCTTAGTTTATCAAAAATCTTTTTTTCTTTCCAATAAAACAATACGTCCTTTTCTGTTTCAAATCCATTATAAATTGCCATTTCAATTCATCATCAATAAAACACACAAAATATGGTTTTATAAAACAATTTATAAATTTTCCCAAATGGGCTTACTACTTAATCATTAAAAACAAATATTTATATATAATTAAAAACAAATATAAAATTACAAGAATTAGTTTAAACACTTTTCTTGGGATGGAAGGAGTGAATAAGTCATGGAAAGAAGGTTTCAAAGAAGAAGTTTCGCCCCTATAAAACCAGGGGAAGAATTAGACGTAAAAATTGAAGCTGTGGGTGCAAAAGGCGATGGAATAGCAAAAGTAAAAGGATTTGTAATATTTGTACCTGGGGCAAAAGAAGGTGAAAACATAAAGGTAAGAATAACTAAGGTCTTTAGAAAAGTAGGTTTCGCTGAAATTGTTGGACAGGGAAGTGCTCCTGAAGAATCTGAAGACCATCAAGAAGAACAGTATGAAGATCAAAGTGAGGAAGAAGTAGTAGAAGAATCTAAAGAATTTTAATTTTTATTGCTTCTTTTATATTTTTCACAATGAATAAAGAAATAACGCAAACTAACTAGCAGAAAAGCTAGAAAATATAAGATTTGTTTATGCGCAAGCAGCTAAATTACAATTTGAAGAAGAACCTCTACTTAAAAGACGTAAAGTAATAAATATTAAAAAATGCTTGAAGAAGCAGGAGAAGAAATTAAATTGACTAAACGTTATTTTGATAATTTAAAATTAGCATGTTAAAAGAAGCAGACAAATATAATTCTTGATATAAATATTTATAAAGAAATAAACAATCTAAAGCCTATGGATTCTCAAATTTGGACAGAAAAACATAGGCCAGCTAATTTCGAAGAAGTTAAAGGCCAAAAAGAAATTGTAAAAAGAATAAAGGCACTGGTAGAAACTAAAAATATTCCACATATGCTTTTTGCTGGTTCTCCAGGTACGGGCAAAACAACATTAGCGCTTATTGTAGCAAAACAATTACATAAAAACAATTGGAGAAATAATTTTCTGGAATTAAATTCAAGTAACGATAGGGGGATAGACACAATAAGAAACCAAGTAAAAGATTTTGCAAAAACAATGGCAATCGAAGCTGATGCTCCTAAAATAATTTTACTGGATGAAGCAGACGCATTAACAAAAGAAGCGCAACAGGCACTACGTAGAACCATGGAAACTTATTCAAACTCCTGTAGATTTATTTTAAGTTGCAATTTGGTAAATAAAATACTAGATCCTATCAAAAGTAGGTGTGCAATATTTAAATTTAAACAGCTGGACAAAGAAGATATAGAATTAATAATAAAAGAAATATCAAAAAAAGAAGGATTAAAAATTGATGATGAAATTATTACATTGCTATATGAAAATTGTGGAGGTGATGTAAGACAACTTCAAAATATTTTACAATCTTGTAGTGCAACATCTAAGAACATAACAAAAGAAGAAATAAAAGAATTTTTAATGTCAATAGAATCAAAAGATATTGAAGAAATATTAAACCTTGCGTTAACTAAAAGTTTTATAGAATCAAGAAAAAAATTATTAGACACAATGTTAAATCATGGTTTATCAGGTCTGGACATAGTTAAAGAGATTCAAAGAGAAATACTAAAACTAGAAATAGATGATAATAAAAAATTAAGTATAATTGAGAGGTGTGGGGAAATTGAATTCAGGCTAGTAGAAGGTTCTGATGATTTTATACAACTTGAGGCATTACTTGCATTTATAGCTAAAAAATGAAATTACAATTTATTTATTCGCCAATATATGACAATCTTCTTACAGACATGTCTAGAAAAGAATTCTCAACAGAACAGATGAAAGAAATGGAATTCTATAAGGAAGAACTGGAAGCTACATGGAAAAGAAAAGAAAAGAAAATAATAAATGTGATAGAAAAAACTGCAAAATTAAAATTCAAAGGCAATAAGACTTGTTTCTTGGTAAATAATATGAAATATAAAGCAATATCAAATCCATTAACACTGAAAAAAGAACCTCATCTAGAAAGAGCAAAAACAATAATTATTCATGAATTGGTGCATATTTTATTAGAAGATAACAAAGAAAAAATAAAGCAGTTAATAGAAAAAATATACCCTGAAGAGAGTATGGAATTTAAGATACACATACCTGTTTTATTAATAACAAGAAAAGTTGTAGAAACAATATTTGGCAAAGAATTATATGAAGAAATAATAAAAGATGAAATGAAAAGAGATGTATTAAACTCAGCATGGCCAGAAGTTAATTCAATATATGATAGATTTAAAAAAGATATTATAAAATTCCTAAAAAATGAAAAGCTTAGTTGAAAAATATAAACCAAAAATAAGTATTGAAATACCTCAACAATTAGAACAACTGAAAACATTTATTAAAAACAAGGAAAAAGTGCTAATTTTTGGTCCTACAGGCAGTTGCAAAACAAGTTCAATTTATACAATAGCAAAAGACTTAGACTATGAAATAATAGAAGTCAATGCTTCTGATTTTAGAACAAAAGAACAAATAGAAAATATAATAGGCCAGGCATCAAAACAACAAAGCCTTTTTCAAAAAGAAAAAATTCTATTGATAGATGAAGTAGAATGTCTATCTGGAACAGAAGATCGTGGTGGATCACAAGCAATAATCAATATATTGAAATCATCAAAAACACCAATAATTCTAACAGCAAATAAGTATAATGACAAATTAAAAGACATAAAAAAATTAGTTAAAATAATAGAATTCAAGCCAATACCAAGCAGGGAAATAAATAGTATACTAAAAAATATATGTGAAAAAGAAAATATAATATACTCCGAAGAAGCAATAAGAAGTATTGTTATTGATTGTAAGGGGGACTTAAGAGCAGCATTAAATGACCTACAAAGCAATACAATAAATCAAGAATTACAAATTGTAAAAGAAGAAAGAGAATATGAAATAGGTATAATTCATATATTAAATAAAATATTTAAAACAAAAAGCCCAGATTCTCATAAAATCCTAGAGAATGCAGAAATAGACTTAGAAGAATACATTTTGTGGCTTGATGAAAACCTTCCAATAGAATATAAAAATGAAAATGATCTACTAAGAGCATACGAATTGATGTCAAAAGCAGACATTTTGAAAGGAAGAATCCGTAGGTGGCAGTATTGGCGTCTGATGTATTATCAAACAATTCTACTATCAGCAGGAATTTCAAATGCAAAAACAAACACCAACAACAGTTTTACCAGCTACAAAAGATCTATGCGCCCGCTAAGAATTTGGCAATTAAATATGAAAAATGCAAAGAAAAAAACAATTGCTAAAAAAATAGCACAACAAACACACATATCAATAAAAGAAGTAATAAAAAATTTTAACTATTACAAAAACATACTGAAAAATAAAACTATTCAAGAAGAGTTAAAATTAGAAGAAGAAGAATTAGATTACATTAATAGTAATTACTAATTTTAAAATATAATACTATTTCTCAGGCTTATTTATTTCCTTAATATTTATTTCAAAAGTCAATGTTTTACCAGCCAATGGATGGTTACTATCAAGAGTAATAGAAGTTTCATTGAAATTTATAACCCTTGCAATTCGTGTCCCTTGCTGTAAGGGAGTAATCATAATATCACCTATTTTAGGATTTTGTTTGATAAGAATAAACTCATCTTCAACACCTATAACCACAGATTCCCATTGTATACCAAAAAGATTCGAAAGATCTAATTTTTGTCCTACATTCATAACATTTTCTATTTTTACAATAGTCTCATTAAAATCTAAAATTTTCATATCCCAAGGTATATAATTAACATTTAAAACAGATCCTACGCTAGGCTTATCTTGCGACAATTGATTGTAGCGATCAATAGAGATATAGGAATATTTTGTGAAATTCAACATTCTGGATATACCACCAATGAATTCTTCCCTGAATTGGCCATAAGCTTTATCAGGTGCAACTGTAAATCTCTTTTTGTCTTCCTTTCCCAAACCAATAACTTGTTCCTCAAAACCAATTACTATTTGCCCTTGGCCTATTGTAAAAATAAGTGGTTCATAAGTTTGCCTTTTAATGCCTGCCTGAACACCAATCTCCTGAATACTAGTATCAAAAACTGTGCCATTATCAAGATATCCAGTATAGTCTAAAGTTACTGTATCTCCAACTGCTATTTTTGGTTTAGATATTTGAACAAATAAAATAACAAGCAGTAAAAGGATTATTGCCGCACCAAATAATATAAAAGGCAACTTCTTGCTCTTATTAATAGTAGAAACTTCTATTTTAATACCTTTTTTTTGCCTTATTTTTTTATTAACCACAAAGAAAATGATAAAATACTTATATTTAAAACTTATGACTAAGATTCATAAAAACAACAAATATTTTAAAGATCTAATATTATAATTTATCAATAAAGGGGTTGAAAATGTATGAAATAGTTGTTGGAAGATCTGATGATGATAGAAAATCTCTTGGTATACAAGGAGCAGTATTCCTAGGAAAGCATTATGTTCGGATGGGAAATACCACCTCTTTATCAAATAAAATATATTTAGATGTAGCAAAAACACACGTTGTTCTTGTTTCGGGGAAGAGAGGTAGCGGTAAGTCCTACTCGCTTGGTGTGGTAGCAGAAGAAATGGCGCACTTACCAAAAGAAGTAAAAAATAAAATCGCAGTATTAATGATAGACACAATGGGAATATTCTGGACTATGCGTTTTCCAAATCTTAAAGATGAAGATCTACTGGATGAATGGGGACTGCCAAAAAAACCTCTTGACATAAATATTTACGTTCCTGCAGGGCAATTTAACGAATACAAAAATAAAGGTATACCTGCAGATTTCTCCTTCACAATAAATCCTGCTGAACTAAGTGCATTGGATTGGTGCAACTCTTTTGAAATTTCAATTACAGAAAAAATAGGGGTAGCAATAGAATCAACAATATCAATAATAAAAGAAGAAAAACAAACCTATTCTATAGATAATATAATAAAAGCAATTGAAAATAACAAAAATATAGATACAAACATAAAATTAGCAACAATAAATAGATTTATAGCAGCAAAATCTTGGGGAATTTTCAGTGAAACTAGCACACCATTAAGAGAAATAGTTAGTGGTGGAAAAGTTTCTGTCCTAGATATTAGCGCATATAAAGATTGGAATGTTAAAAATCTAGTAACTGGAATTATATGTAAAAAATTAATGGAAGAAAGAGTTATAGCAAGAAAAAAAGAAGAGATGGAAGATGTAAGAAGAGGGCACTCATATTTTCAAACAACTATAGAAACAACAGGCGAGGAACTTCCTTTAGTCTGGATTTTAATTGATGAAGCGCACAGTTTTTTGCCTAAAGACAAAACAACAGCAGCAACTGATGCATTAGTAACAATACTAAGGGAAGGACGTCAGCCAGGTATTAGTTTAATACTAGCTACTCAGCAACCAGGAGAAATACATTCAGATGTAATAACTCAAACAGATGTAGTATTAAGCCATAGGATTACAGCAAAAAGAGACATTGAGGCCTTAAATAGTATGATGCAAAGTTACCTTCCTAGCGCAATACAAAAATATTTCAATATACTACCAAAAATGAGGGGCTCAGCTATAATACTAGATGATAATTCAGAGAGAATATTTCCTCTACAGGTTCGTCCAAGATTTACATGGCATGGTGGTGAGGCACCAACAGCACTAAAACAAAAAGGAAAAGCTGCTGCAGAACTAGGGCTATAAACTAAGCTGCTAAAGATTGTCTTTTGATACTTCTATTTGGCAATAATCTAATTTTTCGTCTTAGATCTTCCATTTCTTGTCTTATGGCTTCTAATTCTTGATTTCTAGATTTTTCATAATTCTGTAAAATATTTTCTATATCCTTAACAAGTCTGTTTTGCTTTGCTACCAAAACCTCTTTTGGGTTTCCATCTAACATTTTGCTTAGTAAATTATAACAATCAAACAATCCATCAATAATTTCACTAAGTATATTTAATCTTTCTTCTTCATCAATACCAGAAACAAGCAAAGCAAGATTATCATCAAATAATTGTAATAAACTATCCCATCTAATTAAAGCAGTAACAAGAATTGCTTTATTTTCATCTTTTTCCATCTTGTATCTTTGTTCTTTCAGAGCAGTAAGCGTACTAATCAAGCCATTTAATTTCTTATTTAAACGTGGACTATATTTTTCAAATATGCCAAAAATTTCACAGACAACTTCGTACTCTTGCTTAATAGAATGTCTTCTCCAGTCTCCATGAATATTTTTTTCTAAGATTAAATATAAAACCTTCATTCTAGATTTAAGCTCTGCTAAAAAGCCTTTGTCCTCTATTTTATTATAAACGAGGCTATAGAAAACTTGCTGATGCAACTGTTCCAAAAATCCGTTCCAATCCAATATAAGATTTTTTTCTGTTTTCTTTATTTCCGGCATTACTCACCACCAATCAAGTCTGCAGCACAAGCACCAATTATTGCAGGTAAACTTAACACTGCAATCTGTCTGTAAACTAACTCAGTTGAAAAATGCCCTGACCCGAATATAAATAAAACAATAAGTATGGCCAATATTGTAACTGCATAAATAAGAAGCAATCTAAAAGGCAACAAAATAAACAATCTTACATCTTTTACTTTCCTAAACCCAGTATAATAAATCATAATTAAACCAACTAAAAAAGAAATTAATAAGAAAAAATTTGCTTTTATTAAAGAGACATTTTCCGCAAAGTGAATACCTTCTAAAATAGTAAAATGACTAACAATACCTACAAAAGCACCTATCATGGATTTCCCAACGTCTTTATAAGTTATTTTTCTTAATGGATGTTCTCCAACTTTCTCTTTTATTTTTATCTCAAGATTTCTTAATTCTTCTAGTTTGTCAAGTTGTTTTTTCTCCAGAGATTCAACTTCATGCTCTTCCTCATCAATTTCTCTAACTTCAGCAAGTTGTTTTTTCTCCAGAGCTTCTATTTTCTTCTGCTCTATAAATTGCTTTCTTTGCATCTCAAGAATAATATCTAATTTATTCTTATTCATACTGCTCTTTTTCTTCATCAATAATTAAATTTAGAACCAATTATATAAATTTATTGAAACGCGCTCAGAAGCTACTACCATCAATCATCCTTTCGTCTTCGGGTGTTCACCTCATCATTACGCGATGTTAAAATGAAATAAAAACTTAAATACTTATGGTCTAATAATTTTTCCTGGATCAGTAGACTGTGTGACTACTCTATAAAGAGGTTGTGGCTGCCCTGCAGCATTTGTTGCTTTTATATTTCCTACGATTAAAAAATTCTGAGGATCGCCATAATCAACATGTGGGTTAGGCATAGTAACTAAATCTTTATGTGTACCAGATGCACTTGAACTGGTATAAACTCTTGCAAAATTACCAGAGCCATCAGTCTCTACATTAAGAGGAACAACAACATAAATAATCCTCTGAGTAGGACTAACAATTACTTGTTCACCATCATAATGCATAACTGGACGATTTCTCAGACTGCCAGGACTTCTGTTATACCAATAACAACCAGCGCCAGCTAAGACTAGTGCTGCTAATCCTCCAATTAATAATCCCCTGCCCATTTAAACCCTTAAATTATCACTACTAATAAATAGTTATAATATATAAATATTTCTAAAGCTAAGGCTCTGTCCTGAGTCTCTAGAACAATACCTAACAAGTTATGGCAGATTAGTCTGCCATATATTTCAGCCTTTATTGTTTTAGCACTTTTAGAGCTTA
>JAGVZG010000010.1 GCA_018302765.1 Candidatus Woesearchaeota archaeon
TTGAAATTAGTCAATTTTACCGAGCCGTAATGCCCCACAGCTTGCTGTGAAGTGAGCGTATTCGCGAACGATGGGATAGGCTCGGAATTAGTTTACTTTATATTTTATAAGACATAAGTATTTTTAAAATAAGTATTATTTAAATTATATATGAATTTAGAGAAGTTAGTGCTTGGGGTGATAAAAAGACACCAAAAAGAGGTTGTAACTGCAATCGATAGTCCATTAAAAGTTATTATTCCTCATGAACAACTCAGTCTATTATCGCCTGAAGTTGTTCCAAGAACAAAAGACGACAGAGAAAAACTTGGAGCAAGAAGGGCAGGATTTACAGGTGAATTATTTGAGAGATTAAGTATATTCTTTTATGGCGGCTGCCTTGTTGAAGCGCCGTTTTTTATATCAAATGGTATAACTGGCACTAGGCACATAGACGAAAGCTCTTTGGTAAAGCATGAAGTTGAGGAGCCTGATAAAGGAATATATGGAAAACCAGATATTATTGATGTTGAAGAAAAAAGGATTTGGGAATCTAAAGCCTGCGTTGTTGGAAAAAAAGTTAATTTGACTGATTTGCAGATAGGAGTATATAGAGAATTGCAATTAATGCATAGAAGAGAAAATGAATATTGGAAAATTTCATTTGTTTTTCATAGACATGGTGTGGAAGGTGTAAGAGCAAACTATAGAAGAAGTATTGAAGAATTACTAAAAGAATTTTCTGAAAAAATGGTTTATTCTCTTGTTCTTCCATTAAGTCTAGTAATGGAATTGCATAGTCCGTCAATAGCTGAACAAGCTTATAATAAAGAGTTTATTGCTAATACTCAAGACCATAAACTTCTTGAACTTTATAAAAATCGCAGAGGTTTAGTTTCAAGATATAAAAATCCTTTGTCTCAAAGATCAAGACACCTTCCAAATACATATACTGCACTAAAAACAGGGGCAATGGATAGGTTGTTAAAAGAACCTGAAAAATTAATTGAAGAGCTTGGGTTGCCATTAACAAGATACAGGATTGAAAGGTTATTGTCTCCTAACATGTTTTTTATAAATAATAATTTACTAAGACAGTATCCTATAGTTGTAATATCTGATAGAAATCATAAACGTTGGGTGGATAAAATTCATTATCATGATGTTCCATTTTAAAAATAATAAGTTAAATTTTTTTAGAATTAATCATTAAAAGCCAGAATAGGTTATATTTAAGAAATTTTTGTATTTATTGATTTTTATGGCTAGATTAGAAACAATAATCAGAAATATGTTACCATTGCATAAAACTCCTATAAAACCTAAAAGAAAAACAATATCATTAATAAGGTGTGGAATTTTAGATTCGCAACTTAATTCTTCAAATGCCTCAATAGCTATGGGAATTTTTTATGAAGTTTTATCTCAGGCGTTTTACGGTGGAGAATTAGGAAAGCATGTAGGTATTGACAATGGGAATGGGGACAGTACTTCAACGCGCCCAGATATTATCAATACAAAGGAAAATATTATTTATGAAGTAAAATCATGTCGTAGAGGTAAAGAATTTTTCCTGCAGGATAGGCAGATGGAATTCTATAAGGCTATGCAAGTTAATTTTTTAAGCAATAATAAAAAATATCCAAAAATATATTTCGTAATTTATGTCCATCCTTTTGAAGGAGTAAGGTCTGCTTGGAAAGGCACAAGATATGAAATGTATGATGCTCTGGCTAGTGAAACTTTGTATTCTCTTGTAGTACCTTTTAATCTCATAGTTAATCTGCATGATCCCAATAGGGAAATAGGTGATTTAGTATATACATATAATAATAAAACAAAATATAACACAGGTTCTAAAGTAAGATCATCAGCAATAAAGGGGTTGTTTACAGAGCCTGAAAGAGTAATTAGACTTTTAGGAGGATATACTTCAGATTATTCTATTGAAAGACTTAGAGTCCCTAGAGATATTCATGTAAGAATTGGCAAAGTAAAGAGAATAAAACAATTTCCTATAGTTAAAATAGATTATAAAGACTATGATAAGTGGTCTGAAACATTTTCTAAAGAATATTTAGGAGATGTCCCATTCTAGAATTTTTTAACACTTCCAAATAGACTATTTATCTTACACTAGTGCTGATTTATTACAAAGTTTTCAGAAAATCTAATGAAAATTAAATAAAACCCAAGATAGAATTTGTTGTTTAATAACAATTAATGAAACAAGAGACGGTATATTTATAGAAAACAGGTATTTGAAAGACAAAAAATTACCATTAAAAAGTTATGTAAAACCGCATAGAATATTTACAATAAATGAAAATATAATAAGAAAGAAAATTTGTAATGTTAATAATGAATTTCACAAGATAATTACCAATAAAATTAATTCAATAATAGAATAAATCCACAACAAACTTTAAAAACAAACTAATTCTTAATCATAGTATGAAAGATTCAATTATAGGTTTGGAAATTCATGTAAGTTTAAACACAAATACAAAGTTATTCTGTAGTTGTCCTTTATTGGGAAGTGATGATCCAAACTCAAGATGCTGCGATATTTGCATAGGCGCTCCTGGCTCTAAGCCTGTATTAAATAAAAAAGCAATGGAATATGCTTTGAAATTGTGTTTGGCCTTAAACTGTAAGGTTTCAAATGAAGTGGTTTTCTCAAGAAAAACTTATTTTTATCCAGATATGGGAAAAAATTATCAAATAACCCAATATGAAATACCAATAGGTTATGAAGGTTTTTTGGAAGTTTTTGGCAAAAAAATAAGAATAAGAAGAATTCAATTAGAAGAAGATCCTGCTGCTCTAGTGCATCAAGGGAATACTGTTTTAGTTGATTATAATAGGTCTGGAACTCCTCTATGCGAAATTGTTACAGAGCCAGATATGGAAAGTCCTGAAGAAGCAAGAGAATCCCTTAAGAGATTATTAACTATAATAAATTACATAAAGGTTTTTGACATAAAAAATTGTATTGTAAAGGCAGACGCCAATGTTAATATCAAAGGCTGCGAAAGGGTAGAAATAAAAAATATTAATGGATTTAAAGATATAGAAAGAGCAATTACTTATGAACTAGAAAGGCAGAGAAAATTATTGAAAGAAGGACAAGCAATTAAGCAAAAAGAGACAAGAGGTTGGGATTCAGACAAAGGAATAACTCTTTTTCAAAGGTATAAAGAGAGCGAAGCTGATTATGGTTATATTGTAGATCCTGATCTTGTTCCTATTGATATAAGTACAGAGTTAGTTGAAAAAACCAGAAAAGAACTTCCTGAATTGCCTCAGGAAAAATCCTTGAAATATCAAAAAGAATACAAGATCAGAAAAGAAGATGCAGAAGTATTAGCCAATGACTATGAACTAACAAGGTTATTGGAAGAAGCTATCAGCAAGAAAATTGATCCTTTGTTTGCTGCAGAGTGGATAAGAAGAGAAGTAACAAGAGTATTAAATTATAATAAAAAAGAATTGAATGAGACATTTATTAATAAAAATCTGTTAAGTGTTTTAGAATTAATACAAGAAAATAAGGTAACAAGGCAGACAGGACAGAGATTAATGGAATTATTGGTTGAAAAAGACCTTGATGTTAAAAAATACATTAAAGAAAATAATTTAGAAGTTGTTTCTGATACAAAAGAAATTGAAGAGATTTGTAAAAAAGTTATTAAGGAAAATGAGAAAGCTGTAAAAGAATATTTAGAAGGCAATGATAAATCATTTATGTTTTTAGTTGGTCAAATAATGCGTCATTCCAAAGGAAAAGCTGAGCCTAAAACAGTCAATGAATTATTGAAGAAATTAATAAAATTATAAATCTGCAATTATTATACATACAAATTTGTAGGGATAAGTTTTCTAATAAAAAATATATTTCAGAAAATAAAAAAGAAAATAAATTCAAAAAAATTTAGATTTTTATTTTTTCATTAGTTTTTTGCCTTTTACATAGGCCCATAGTTTTTTAGTCATTTCACTAGGTGGGATAGCTTTAGAGCCAAAAACTGATTCCATACTATCGCTTCTACCTGCAAAACTGACTGTCATTCCACCAAATGGTTTTTTTGCTGCCATAAATTTACCTCCTTTTCTTTAAATTTTAGACGTAGAAACCATTAATAAAATTATTGGATTTGCATAATATAGCTTATTATGGTCTTTTTTGGCATTTCTGCAATATAAGTTCACCTAAATAGCAATAAATACTGTTCCAATAAGCATAATTATTGTTGCTAATATTTTTCTCTTTAAATTATTTTCATGAAATAATTCCCTACCAAAAAATACAGCAAATAAAACACTCAATCTTTTTATGTTTATAACTAAACCAACGTTAGCAAGAGATACAGCATAAATCTGGCTTAGTCTATAACCAAAAGTTAGAATTCCAGCAAGCATTATTAATTTCCAGTGTCTTCTAAATCCCATTTTTATGTCTTTAAAACCGCCATATAAAAAACTTGACAAAAAGAAAAAATTTACCGCTATAAATATTAAGACAAAAAACAAATAAGTATTTACATTTGTAATTTTTGTAACTATAAATCTATCTGCTACACTACTAAATGAATAAAACAACATTGACAAGAATATGTAATGTATTGCTCTAGATTTTTTTAGGTTATAAAAGAATTCTTTATAATGTGTAAAGTGTCTTGTCTCAAGAATATAACCACCAACTAACACCAAGATTATTCCAGACCATTGTTTTACTGTTAGAAATTCTCCTAAAAAAATAATTCCTAATACTGCAATTAGAACAGGATTTAAATTCATTAAAGGTATGGCTGAGCTTAGTTCCATGTGCCTAATTGCTTTAGTTGCAAATAAAAATCCTAAAGTACCTAGCCATGATATTAAATAGATAAATAAAACATTTTTTATGCCGATATTAAAATCAACAAATGGCATTAAAAATAAAGCCAGAACTGCATTTGTCAATGAAAATACAGCAGAGAATTCCATTGCATGTTCTTTAAACAGAATTTTTTTATCTAAAATTGAAACAATTCCAGTTAGAAGTGCTGCAAATAAAGCAAAGATTAACCATTGTTGCATTAAATACCACCGATCGCATGAATTATTCCAATTACTAGTATAATGAACAAAACTATCTTTATTAATTTATTATCTGATAAACTATATTCCGGTGTTCTATCGCCTAATTTTTTAGCTCTTGAATGCATGATCAAGATCATCATAAAAATTACCCCTAAAGCAATTGCGCCGCTTAGCTCTATTAATTTTGCAAAACCGAAAAATCCAGTCAATACAAGTATGAATGGGACTAATACAACTATCAACCAAGAAGGAAAATTTTTTACTTTATAATCTAGAGTAAGGTTTTCCTTAAGAGCAAATCCTAAAACTACAAAAGCTGTTGACATTGCAAATATTGCAAATAAGTTAGCAAATACATTGATTCCAAAACTAAGTTTTGATAATGAAACTGTAGCTACCTCACCTACTTCTCCTAAAGCTCCAACTGTTGAAAATATAAATAACAAATAAATTAAGAATGTTATTATCATACCTATTGTTATTGCTTTAAATAAATATTTTTTATTTTTTAATTCTTCATTCATTTCTGGTATAGCACTTATTCCTGTAAATGCAAAAATAGAAATACCATAAGGAATTAAAATATTATAAAAATTAAATCCAGTTATATTTGTAAAATTTATAAACCTTAGTAATAATAAGCTTAGAATTATTGAAACTATTATTTTTAAAGGAGTAAATATAGACTCAAACCTCTCTAATATATTTATTCCAAAATAGATTGTTGCTGCAAGAATTATAAATAAAATCACAGAATATATTAAAGTATTTCCGCCAAAAATTGATGACAATGCCTGACTACTTCCTATTACGTATGCTGCTAAAGCGCCATAAATACTTAAGGTATTTGCTATAAACATAATTAATTTGCTTTTATCTCCTAAGTATTTTTCAGCTAAACCACTCAATTGGTGCTTTGTTTTTGTTCTAAGAACAACTTCTCCTAAGTATAAACTAATTACAAAAATTATTACCGCTGTTATAGACATTACTAGAATTCCTGTGTAAAAACCTGCTTTAGAAAAAACATATGGTAAACCTAGAATTCCTGCGCCAACTGTAACTCCGACAAAAGTCCAGATGGCGTTAAAAAACTCTTTTTTCATAAATCTAAATAAAATACAATACTATAAATATATTTTGATTACGAGTGCATTAATAATTTCTAATTATTCTAATGGTCTTTAGATTCAAATTTTGTAATTTCACTAATTTCATCTGATGATATTGAACAGCCTCTTAGTTTCAAACCCCATAACAAGCCATCCAATAAGTCAATTTCTGTGCTTCCAACAGTTACAAACTTGTTTAGTAATCCTTTCTCATATGCTATTATAAGAAGTTCTGTGCTTCTTATTACTTTTACACCTTTAACTATCTCGCTAAATTCTTTTAATAACTTTTTATTTATGTCTACTTTTATATGCAATTTCCTTTCTAAAATTCTTCTTAAGGTGTAGGGATTTTCAATTAACAATCTCATTGTTCTTTCATCAACAACATAAGCTGCTGCTTGTACTCTAAGAACTAAAGCTAATGCTTCTACTTCTCCTCTATCAACAATATGCAATATTTTTTCTTTTACACTATAAATGCTGTTTATATGTATTAATAGATCATCAACGTTCAATGGATTGTTTACTAAAAAATCTCCTTCTGTTATTGATTTATTTATCATTATAGATTCTAGCTTAAACATCTTTGTTGTAAATGGCTTGTCTATTAGCTCAAATTTAACAGAGTTGGGGATGTAGAATTCTCCTCTAAATATTTGTTTTAATGGTTTTAAAACCCATAAAAGATCATTGGCTACTATGCTGATAACACTACTTGTATCAAAAACCAATGTTTTCATCTGAATAAACTCCTAGAAAATTTTAATCTTTCTATTGAATCTATTGTTATATTTTCCTTAACATCAGCAATATAGGTTTTGCCTATGTAATCCATAACTTCAAATTTGTTTATTCCAAGCAATTCTGCTGTTCTTCCTACTGACAATCCATGTTCATAAAGCCTGGAAGCCTTGTTTATTCTTGCTTTTCTAAAAACATCTTGTATATGTACTTTTAATTTTTTATCAATCTTCTCCAGTGTTGCAGTATATTGTTTCATGACTTTTTCAAAGCCTTGTAGATCATTAGCAACCAATTTTTCTTTTGCAACTTCTAAGCCTCTGAAGCAGTCAAAACAAAATATCTTCCAGCCTTTAAATTTTCCATAGTGTGTTTCTCTCTCATAGATCTTGCTTAAAGAATAAATCAGTACTGCAACAGTTATAGAATATTCATCCTGATATATTGTAGCATCATGTATTGTTTCATTGCTTAAGTCCTTAAGTTGTTTTATATTATCTTCTTTGATTGATTTTGTTGCTTTGTCTAGAACTCTTATTATATTATTTCTTATATGTTCATCCACCTATTTTCACCCAAATAAATAAATAAGCAGTAGTATTTATATTTTTTTAGAACTCTTTGACTAAAAATTTTGGATTTTTATAGAATTTTTCAGCTAACTTGCATAAACCTATTAAAGCCAAATAGTCCTTACCCTCATCTTTTAATTTGTTTTCTAATTGTTTTCTAATATCTTTTGATTTATGAGGATCTAGAAATTCTTTAAATGTGGATATTGTACCGTCAAATATTTTTACTGGGTTGTAAATTATGTCTTTTTGCGTAACTGCAGAAGTTATTTTGCTATAGCCATTATACTTTTTGTCATATATCAAAGCTAATTCTTTCCATACTTTCCTGCCCTCATCAGAAACTTGATTTTCTGTTTCATATCTCTTTAATGAATTAAGAATGCTTTTGTATAATACTTTAGAAAGTTCTTTATTGGAGTAATAAACTAGTTTAAGTCCAATGCTGTCTATTTTTTTACCTTCCAGATATATTCTGTCTATATTTAATTTTTTAAAGTATTTTAGAAACTGCTTTATTTGTTTAACATATGAAAAGACATGCGAAGTTTGGCAATTAACTATCATATCACAATTTTTTATTAAAGAAGCAACCTCAATTAAATTTTTGCCTCCGCTGTATATTTGGTGAACGTAGTCAAAATAGCCTTGCGCGTCAGTTTTAGTTAATTTCTTTACTATATTAAAAACATTGTCTATAAAACGCTGATCAAATAAATATGTAACTTTATATTTTAGTTCTTTTGCTTTTATCTCTATGGCTTCAGAATCTATTCTCTTTCTTTCATTCTTTAAATGATCTTCTATTAAATCATGCCATAGTGAGGCACATATATACAATTCATCATCAACTTTATTGTTCTTTATGAAATTTTTTACCCATAAAGTCACCCAGACTGAATGTTCAGCCTTAGGCTTATTTTCCAGATGTAATGGATAAAATTCTTTGGTTTGATTTAGGAGAAAAATAAAAGCTTCGTTTATTTTATTTCCACCAAGGTTTAAATTTTTTATTAATTTATCTACATATTTTTTATCTTGGCTGCTGTAAAATTTTTTATGGCTGAAGTTATAGTATTATCCTCATATCTAAATATCATAAAAATAAAATATGATAATAATTTAAATACTTATTTATGGCTGATGTTTATTTGAAGTTAATTCGTCATAGAATTTAATTAACTTTTTCTTGAAAATCTCCATGTCTTCTCTTTTTATTATTCCTCCCGCAGCAGGCATGTGTCCTCCAGCTTTTGCGCCTTTAAGGCTTTTAGTTGCCATTTCCAGAAGTTTATTGACTTTAACATTAATATTTTGGTCTCTTGCACTTACTTTAACATAGTCATATCCTTCATCACTAATTACTTTTGTTGATGTATCTATTATAATTGTCGTACTATTTTTAAAATATTGAAAGCTTAGAATTGTTGACAGAGTAGAACCAATTTTATATTTTGGATTTATTACATAAATTATAAGGTCTTTGTGCCTTTCTGCTTTGTCTCTGTTATCTATCCAATATTTAAGTTCATCGCTTACTTTTTTGTTGCATTCATTTAGCAGTTTGTTGTTTAGGATTTGTTTATGAGAATTTGCATTGTAAATAATTTCAAAAACATCATCTGCATGTTCACTAAAACTTTCTCCTGAAGTTATATTGGCTGTTGCTTTCCCAAATTCAGTCAAAAATATATCTTCTTTTTCTTTAACGCCATATCTTTTCATTGTTTTTACGAGAAATTCTTTCCATTGTTTGTAACCAGCATCAGCGATAAGCCCCAAACATGACAACCAGTCCAAATCTTCTATATTCGTTAAATTTGAAAATAAATCATAACATAACTTGGACGCAGGATAAAAATTGCTTGGTATATTTTTATTTACAAAATTAGAATGAATAAATGTTGTTTTAGCCGAGTTTAAATCATTGGTGTATTCATGATGATCTATTACTAATATATCAAATAGTTTTTCTGCTTTTTTAATAATATCTATGCTTTTATATATTGCCAAATCAACAAATATAACTTTATTTATTTTTTCAGTTTTTAGTTTCTCAAATAAAGTATTGGAAAATCCAACATTAGGTTCATGTATAGTAATATCAACTTTTCTTTCTAGTGTTCTTTCTAATGATTTAACAGTTATAATAGCTGAGCATACGCCGTCTCCGCAAAATCCATGATAAACCACAGTTATTTTGTCTTCTGGTTTTATATTTTTGATATAACTATTGAATTCCTGAATATGATCCATAATTTTGATAAAAATCTATTTTATATAAAGATATGTGTCTAGTATTGTTCAGACTTTCTCGCAAATACTCCGTAATCAAATATATGTTTTATGTTCTTCACATAGCTGACAACATCAGCCACTTTTATTATTTTTTTATTGACATTTCTTCCAGTTAGAATTAACATCATGTCCTTGGGAATACTATTTATTAATCCTAATACATCATCAACTTTTAGTAAGCCAGTGTCAACAACAATATTAATTTCATCCAATATTAAAACATCAGGTCTTTTTTTGATTACCTGCTTGGCAAATTCTAAGCCTTGTTTAGCTAATTCATAGTCTTCTTTATCTGGGTGCTTAAGATCAACAAATTGCTCTTTGCCAAATTGGTAAACTTCATAGTTTTTTAATAGTTTCTGCGCTTGATATTCGCCAACATATTTTCTTCCTTTCATAAATTGTACAACTACAACATTTTTACCATGGCCTATTGCTCTTAAACCAAGGCCAAGTGCAGCAGTTGTTTTGCCCTCTCCATCACCAGTAAAAACATATACTAACCCTCTATTTCTCACAAGAAGTTTCTTTATCTTATTTTCATCTATGAATCTAGTCCAGAATTTTGTTTCCTCCACTTTTGTTTTTTTAGTTGCCACATTCAACACCAGGACAGCCGCCTGAAAATTCAGAGCTGACCTTTATTCTTTTTTCATAGCCTTCTTCTATATAAAGAACTTGTTTGCCGCCTTTGCTTCCGTATCTGAATACAGTTACTCCCTTGCAACCAAATTTGTAAGCCAACAAATAAGAATTCTTAACGTCATTCTTGGTTGAATTTTCTGGAAGATTTACTGTTTTTGATACTCCATTTTCAACATATTTCTGGAACGCAGCCTGCATTTTTATGTGCCAGATTGGGTCTATGTCTAATGCAGTAACAAATATTTTTTTAATATCTTTTGGTACTTCTTTAAGATGTTGTACAGAACCGTATTTTGATATTTCGTTTAATAATTGAGCACTATAAAATCTTCTTTTTTTAGAAATTTCTTCAAATAAAAAGTTCGTTTCTATTAATTTAGTTCCTTCTAGAACTTCTCTAACATAGGAAACTGCAAATAGTGGTTCTATTCCACTAGAGCATGAATTTGCTATAATACTTATGGTTCCTGTTGGTGCAATTGTTGTTACTGCAACATTCCTTGCATTATTCCATATTTTCGATAATTTACTTTTCTTGAAATTTGGAAAGTCTCCTTTTTCTTTTCCTAAGTCTGCAGATGCATTTCTTGCTTCAGTGTTTATAAACTTCATTAATTTTTCAGCTAGTTTTACAGCTTTATTTGTGTTATATGGAATTCCAAGCATTACAAGCATGTCTGCCCAGCCCATAACACCAAGTCCAATTCTTCTATTTGCTTTAGTAATATCTTCTATTTCCTTAACAACATAATCATTAATATCTATAACGTTATCCAAAAATCTTACTGCTATATGAATTATTTTTCTTAATTTTCCCCAGTCAATTTGTTTATTCTTTACAAATTTAGTTAAGTTAATGCTTCCTAAAACGCATGATTCAAAAGGCAATAAAGGCTGCTCTCCACAAGGATTTACTCCTGTAATTTCTTCATTTATATTATGCAGTTTGTTTATTCTGTCAATAAATACCAAGCCAGGGTCTCCTATAGTCCATGCATTTGTTACAATTAAATCAAAAACATTTCTTGCATTTATTTTTTTTATGACTTGTTTTGTTCTTGGATCTATTATTTCATAATCTATGTTTTTCATAACTGCTTTCATAAACTTGTCTGTAGCTGCCACAGATATGTTAAAATTTGTAAAAGCATTTAGATCATTCTTGCACGTTATGAATTCAAGAATATCTGGGTGGTCTACTCTTAATACACCCATGTTTGCCCCTCTTCTTTTTGAGCCTTGCTTAATCACGTCTGTCATCTTGTCAAATATACTCATAAATGAAACAGGTCCAGACGCTATTCCTTTTGTGCTTCCTACAATTTCACCCCTTGGTCTTATTTTTGAAAAATTAAAACCTGTGCCGCCGCCAGTTTTTTGAATTAGCGCAGCAATTTTTAAAATTTCAAATATATTTGATAATGAATCAGAAATGTCTAAAACAAAGCATGCAGACATTTGCTGGAATCTTGTTCCTGCATTCATCAGACATGGAGAATTAGGCACAAATTCCAGTTTAGACATTATATCAAAGAATTCTTTTTCCCATCTAGAGTAATCATTGCCGTATTTTGATTCAATTGATGAAACAGCTTTTGCAACCCTTCTAAGCATTTCTAAAGGTGTTTCAATAATTTCACCATCTTCATTTCTCAGAAGATATCTGCTTTGGAGAACTTTTATTGCATTTATGCCTAGCTTCAATTCATCTTTGGCTATGCCATAAATTTTTTTCCCCTCTCTGATTTCTTTCCTTTTCTCCCTGTATAATATATAGGATTTTGCTGCTTTTATATAGCCTTGCCTGATTAATGTATCTTCAACTATGTCTTGTACATTTTCTACTGTAGGAAGTCTTCCTTTGTACCTCTTGAAAACTGTTTTTTCTATTTGATTAATTAGCTTATTGCCAATTTTTGGATCTTCTCCAACAGAAACTGCAGATTTTGCTATTGCAGAAATAATTTTGCCCCTGTCAAAATTTTCTATACTGCCGTCTCTTTTTACTATTTTTGATATTTTTTTGGTAAACATAAGCCTCTTTTTGAATATATATTTATTATAATATAGAATTTAAATAGATTTCTAAAAGCTACAAAATTTTAAAAGTTCTTATTATAGGATAATAACACTAAAAGTATAATGAATCAAAAAATAGCAGTAAGAGAATTAGGGGAAAGAGCACTTGACCTGGTAGACCAATTTAGTGTTGGTTGGGATATTTACCTTAGACCAGAATCTCTAGAAAGAATAGTTTTTTATTTTAGAGATATATTTGGCCTAGGAACTAAAAGAGGCCTTTATAGAGAAAATTTCTTTCAAGCATCTGATTTATCTACAAGAGTAGGATCTGAATTATTAGGAGAAAACACTGGTGATAGTAATATTCTTTTAAATGTGTGGAGAAATGATATTTTACCTATAAAATTAATTATAGATTCATTTGCTGACGGTTTTAAAGAATTTGAAGCTAAGTTCACAACTTTATCTGCAAGATCACAAATAGATCAACTAACAATTAATTCAATTAGTTCATATTTAATTTATTTGACAGTATTTAGAAATTTTTGCATGACATTAGCTTATGTTAATTCAAATGGTGACCCAAAATTTGTATCAACAATACCAAGCAAGCAATTACCATATTTATTATTGCCTGCATTAAATAAAAGACCGCTTGATGGGGATATAGGAATTGAATGTGAATTATATACCCCTGATTTTGTAGGTTTATACGAATTTATTAAGGTCGCAGAAGGTGATATGAATATAAGCACCAGTAACAGAGCAGACCATTTTGCATTTAAAGTTAGAGGAACAAAAACTGTTGTTGATGATACAGCGAAACCAATGGAACTTTCAAATATTCAAAATATATTTAATGGGAATATTAAAAGATATGGTTATAGTCTGCAGTTAGCTGGATATTTAGCGCAGCTAAGAGGAGGATACTGCAGAGTTGTAACTTCTGATAAAAAAAGAAATACAATAAGTTTTGATACAGAAAGCAATAGAGCAGGTTACGTTGTGAAAAATATCAATGGTACAGAATTTACATGGAATATTCCAAAAATGGTACAATGATCCATAAAAGCTTAAATATTGTAGTTACATGTTAATTGCATGGAAATATTATTTCCCCATGATAAAATAAGAGAAAGTCAGAAAGAATTAGTTGAAAAAATACAGGAAGTTATAGAAAACAAAACTAACTTAATTGCTCATGCTCCAACTGGTTTAGGTAAAACTGCAGCCTCAATAAGTGTTGCTTTAAGCTATGCTCTGCAAAATAAATTAACTGTATTTTTTATTACTCCCAAACACACTCAGCACAAAATAGCGATAGAAACTTTAAAGTTAATAAAGCAAAAATATAATACTGAATTTGGCGTTGTGGACTTAATAGGCAAGAAATGGATGTGTGCGCAAGATGGAGTCAAAGAGCTTACAACTGGGGAGTTTTATGACTATTGCAAAGATATGGTTTCAAAGAGGCAGTGTATTTATTATGAAAATATTAAGAATAAAGATAAGCTTTCTGTGCAAACAGAAGTTGTATTAAACGAGTTAAATAAAAAAATTCTGCATGTTGAGGAATTCAGGGAAAACGTTAAGAGCAATACCTTGTGCCCTTTTGAAATTGCATGTTTGATTGCTAAGAAGTCATCTGTAATTATTGCAGATTATCACCATATATTAAGCCCAAGCATAAGGGAAAATCTGCTTGAAAAAATTAACAAAGACCTATCTGAGTGCATAATAATAATTGATGAAGCGCATAATCTGCCTAGTAGATGTAGGGAATTGTTAAGCACACAACTATCTTCAATAACAATAGATTTCGCTGTTAAGGAAGCAGAATCTTTGGGCTATAAAGAAATTGGAGATTCTGTAAAATTATTAAAATTTTATATTGAAAGAATAGCAGCTTCTAAGCTTAATAAAGATGTTAAAGAAGCAACATTGGAAAAACATGACTTAATAATAGAAATTGAAAAAAACATGGAGATTTCACAGTTAATAAATGATCTATTTTTTATAGCAGATAAAATCAGGGAAGAAAAGAAAAGAAGCGCATCAGCACATATTGCAAATTTTCTTTTGAATTGGCAGGGTCCTGACGATGGCTTTAACAGAATAATAAAAACCAATAAAACACAAAAAGGAAAGGATTATTTGAGTTTGCACTATAATTGCTTAGATCCTGCACTAATTACTAAACCGTTGGCAGAATTAAGCCATTCAGTTATCTGCATGTCAGGAACTCTAGATCCATTGGAGATGTATAAAGATTTATTTGGTTTTGATGCAATTACTACAGAATTTAAAAATCCGTTTCCACAGAAAAATAAGCTTAGTATTATAATTCCAGATACAACAACTAAGTTTACAGCAAGATCACAGGAAATGTTTAGGAATATTGCAAATTACTGTGCTTCAATAGTTAATGAAGTACCGGGAAACTCTGCATTATTTTTTCCCAGTTATGAATTAAGGGATAAGGTTAATTTTTATTTTCAAAGTACATGTGTAAAAACTGCTTTCTTAGAGTTTCCAAATATGACCAAAAATGACAAAAATGAATTGATTGAAAAATTTAAGTCATATAAAAAAGTCGGTGCTGTTTTGTTAGGAGCTTCTAGTGGAAATTTTGGTGAAGGAATTGATATAGAAGATAATATTTTGAAATGTGTAGTTGTAGTTGGAATTCCTTTAGAAAGACCTGATTTAGAAACACAAGAGCTGATTGCATATTATGATAAAAAATTTAACAAAGGGTGGGATTACGGATATATAATGCCTGCAATAATAAAATGTTTGCAAAATGCTGGAAGATGCATAAGGTCTGAAACTGACAAAGGACTAATAATATTTTTAGATCAAAGATATATCTGGGACAGTTATTTTAAATGTTTTCCAAAAGACAGTAATTTAAGAATTACAAAAGAACCAATAAAAAGAATAAAAGAATTTTTTAGTGATAATGACATTATTAATAATTAATATAATTATATTATTCAAATTTTATTTCTAAGGTCATTTTCCAATTAAAAGTTCTATGTCTTTTGATTTTGTTCTTTTTTCCAATATTTTACCAATAAAATTATCACCAGGGTATTTCTTAGTAATTAAATTATATTTATTTAAATCAAATGAAGGACTGTATTCTGTATTAGTTGTAAGTACCTCGTCCTCTAGCGCCACGTCAGTTTCAGCTTTAGTAGTTTCTGTATTTTGATCAAAAACAACAGTCGCAACATCTGAAGTTTCTATCTTTGCCAACATGTCGTAAAAATTAGTTGATAATCTATAAATTGGTTCTATAATTCCAGACATGATTAAAGCCAAGCCCGCTGCCAAAAATCTAACCTTATAACTTGTTCTTATTTCTGGTAGTTCTCTTCTGTAGTTAACTAAAGATCTATCTTTTCTTGTAGCTCCATAAGTATCAACAACCTCAAACCCTATTGAAATTGGAGCAACGCCAGGTGAAGTTTATGAAGCTCGGAATAGTGCTCAACACCAATGATGCAGAAACATGCTGGAACTGCTTCAGGTTCGGCAACGAAGCTCTTAAATGCAATCATGCAGTGAAGGTTTTCCTTCTTGGGAAAGGCGTGGAAGTTGAAGACGTGAAAGATGCGAAATTCCCATTCCTTGAAGGCACAATCAAGAAGTTTCTCAGTACTGGCGGCAGTATTCTTGCTTGCGGAACATGCCTCAAATCAAGAGACAAGGAAGGAAGCATGGTATGCCCCGTATCAACGATGGAAGAACCCCTCAAGATGGTTGAAGAATCAGAGAAAATACTAACGTTCGGCTGAGGCTTGGCAGAAAAATATTTAATGAAAGAAACTTTTATGTTCTTGTGGTCTTGGAAAAAGGGAAGAAGTATCAATGCGAGGAATGCAAGCTTTGGTATACAGAGAAATCCTGGGCAGAAAAATGCGAGGCCTGGTGTAAGGAGCATCAAAGCTGCAATATCGAGATCACCAATCATGCGATAAAACCGTAGACTTGTCCACTTGACACACTTGACAGGGTGGACACAAGGTTTATATCTGAGTCCAGTTATTATGATTCACAGGTTGCCCTAACCGCAATCATTCCAGAAAGGCATGAAAGTGGTTATGACGATTTTGGGGAAAGCGTCATAAATCTATGACGGAAATATAAATCTTTCTATTAGTTGCTACTAATAAGAAATGAAAAAGTTTAAATATTCGCTTATACCGAATAATTATTAGGGAAGATGCTGACAGAAAAACAAAAACAGATTATAAGGCTTTTATTAACTAATAAAGAAGGCTATAATGTAAACCAAATAGCTAGAATTCTTAGTATAAGCGTTAGTTGGACCCATGAAACTCTTAAATTTCTGGAAAGAGAAGGAATTTTAGCTTCAGCAAAAATTGCGAATTCTATTTTCTTTAAGGTAAATTGGAATAATCCAAAAGCAGAAAAAATATGTGATTTTATAATACTGGATGAACAGTCTAAAGAAAGCCTAATTAAAAAAGATGAAAAGCATACAAATAAATTTGAGAATAGTGTAAAAATAACTGATAAAAATAATTATGGCATAGCCAATAACCCAGTTAGTGAGTCAAATGTTTATAGTGTTGGTTCTAATTTATTATCTCCTACTATAGAAAGCCCTTATAGACAAGCTATAATAAATTCAAACCCCAATACATTTTCATATAGCGTTGCACCTGTTGGAGAGCAAGGCGTAACTAGTGTATTGTCAGCTTATGCAAACTCAGGAGCTTTTGGTACAAGCGCTTACAGCTCAAATTATAATACTTCAAGTAATACTCCTGTGCCTGCTGGAACTTTAGGATCTAGAATTTCAAGAAATGTTTCTGGATTCACTCTTGCAATGCATACTGCGTCACATAAAGATGTTACAAATTCTGGATGTAGATACTGCGGGCCTGAAATTAAAGCCCCTTTTTGATTATTAATTCTAAGTAATTATAATAGTAAGATTTAAGTCTTTCACAAAAATGGAAAGCCAATAATAAAAAAGGAAATAGGTATGGCTTAAGAGCTGATGAAGGATCTGTGATTGTCAGAGCAAGAAATTAGTTCTTTGTAAAATATCGGCTCTGTCCTGAATCTAAGTTCTAAGAATATTTATTAACCCACGTAACCCGTTAGGGTTACAGGGGAAGGAGTTGTGGTCCTTCATGAAAAAAGAAG
>JAGVZG010000007.1 GCA_018302765.1 Candidatus Woesearchaeota archaeon
CGGGGTCTATTCTGACGGGGTCTACTTGGGCTGTGACGGGGTTCCTCAGGGCTCGGGCTCGGGGTTGTGGGTACGTCGCGCAAAAATTTTTAAGTGATTTTTCTAATTTTTTTATAAATAGAAATTTATTAAAATTGATTATTTATCAGTAAATTAGTCTTAGGGAGTAATTTCTTGAGGTTTCATTATCCTAGTGGAATCAATGACAGAATGAAAGCGAAAGGCTACACGCAGATGCATAGTGCATGGACGGTTTAAGTCTAAATGCCATGAAATACAATGATGATAGCTAGTAATAATGACAAACCTTGGGAAAGTTTTGAATAAATGCTAAAATTATGGTGAAACTTGATGAATCTGCTAATACTGTCGTTAGGTTCAGGGTCAATTCTGACAGGGTCAACTTGAACTGTAACAGGAATCCTCAGAACTCGAAATCAAAAACATAAGACGAGACCTCGAGGTTGTGAATAACCTTAGTTTTTTAAAACTCTCTAAGACAATTAATATTTTGGTAGGTACTATAATGAAAACTTATACAAATTTATATAAGAATATTTTTACTTTAGAGAATCTAAAATTAGCTTTTGAAAAGGCAAAGAAAGGCAAGGCAAAAAAATATTATGTTATTAAATTTGAAGAGAATCTGGATGAAGAATTAAAACAATTATGAAATGAATTAAAAACATTAACTTACAAGCCAAGAGAATTAAAAAGATTTATTGTAAGAGATCCAAAAACTAGGGTAATTCATGCTTCTGCTTTTAGAGACAGGGTAATTTATCATGCGCTAATAAATATAATAGAGCCAATATTTGAAAAAGTATTTATCTATGATTCTTATGCAAGTAGGCTAAAAAAAGGAACATTAAATGCAGTTTTAAGATTTGATAAATTTAAAAGAAAAATTACTAAAAACTGTCAGCTCGTTAAAAATGCATTTGACAACAATTTAGTGATTGGCTATGTCCTAAAAGCAGACATAAAGCACTATTTTGATACTGTAAATCATGAAATATTAATTAAAATATTAAAAAGAAAAGTCAAGGACGAGAAAGTTATCTGGCTGATTAATAAGATACTAAACAATTATGAAATGAAAATAAAAGGCATTGGAATGCCTCTAGGAAACCTGACATCGCAGTTCTTTGCTAATGTCTACTTAAATGAATTAGATTATTTCATAAAGCAGGAGCTAAAGATAAAGTTTTACATACGTTATGTGGATGATTTTGTTATATTGCACAATGACAAGAATTTACTTGAAGAATATAAGAATAAAATAAATAATTTTCTGATAAACAGTCTGAAATTAGAACTTCACCCAGATAAGTCTAAAATAATACCTTTAAGAAATGGAATCAATTTATTAGGCTATAGGAACTTTTACCATTATAAACTTTTAAGAAAAGTCAATAAAAGAAAATTTAAAAGAAATTTTAATTGGAAAATAGAATTATACGAAGATGGTTTCTTAAGCTATGAGGATTTTATTTCAAACTTAAAAGGTTGGTTTGGTTATGCAATCTGGGCAGACACATATAATTTTAGAAAGAATATTATTAAAAGATTAGAGAGTATTAAGAATCTATAATTTTTAGGAAGATATTGAAATACTATAGCACTAGATTAAAACATAATTAAACAAGTCATTAAGTCTTAATTGAACAAAAAAGAAAATTAATAAACAGTAGAAATTCGTAATTTTCTATGCTTGAATTAAATAAAGATAATTTTGAAAAAGAACTGAAAGAGAATAAAATTTTAATTTTAGATGCATGGGCAATTTGGTGTAGCCCCTGCAAAGCAACGTCTCCAATATTTGAAGAACTAAGCAAAGAAATAAAAAATGTTAAATTTGCAAAATTAAATGTTGATGATAATACAGAGATAGCTTCTAAATTAGGTATTATGAGCATACCTACATTTATTGTATTTAAAAATGGTAAAGAAGTAGAAAGAATAATTGGAGCTAATCCAAAATCAGTAATGAAAGCAAAATTTGAAGCTGGAATAAAATAATTTTATTATGAAAATAGTAAAGGCAACAAGAAAAAATATTAAAGAAATTGCTGAAATACTGTTTGAAGAGTTTAAAAAACCTCCATTCAATGAGAAAGTTTCTTTCAATGCAGTTCTAAAAAGTCTTGATTTTTACTTCAAAATAGGAAATGTTTACACCGCAATAAATGAAAGTGAAATAGCCGGAGTTGTAATTTTTAAGATTGAGCAGTATTGGGAAGGCCAGGTAATTATAATTGAAGATTTGGCAGTAAAAGAAATATTCAAAAACTACAACGTTAACAAAATACTAATTAATAAAGTAGAATCCTATGCAAAAAATAAACACATTAGATCTATATATTTTAGTACAAACAAAAAATCTTCTGCATTAAAAATTTATAAAAAACAAGGCTACAAACTTGAAAAAAAATACAATATTTATGAAAAAGAAAATAGAGTAATATTTTCTAAACAAAAGCCTTGGCAACTATTAAAGGAAATAATATAGTTGCATCTCCAAATACTTTAACCATATTGGCTTCAGGTAATATCTTACCCCAAGAAACAGCTTCATCAGGTCTAGCTCCTGCATCACTTCCATCAAATTCCTGTGCATTATTTACATAAACTGCATATTCAGCTCCATTCCTGAACATATTTGCATTGCATATATGGTGTTTTACAATACCTGATCCTAAAATAATCAATCCTGTTTTATTTGCAGTTATTGCTATATCATTTATTTTTTTTATATCATCAGCTATATCTATATTGAATCTGTCATTTTGATATTTGTAAAAATAAATCATATCGCCCACAGAACCATCTGTTATAGCAGGACAGAAAACAGGAATACTATTTTTATAGCACCAATAATATATACTTTCTTCATTATTTATCTCTTTTCCAAGAATGTTTATCAATTCGCTAGGCGAATAACTCTCTTTTATTTTAGAAAGTTTATCAATTAAAGGTACAAAAAACCTCTCAAATTTTACATATCTGTCATTAGGCACAAATATATTTCCGATTCTGTTTATTCCTGCCTCTCTTAGTTCTTTGCCTGCAGTTGTAAATTCACCCAATAAAAAAGGTTCGATGCATTTGATTATATCTTCCTCAATGCCTCCACCAGTAGTTACTATAACATCAACAAGTTTATGTTCAGCTAGATATCTAAAAATATCTCTTAAACCAGAACTGACCATATTAGAAGTATAGCCTAAAAATATTGTGCACTTTTCTTCTCTCATTTTTTTTATTATGCTTATGGCTTTAGTTAAATTTGTTGCTTGAAAGCCTGTAGTATAAAAACTATCAATTATTTTTTCATAGTTTACCCCATTATTAAAGTCATAGCCTTTAATAATAGTACTATTGTCAAAGTTTTTTTCAGGCAGTCTCAATATATTTTTCTTTGCAATTTCAAGTTTTTTTGATTCTTCCATTTTAAAATATGTTAAAATACTAGAAAAAGCTTATATAATTATCCATTAAATATTACCTATTATATTTTTCTGGGTTATAAATACATCCCTTGATGTCTTTATCATAAAAAGGACAAGGACAGTCTTCCCTCCATAGTTCAGGAACTAAGCATCTTTCGCCTAAATCTCCTTGTTCGTCATAAGGTTTACCCATAAAACAACATTTAGAATTTCTTTCACTTATATTAAGAACATGAACAAACAAATTTCTTCTTCTCTCATCTTTTTCTATAGATATTAAACCAAACAGAAAATAACCGCCAAAACTATATCCAAACTGTTGCATATTAAATAATGTTAAATGTAATTTAAATATATTTCCAAGAATATGAATATATTTTCAGAAAGCCATTTTTATCAGCCTGTAATAAAAGACCAATTTTCTACATCATTGTTTCTCATAATAACAACACCATACTTGCAGTTTAATGCTATCTTAAGTTTTCTTGCAATGCCAAGTGCAAAACTTCCATCTATAATGCTTTGAGGTTCAAGATCTGTTGTTGTTAAAATCCCAATTGCATATTCAGGTTCAAATCCTAGCTTATTTCTAATATTTTTAGAATTTGGACTATACACAATACTAATATTATGTAAAAAGCCATTATTTTCACCAGCTAGTCTTCTTTCTAAGCTAGACCTTGCTTCTCTATGCTCATCATTAAACAAAACAAACCCGCCAGAAACGTCAGATTCATCAGCAAATTCTTTAGGAAGTTTATAGCCCCCACAAAAAGGCCTTAAGAAAAACATTAATGCTGAATAAATGTCAGAAAGCCTATTTTCACCAAATTCTCCAACATATATTCCATTTGTCATTAATAAAAAACCACAGATTAACTATAAAAATTTATCTTGGCTAAATCATATACAAAATAACTACTTTTAAAACAAATATAACACTAATTTTATTAATATTTCTTTTATTGTAATTTTATGTACATTGCATCAATAGGAGAAATATTCCTAAAAGGAAAAAATAGAATAAACTTTGAAAGAAAGTTAATGAGAAATATAAGATCTATATTAAATATAAATCCAAATGACTTGCTTAAATTTAGAAACAGGTATATTATAAAATCAGAAATAGAGCCAAAAAATATAAAAAAAGTATTTGGTCTTATATTCTATACAAAAGTTATAGAATCTAAATTGGAAAATATCAATAATTCAGCATTATCTTTAATATTGAATGAAAAAACATTTAGGATAACAACAAAAAAATCAGTAAATATTAAAAAAAGTTCTCAGACAATTAACGAGGAACTTGGTGCTTACATAATATCAAAAATACCAAACATAAAAGTTGATTTAGATAATTCAGATATAGACATAAGGCTGGAAGAAATAAACAATAGGTTTTATTTATATAAGGCTTCTGACATTGTTAGATGTCTTGGAGGATTACCTGTAGGAACAGGAGGCTTTGTACATTTAAGAGTTAAAAATGAAGTAAATTCAACAGTTACAGGATTTCTTCTTATGAAAAGAGGCTGCATGATTTCACTATCCAAAGACCTTTCATTATTGCATAAGTTTGAATCTGGATTTAATATAAGAATTAGAGAAGAAAAAACTACAGATATTTTAGCAACAGACGAAACATATGAAAATTTCGAGTTTAACCAAAGTGATAAGTTTATACTAAAGCCTTTAATAGGTTACACAAAAAAAGAAATTGAAGAAATTTATAATTTAGTAAAAGAAATAATATAAAATAAATTTCACAGAAAACAAATTCTTATAAATGTATAATAAAAACCAGAAAGATGACACATTCAGAGCCTTTGGAAAATTTAATTGATTCTAATTTTAAATTGTTACTTGATGGGATGCATAGTAATTCTTCAATTCTTATTGGAGAAACTGAACTTGGTTGGCAAATAGGCCCTAGTGAATCAGGAAGTTTTCTAAATTGGCAGTACAGCTCTCAAAGAAAAGGGGGCTTTAAAGTATTACATATGCGCCCAAGGCCAGATAGCTCTTTGCATGTTGAACTTTCTGATGGTACAAAATATGTAGTATACTGTGATCATGAAACTCTTCCAAAAAATATAGAATATGAAGATGTTAAAGTAGCTGATTATAAAATAAGATATAGTGTAATTAGAAGAGAATAAGCTTAAGTTTTTCAATTTTAAGATAAAAATTTTATTTAGTTTTTTTAGGTTCAGGGCAATACAAAGGAAATTCTATGCACCCAAAGTCATCAACTGTATGATTATTACAATATTGTTGTACAGGAAGGTCTTTTCTTGCGAAATCAAGCAATGGATAACAGTTATTTGTTGTTGCGCATCCATAAGAAAACATAATTCCAGTTAATAAAATAATTTTTGTTTTAGTTAATAGATCTTCAAGCATTTTAAATCACCTCAAAGAAGAAAAAGAGAAAACAATTCATAAACTTAATTGTAAAATTTCTGAAAAATTTTCAATTTTGTAAGTTATTTAGCAATGCTTATAACCTTTTGTATAAAAGATTATTTATGGAGCCGTTTGATAATTTTGAAAGATGGAAAAAACTAAAAGAAATTATTCCTAAAGATAGAGATTTAGTTTCTATAATTCAGAATATTTTAAGATATGGTACAACTAAAAGTCATTTAAATAAGTTAGATTATAATCTTAGTAATTGTGAATTAATTGCTTCTGGTAGATCTAGAGAGGTTTATAGATTAGGTAAAAAAACTATTGAAATAGATAGTCAAAGAATGATTCTTGCTATTAAGTTAACAACAGGTCATGTAGATTATAAATTTATTTATAATGATGAAAAAGAACTAAATGATCCCGAAATACTTGAAAAAAAATTTGAGGTAATTGCATTAAATTATGAAGTCCAAAAATTTGAATATCTTGCAAAATTAGGAAGAGAAATACCAAGAGTTACTGGAATTGTTGCAGGTTATGGTATAATTGCTACACTTACTGAAGACTTATCAGAAGGTGGTTTATATGAATTAGAAGTAAATACCTCTGGTGCTTCTGGAATAGTTAAAAGTTCTCGTGATGGAAAGCAGCATCAAGTAGTCTGTGCAGATCTTAAATGTGAGTTTCCACCAGATATTCAAATAAGAATGCTTACATCAAAACAAGAGATGAATATAGAAAGTAATTATTTCTTAGAAAGATTGCAAATAGATAAATCATAAAATTAAGAAAAATCTACTGTTCAGGACTTGGCTGTAGGTCTTCGCCACCCATTCCCCTGTAAATCTGTGCAAAGCTTGGCGTAACAACAATCCAGTCTTCTCCAAAACCAGCTATGTCTCCCTCAATAGCTTCACAAGTTTTCTTTAGTTTACTTACAGCCCTCTTTAGTTCCACTAAGTCTTTGTCTTTAAGTGGTTTAATGTTTATTAAGGCAACTGTATAACCCTCTCTTAAGGCATCAAGCGCTGGTTTAATATCAGCAAAATCTTCAACAATAAAAGGCCTAACAACAACCTTTGCTTTTCCAGATTTATCAATAGGTCTGGCGCTTATCTCAACATAGTCGTCTGTAAACTCGTCTGATTGTTGTTTTCCAGAAAATAATTTTTCAAGGACACCTGCCATTTTATAGTAATAATATAACACCAATATATAAATATTTCCCTTCTCTCTTTTACTATTAGGGAATTAATAAGTTGATTTATAACTATTTTAGAATATATTTCTATTTGCTCTCTAATCTGGAAACAACACTCCAAATTTGCATTCTTGCATGCTGAGGTATATTTGGATCTTCTACAACGTCTCCTAATTCCTGAAGTGACCTATCTATTTTTATGTCAATGTTCAATTCTTGTACATCTGTAAGTATTGAAATGGCATTTTTTATTTTAATTCTGACATTTTTAGGTATACTTGTGTCTTTTTCTATAGATATTAAGCCTTCCATAATATCTTCAAAACTACCCTCGAACATTTTAATTGTCCTCTTTATTCTTTATTTGTTTTAAAACTTCAGATTGTAAATTTGATGCCTTTTCTTTTAATTGGTTTTCCTGTTTTTCTATATTTTTTATTCTTAAGCCCAAGACTTCTTTCCTGCCTTGTAATTCCATATTTAAAGTTTCTTTATCAGTTGCAATCATAATACCCCCAACAATTTTATAAGTATTGCCTGTTGTTTTATCAAGTTCTTCTAAGGCATTATCAACTTCAATTAGCTGTGTCTGAAAAGTTTGCTTTTGCATAAGAAAATTTTGTATATTTTGTTCTAGCATTTGCAACTGTGCTATTTTACTTTCAGTTTCTTTATTAACTTCCATTTTTACATTGATTCTACTACTGCGCTTGTAACTCTAGGTTTATATAGAATTTTAGATCCGCAATAAGGGCATCTTACTCTTTTTTTCACTAGCTCAAATTTAATTTCTTTTTGGCAATCTAAACACATATAGTCTGTCATATTTTATTCTCCTAAGTAAAATGCCTTGCCAGCAAATTTATGACTGCATTTAGCACAAGACCATATACCTTTTGCAATTCTTTTAACAGCAATCTTCGCACAAGAAGGGCACTCATATTTGGCTTTCTGCTTTTTTTCCACAGCCAATACTTTTTGTCTTATTGTTAGACCATAACGGACTCCAAAACGTCCTGTTGAACCAACTTTCTTTGTGGATGTCATTTTATTTGAAATTATGTTTGTATGGTGATTTTGTAAGATTTATAAAGATATTGGTGCATTATATGATTTAAAGACTATGAGTATAAAATTTAAAGATTATAAGGATTCTAACTTTAAAGATATAGCTTTGTGTATAGAAGGATTAATCGGTCGTGTTATAAAAATTGATCCTCTTAAAAGACAGAGAAGAATGCCTGCTTATTCTAAAAATTATACTAAAACTTTAGTTTCAAAAGTTAAGAAGAATGATGGATAATTTTAATTGCTTATGAAGGTAAAATATAGTTGGTTTTATTGCAAGATTTATAGAAAAGCAAACTAAAGAAAGTTTATTGGAATGTGTTCCAACAAAAGCAGGAAGAGTTGATGATTTATTTGTTTATCCTGAGTATCGTTCTAAAAATATTGGTAGATTATTAATGAATAAAATTGAAGATTATTTCAAAAGCAAAAATTGTGATGTCATAAAATTAAATGTTTTTGCTCCAAATATAAGGGCACATGAATTTTACAAAAAGTTAAATTATCAAGATAGACTTATTGGAATGCTTAAAATAATAAAATAGTTGGATGGGGCTACTGGGATTTGAACCCAGACCTCAACCTCCCAAGGGTCGTATCCTAATTACTCATAACTTTCGTTATTCCAAGTTAGATTATAGCCCCTAAAGGTTAATTTAACATATAACCCATCCAGAATTGAAAAACATAAATTGTTTTATAAAGTTGTCGAATCATTTTTTATCAATTATTCCCATTTTAATTTTCATAAAAACTGCCAACTAATAAATTATATAATTTTTTATCGTCCAATTCTGAAATTTCCTTTGGAATGCCATCTGATTCTGAAGCTAAGATATTGTAATAAGGCTGTAAAAATCCTCTTAATTTTTTTGCATCACTAAAATAACTCTTATCCAAAGTTTGAAAATGATATCCTGTGTCAAAGATGTCTTGCATAAAACCCGTAGCCACAGAATGAGAACGTCCACAACCAAAGCAGTGAAATCCATTTTTCTTATAAATTAAAAAACTCTCATGATCTGTAGCATGAAAAAAACAAGGTAATGCATAATATCCATCTCCAAATAATTGTGGTAATATTCTATTTTTATTTCCAAAAATCCTATTAAAAATATTTACAAAACTTATATTATTTAATTTTCGATGAATAATATCTATCTCTTTAACAAAAGTATTATCATAGAAATACTTTGTATCTCCTGAATATGTAGAATTTGGGATTAACCCATTATCAGTAGGATTTGGAGATTTTATTTCTTTATTTTCATAAAAATAACCATTTTCTAAATAATATTCAATTTCTTTTCTTGAAGTGCCTTCCCTACTTTTTAGTTCATAAGGCGTTATTGATAAAATTTCACCTACAGGTTCAGTAAGTCTTGCAATATGTTTATTTCTAATATAATTATTATGGCAGTTAGGAAAACCATTAAACTCGCGTGGATTTTCTCTAACATATTTTCCTCTTTGTGAAAAAGCCCTAGAAGCAATTTGATATTTTCTTTTTAGTTCTTGCTTTTCATCAGGTTTTAATAAATTTATTAGTTCGCTAGATCCTACACACATTTTCATTTCTAAATCCCACATTAATTGATCATCACCGATTAATAATTTATTAAAAAATCTTTTTTCATCAATATAGAAATTTCCATTACTTAAATGATAAACATTTTCAGACCCATAAATATCAGTAGCTACTCTTTTTAGATTAAACTTACTATTCTCAACAAAAGTTATATTTTCTAATTCTGAATCCATCAGAAGTAAAATTCTAACTATTTTATAAAAATATATTAAAGAATAATATAAAGATTAACAAACCTATTTCTTAGCTGGTTCTTTCTTTGCAGGCGCTGCTCCTGCTCCAGCTGGTGCAACTGCTGTCGGAGCTCCAGCTGCAGGTGATGCTGCTTTTGCTGCTTCTGCTGCAGCTTTGGCTTCAGCTTTCTGTTTCTCTAATTGTTTTCTTTTAACGTCCAACTCTTTTGCCAGCTCATCAAGCTTTTTCTTCTTTTCAGCATCAGGTTCTGTTTTGCCAGAATTAATTAAAGAATCATATTTGCCTTCATCAATTTCTTTTAAAATTTCAATAGCATCTTTTCCATCAATTAATATTCCTGCTGATTGGCAACTTCCAACAATTGTCTTTACAGCAGATTTAATATTGTTAACAATTAAAGAAGAAGACTTCATTTTAGCTACTTTAATTACTTGCTCAAAAGAAATAACTCCTGCTTTGTTAATATTTGGTTCTCCAGATCCCTTTTCGAGACCAATCTCTTTCATTATCAATTGAGTAGCAGGAGGAGTTCCAATTTTAATCTCAAATTCTTTAGTTTCTGTATCAACAATAATTTTAACAGGAACTTTCATTCCTTTGAAGTCTTTAGTCATATCATTGATTTGAGTAACAACTTGTCCGATGTTTACTTTTAGAGGACCAAGCGAGCTTCCTATTGGAGGACCAGCACTAGCCTTTCCCCCTTCAACCAATGCATCAACAGTTTGTTTTTTTCCCATTTTAGTATAATTATTTGGGAATCAGAAAACAATTTATAAGGCTTTCGTAGGATAAAGCTTTGCACGAGAATATAAATCTATACAGTAATTAATCCATTCTGCACGAAAATACATATTTTAAACATTTGTTAGACTTTTCTTAATTATGGCAGATAGGCATACAAAAGAGCAGAGAAGCTATAATATATCCATAATCAGAAGTTCAAAGACAAGGAAAGTTTTATTACTGGTTTATAAGAGTCAATAAAATTATTGCCATATTTATATTTGAAGATTTTTTGGAATTGAATTTATAAATTACTTTTTTTAGTTATTATTATTTTTGCATCAAAAAGATCTTTCAACAAACCAAAGTCTCCATTCGCAGCCCATGTATCCATTAAATGAACTTCAAGTTCGTTTGCAGGAGCCAATGGATCTCTATTAATTATAATTTCTTTACTAACATCACAAATAGGACAATAATAATTTTCAGTCAGAATAATACCTGATCTTCTAGTATCACCTGTATATTCCATAAAATAATGACAAGTATTACAGTTAGGAATTTTAATCTTCCTCTTTCTTTTCTTCAGGTCCTTCTTCAGATTCTCTTCTGATAACTTTTACCCAATCCATTTTTACTGTAATTGGAATAGGTATTGCAGCTTCCAATAATTCTACAACAACTTCTTCTTTAGTTTCATCTATACGTTTTACTTTAGCTTTCTCTTTCTTAAATGGACCATGAATAATCTCTACAATATCTTTTTCCTGAATATTCATAGGAGCTTTAATCTGCTCTAACATTGGTTCTATTTCTGAAAAATTAACCAACTTAGGCAATAACCCTCTTGAATAAGGAATTCCAAAACAAGCTTGCTCAGCATCTTCTCTTGTCTTTGCCTCTACAAAAATATAGCCACGCATACCATGAGCATTAATTATACTATAAACTTCAAGTTTTTTCTTCTTTATGTTTGTATCCATAAATTCCATAACTTGTTCTTCTCTATTTGCTGTTGTTCTTACTGCGAAAATCTGATTTTCCATGTTAAAAAGCCTCTCCTGTATTTTTTGAAATTTTTTTCATTGTCTTTATTGAAGGAATAACTGCCATAAAATATTAATAGTAAAACCAATAAATCCTATTATTAATATTCCTATGCCAGTTACTTTAACTATAACCTTTAATTCTTCTCTTGTTGGTTTTTTTGTTACCTGCCATACTCTTCTGCATTCTACAATAAACGACTTAAAACGTTGCGTTAAAGAAGGCTTAGTAACTTCTTCCATTTAATTCTGATGATAGAAAAGGTATTTAAATCTTATTATGAAGAATGAGTTAATTTTATATTTGTTTTGCAACCTATGTTATAAATGACAGAATTACCATTGGAATGCAGACTAATAAAGAACGATTTTAGACCAATTTCTGGCGCATTAAAGTATCTAGAAAGAACAGAACCATTTGTAAATAAGCCTTATTCTGATTCAGATAGGCCTTTAGTTAGCGCTGTTACAGACAGAACATTTATATTAACATTGTACAATATAGCAACACTTGCATCGCCAATAACGGGCCTTGGAGTATTAAGTTATTATTTGACAAAATAGAAATTAATTAACAAAATCTATACCGAGCTCTTCTTCTATGTCTTTCTTTTTCTTAACTTCTCCCTTAACATTTTTCTTTGAGCCAAATATTTGAGGACTATGAACTCCAGTAACTATTAGCAAAGTTCTTATAGTATTATCTAGATCTTCAGATATTTGTGCTCCCCAAATAGTTCTTGCATCTTCATCAAGTCTTTCAGTAATGGTCTCAACAATTTTTCTTGCTTCGTCTAGTGTCATATTTGGACCACCAGAAATATTAATTAGAGCACCATTAGCTCCTGTTATGTCAACGTCAAGTAAAGGATTTTGAACTGCTTTTTCTACAGATTCAATTGCTCTGTTATCAGAATCACTTTCACCAACACCAATCATTGCAACTCCGCCTTTACCCATAACAGTTTTTATGTCTGCAAAATCTAAATTGACTAAGCCAGGTTTTGTAACAAGTTCTGCAATACCCTTCACAGAATTTGTTAATATTTCATCAGCTACTTTAAAAGCAGTATGTAAAGGCAGGCCAGGACAAAGCTCTAATAATTTATCGTTTGGTATAACTATTAAAGTGTCAACAGTACTCTCAAGTCTTTCCAAACCTGAAATAGCATTTGCATATCTGCGCTGCCCTTCCATTGCAAAAGGCAAAGTAACAATTGCAATTGTTAAAATCCCTAATTTCTTTGCAACCTCTGCAACAACAGGTGCAGCGCCAGTGCCAGTACCACCGCCAAGCCCACACGTAATAAATACTATGTCAGAACCCTGAATTGTATCCCTAATTTCTTTTTCGCTTTCTTTTGCAGAATCTTCACCAACTTTAGGAATAGAACCTGCACCTAAACCGCCAGTTAATTCTTTTCCAATTAAAATTTTTATATTTGCATTTGTATAAAGCAAATCTTGAGCATCAGTATTAATAGCTACAGTTTCAGTGCCGCTAATTCCTACTTCAGACATACGGTTAATTGTATTGTTTCCGCCACCACCGCAGCCAATAACTTTGATTTTTGCCTTTTGTTTAGCAACAAGTGCTTCTAGTTCTTCATCAATAGCAGTAACTTTTTTAGGAGTTTGTTTTAAGCCAGCAATAACAACTCTTTGGTTAACTTGCCTAAGTAAACTATCCATAAAAGCTCAACTGTAAAACTAATATTTAATATTATCGGCGAAAAGTCGCATATTTTTCAATAGAAGTATTAGCTAAAAGACAATTCAAAACCAGGAATTAATTTATTTACTTTATTTTTTACTTCTTCTTTAGCATTATTAGGAATAGTAACTTTTAGTTTAACATTGGCTTTGCTGCCCTGCAGCTCTAATTCATATTCATTATAAGATAAGTTCAGCATATTTTCTACCAAAGATCTAATTTTTTCATCATCTTTTTCTACTATCCTATTAATATTTAATTCATAAACTAAATTTTTACCTGATAAAGGATGATTGAAATCTATTGTCACTCTTCCTCCACTAACAGATCTTATCGTACCAATCAATCCGCCAGCATGAATCTGCAAGCCCGGAAAAGGATTTATTTTTTGTTTTCTAAGAATTTCTGAAGGCATTATCTTGATTAAATTAGAATCTTTCTTTCCAAAGCTTTCTTCTGGTTTTAATTCTAAGGTATAAGTTTTACCAACTTCTTTATCAACAAGAAATTTATCTATAGAAGGAAGAATTTGCTTTTCACCTAAGCATAAAATTTTCGGGCCATACATGGTATTTTCATCATAAATACCATTTTTCTTAGCTAATTCTTTGTCTGTTAAATCAAATATCTGATTGTTTTCTTTGATTCTTCCAACATAATTAATTTCAACAAAATCTTTTTCTTTTGTTTTTGTCATAGAGAACTGACTTTTAAGAATATATTTAAAGTTTGTTGTTGTAACGCAATAAAAACATTTTTATATTAATTAGATAGTAAAGGATTTATGTTAATATGCAAAAAAGATGTTAATAAAAAAATTACTGAAATTCTAGGACTTAATAAAGAAGGTAAAGATTACAAAGTTCAATTTTCTATGTCTATAAATACAGATTATTGGAATAATAGTTTCAAAATGGAAAACTATCCATTTTTTAACATAGAAACAACAATAACAAACGTGCCTTCTTTAGAAAATATATATTTATTAGCCATTAATAATTTAGGTGGAATAACTAAGGTATTTAGATGTGATATTACTAAATCAACTTTGATGAAATTAAGGAAGTTATTTACACAACAATTATAGATTTAAAAAGAACTTCAGAATTTATAGAATTTAAATCTGGTGGGGGTTGGGTTAGAAAGAAAGTTGTCAAATTCAGATTTCCCATTAAGATAACTGGAGATGCACGTAAAAGAAATATCTATAAGTCTTTTTCATCTAAGCAAGTAGAAATTATAATTTATATTGTAATAAGGTACTAATTCTTTCAATTCAACAAAAACCTTTATAAATCTCACATTTTCTCTACTGTTATGGCAGAAACAAAACTAGTCCAGGCAGGAGATCTAAAAGTAGGTAGTTATGTTATATTTGATGGCATTGCCTGCGTTGTTAAAGATATTCAAACATCTAAAACAGGAAAGCATGGCTCTTCTAAATGCAGAATTGAAGCAGTAGGTCTAATAAACAGTCAAAAGAAAATCCAGTTATGTCCTTCAAGCGATAACATCCAAGTTCCAATAATAGAAAAGAAAAATGCCCAGGTTCTATCAGTTCATGGAGATACTGCTACAGTAATGGATAATGAAACTTTTGAAACTTTTGAAATAAAAATTTCAGAAGAACATAAAGAAGCTGTAAAAGAAGGCTCAGTAGTAAACTATTGGGTAATTATGGATGAAAAAGTAATTATGCAGGTAAAATAAATGGTAAAATTTCCTGAAGCAACAAAAAGATTATTTGGTAATGTTTTTGTTTGTAGGAAGTGCAAGACAAAGATGAAAGCTGATTCTGCAAAAGTCAGAAAAGGCAAAATTCTTTGTAAAAAATGCAACTCAAAAGCTCTTAGACCAGTAAGGAAGAAATAATCATGAATTATGATCTATTATTTTTAGTTCTATTTTATTTATTTCTGCTTCTAATATTTAAAATTTACAGAAATAAGTTTGAAGTTCAATGGAAGATTTTTGCACTGTATAAAACTAAAATTGGAATAAACCTAATGGATAAAATAGCAAAGAGATTCCCCAAGTTATTAAATATAATTGGATACTTAAGTGTAACGTTAGGCTTTATTGGAATGATAATAACATTGATATTTATTATTTATGAAACTTTCAAATTTTTATTTGTGCCAAAAGCAGAAGTGGCTTTAGTGCCATTAATTCCAGGAGTTGCCATTAGTGACAAATTACCAATGCTTTCTTTTTGGCATTGGATACTAGCAATACTGGTAGTTGCAGTAATACATGAATTTTCTCATGGTGTTTATGCACGATTAAGAAATATAAAAATAAAATCTTCTGGTTTTGCATTTCTAGGGCCAATACTTGCTGCATTTGTTGAGCCTGATGAGAAAGAATTAAAAAAAAGAGGTACAAAGGACAAATTATTTGTATTTTCTGCAGGGCCTTTTTCCAATATTTTATTAGCATTAGTTGTAATTTTATTTTTATCATTTGTATTTGTTCCGATAGGAAATAGCGTCACTGAAATAAATGGAATAATGATATCAGAAATCAACGATACTCTTCCAATAAAAGAAAGCGGTTTAGAATCAGGACATGTGCTACAAGAGGTAGATGGAATAAAAATAACCAATCTTAGCGTACTAACAGATATATTAGAAAAAAAATCTCCTGGAGATATAGTTTTAGTAAAAGCAAATAATAGTTTTTACAATGTTGAATTATCACAAAATCCAAAAGATAATACAAAGGCAATTTTGGGAATTTCATTCAGTAGTTATAAAGTTGATTTAAAGGAAAGATTTAAACCATTCTCATGGATGTACAAAGTATTTGCTTGGTTTGGAATGTTGCTGTTTTGGATATTTAACATAAGTTTGGGTGTTGGATTATTTAATTTATTGCCATTAGGGCCTGTTGATGGAGGAAGAATGTTTCATGCAGTTGCACTTAAGATTACAAAGAATGAAAAAAAAGCAATTAAGGCACTGTCTATTATATCATTAATAATTCTGGCAATGATATTAATAAATTTAACTCCTTTTATTGTAAGATTATTAAAATTTGTTGTAAGCCCTTTATTTTAATATATTTAATTGGTTTACTAAATCAAGAACTTTAGCTCTGATGCTTTTCGCAGTGTATATTTCTTCTCCAATTATTGCATGTAATTTGTTGTCAGTTGATTTCAAAGCATTTAAAATTGAGCCACCTTGTTTTCCGCCAAAACCAGGAGCATAGAAATTTGGCTTGATACCATTTGATTCAATAATATTTTTTATTTCTTTTATCCTGTCTGGTTTATTACCTGGAACAACAAAGTCAGTAATTCCCATTTTTGCAGCAATACTATAGATTTCAGCTACAGACATATCATCAATATAGCCTCCTTCACTCTTTCTGTATTTGTAATGACTCATATCTCCTCCAATAATAATAGGTAAATTAAATTTAAAGGCTGCTTTGATCCAAGCTAACTCAGTTTCCGGTCCAGTTAAAGGAAAAAATATTGCTGCATCTATGCCTGCTTCCACTAAAGTCTTTACAAACTTTTCACCTTTATATGGAGTATCAGTACATCCTTTTTGGTGATCATAGATGATTAGTTTGTCTGTATATCTTCTTGTTAAATTAATAATTTTAGGCAAACCATGAACCAAAGCAAGTTCAAAACCGATTTTATAAGCGCTTACTTCAGGAATATCTGATGTATATTTAATTATTGTTTCATATAAATCTATATTAACATCGCAGGCGGGAATTATGCTTCTCTCACTTTTTATAAGACCCATAATAAAAAATAGATAATGAACTTTATAAAATTACTGTAATTAATTAACTTTAAAAATAAAATAAAACTATTATTTGTTATGTTGGTGGATGTACATGCTCATTTAACATTTGAACAGTTTAGTAAAGATTTAGAGCAAGTAATTGAAAGAGCAAGAAAAACAGGAGTTGTTAGTATTCTTTGTTCTGGTGTTGATCATGAAAGCAATGTTAAGGTTCTTGAGTTAAGCAAAAAATATAATATAATAAAAGCATCATTAGGAATATATCCGTTAGATGCAGTTGGTCTTGGTCATTATGATGACGTTCCAAGAGAAGCAAGAGAAATAGATGTTGATGCAGAAATAGAATTTATAAGAAAGAATAAAGAAAATATATTGGCAATAGGAGAAATAGGTCTTGATAAATCACCTGAGGGAGATTGTAAATTAGAAGAGCAAAAGGATGTATTTTGGAAGTCAATTAAACTGGCTGAAGAAATAAGAAAGCCAATAGTAGTTCATACAAGAAAAGCAGAAGTTGAATGTATAGAAATTCTAGAAAGTTCAAAAACAAAAAATGTTGTTCTACACTGCTTCACTGGAAATCTAAAATTAGTAAAGAAAGCAGAAGACTTAGGATTTTATTTGTCAATACCAGCAATTGTTACAAGATTAAAACATTTTCAAGAAGTAATACAGAAGGTTTCTATGAAAAATTTACTAACAGAAACAGATGCTCCTTACTTAAGTCCTTTCAAAGGTGAAAGAAACGAACCAAGTTACATCAAAGAAACAATAAAAATCATTGCAAAAATAAAAAATCTAACTGAAGAAGAAGTTGAAAATATAATTTTTTCAAATTATCAAAAAGTTTTTATGAGAAAATAAAAAATAGTAAAGTATTTAAGTATAAATAACGCAAGAATAAGTATAATTTTCCTGTCTTCAACCGGGAAAAAGAGGTGATAAAATGGCAAAGAAAAAGGCAGCAAAAAAGAAGAAGAGATAAATTCTCTTCTTTAATTTTTAAACTTAATTATTTTTTTTGTTTTAATTCTATTATTGTTCCATCATTTCCAGGATTTATTATTAAAGTCTTTTTAATCTTGTCTTGTCTTTTAAAATTTTCATGAAAATGTCCGCATAGTGTTAATATTGGCTGGACTTCTTCTATAAATTTTCTAGTACTTTTACAACCACGATGACCAAAAGACAAATCATCTAATTTTGTATTGTATATTGGGGCATGAGTTACAAATATAAGTTTCTTTTTTCTGTCATAATGTTTCTTAAATTGTTTTGCCATTGCTTCAAATTCTTCCTCAATAAAAGAAAAACCTCCAGTTCCCCACCCAAAAAAAATATAGTTTTGAAACTCAAATACCCCTTTGTGAATATTTATTAAATTTTTATTCTTGCTACATATACTTTTTATGTCTTCAGTTGATTCATGATTGCCAGGAATGACCAATGTTTTAATGCCAATGCTATTTATGAATTTTGCAGTTTTATCTAAACCTGACCCAAAAATAGAAATATCCCCACAACAAATCAAAAGATCAGGTTTATGTTTCAATGCCTTTTCCTTTATTCTCTTATATGCGCTACTATTTAAATGCGTATCTGTAAAAGCGAGTAGTTTCATAAAAATATAACAAATTAAAGAAGTTTAAATCTTTTGTTTATTCATCAAAGTAGCCAACCATAAAGGCAGCTTCTTCAGGGCTTATTTCATCATTATCTAATAAATCTATAACACCATTTTTAATTTCTTTTATTAAATTCATTTTTACCACCTCTTTTAGCTGATTGTTCTTCTAAAGGCAACCTTCTAAGTTGCACACCAAATAAATAAGATATGTTGTCAATATCAAGGTCTATTGGCAGCATTTTTGCACCTCCATTATCTAATATAGAAATTAGTTATCTCTTTTAAAAAGCCTTACGCGCGTACTTCTTGTCATGTCGTCCACACCCCTAAAGAAAGATATATATTAAAGAATTCAATTAATAAATAAAATATAATTGATCAACAAAAGTTAAAAGATTTAATCTAAATATTCAAGAATTTCTTGCCTTCCAAAATTATTTATATCTTCTTTAACTTTAATTTTGCCTTTAGATTCTAGTTCTTTAATCTTCCTCTGAAAAGTTCTATAGCTCTTTCCGCCATTTTCTTCATAAATCTTAAAGATTTCAGATTTACTCTTTCCAGGATTTAACTTTATTATATCAATAATAGAAGATAAATCAGAATTATCCTCAAAATCAATATCTACTAATGAATTAATCGCAATGTCAACATGATCTATTGTGATTTTTTTTGAACTTTTATTTTCAGCTATTTCTCCAGATTGTTTAAGTAAGAATAATCCAGCCCTAATATCACGCATATCAAAAGTTTTCTTAACTATGTGTTCAAAAGAATTTTTTTCCAATGTTCCAGGTACAAAAGAATATTCAACTCTTTGTTTTAATATTTCTTCTGTCTCATAGTAATTATATGGTTTAAACTCAAGCAAGTCAGCTAATAATCTTGATTTTATTCTATTATCTAATTTAGCAACAAAACTATTTTCATTAGTTATTAATATTATACATCTTCTATGGAATTCTTCCAGAATATTATATATTATATTCTGGTCTTGGAGTTTATCTGCTTCGTCTAATACAATTACTGCAGATTTTTCATTTACTATCTCTGCAGCAGCGCCCATTAATTCATCAAAATTCTTGTTATGCGTCCATTTATAATTTAACTGCTGGCATATTTCTGAAATAATCTTAAAGGAACTGTCTCTTTTCCAACAGTTTACATAGAAACAATAAACATCATTACCATAGTCATCTTTTAACTCATTTAATACTTGTTTAAGTGATACAGTTTTTCCAACCCCAGGTTTGCCAAATACAACAATATTTTTTCCATTTCTTCTTTGGAGCAATGGTTTGATGCATAGAGCTATGTGCTGCTGCTGTGTCTCTCTGAATGGAACCAACTTTGGCTGGTAATCATAATCTAAAAATTGAGAATTAAGAAAAAGTGATTCATCAGATTTTAAAACCTTGTCAAACAATTCTCCCATACGTTAATAAAAATTTACTTAATTTTAACTCTTTCGATTATATTTCTTTTACCCCGTCTTTAGTTAAAGCAACAAATCTTATTCCGAAACCCAGTTGTAATATTGCAGAAATCAAAGCCATATGTTCTTTACCTTCGCCTGAGACTATATTAATAGCTACTTCAGTTCCAGATAATTTTCCATTTAATTGAAATTTAATATTTTCTCTCAGTTCCTCTAGACCAATTCTGGAATCAATAATGGACATCTCACAATTTTTTTCATTATTGAAATTTTCTTTTCCAAATTCATTGGTTATTAAAAGAACTTTTTCCCATTGGCCATCATTAATAAGTCTAGAAACATGTCCCCATGTTCCTTTTCCAGTACTTAAACAAGCAACTAAACAAACCATGAAATAGGAGAAATTAATTTCTTTTTAAAGTTTTGTATGATTTATATTATCTCTTCTCTGTTATTTGATAATAAAAAATACCTTTTAAGTAAAATTTTCCACTTTTTTCTAATAAAAATGGTATGCAAAAAGAAATTTCTTTTTTCCTTATCCATCCACCCCTAGATTTGTAATTTGAAACTAATTGTCGTCTATTTCTCATAGATGAAAAGAAAGACTTCAATTCTAATTTATATTTTGAAAATTTAGGAATACGTTCTATCATTGATAAACTGCATTCTTCTAAAACTTTAATAATATCTTCCTGAGGTTCAACTGTATAAACTAAATATCTAAATATTTCTTTATTCAGGTCAACTGAGATCTGGATTTTAAGTGTTTTATCTCCACCAAAGAACATCCAAACCCAATTACATGCATCATCAATATGTAAATTATTCATAGAAACTCACAGAAATTATAACTTATAAAGTTTTGTATGATTTAATTTAGAATGATTTATATATAAGATCTATAATAATTTTTTTATGGTAAATAAAAAGATTGATATTGAAGTTAAATCAATTGCTTTCTTTAAACTATATAAAAAAATTATTGATGATCTGGATTCTAATTATGAAGAATGCAATTTCAAACCGCATGAAAAAATTTTAAATCATAGGTATTTAAATTTTGTTTTTTATCTTGATGGTTATATAAAATGTGATTTAGGAGTTATTCCAGTAAGTATAGGCATTTATTTAAATAATAGAAATATACTTAATCGAAATAATATAATTAATTCTAAAGATAAAAAAGACAATTTTGTTTTTATATTCTGTATATTTGACAATGGTAAAGATGTCGAGGCTATTAAATTCAAAGATGAAGATTCCAGATTTAAATTCCTTAGAGATTATAAAATAAAAGATTTTATAAAAGAGAAAAAAATCAAAGCTAATTTAGCAAATGACCAAGATCTAGAAAGAATGGGAAATGAATTCTTAACTTTTATAATTGAAAGAATAGAGGACATGAAAAATAAATTATCTAATTAGAATTTATTCTTCTTCCCCTTCAGCTTCTTTCAGTAATTTCTTCTTGACTTTATCTTTAAGGTCTAATTCTTTGAGTAATTCTTTATATCTATTTCTTATAGTAACTTCTGTAACGCCTGCTACATCAGCAACTTCTCTTTGTGTTCTTTTTTCATTGTTCATTAATGCTGCAACATACAATGAAGCTGCCGCAATGCCTGTAGGACCTCTTCCAGAAGTCAGTTCAGCGTCTCTTGCTTTATTTAAAATATCAACAGCTTTGCTTTGTGTCTCAGCGCTTAATTTCAATGCAGAAACAAATCTTGGCAAATAATCAACAGGATTGCTTGGCAAAATTCTAATTCCTAATTCTCTTGTAATAAATCTATAAGTTCTTCCAACTTCTTTTTTGTCTATGCCAGAAGCTTCACTTAGTTCGTCTAACGTTCTAGGAACCTCATGCCTTCTGCAAGAAGCGTACAACGAACCAGCAACAACACTTTCCATTGATCTTCCTCTAACTAACCCACGTTGAACAGCCATTGTATAAATCCTAGCAGCCTCTTCTTCAACAGATTTTGGAAGTTTCAGGTAAGAGCTTACTCTTTTTAATTCAGCCAAAGCTAATTTTAAGTTCCTTTCTATAGCAGTAGAAATTCTGTGCTGCCATTTTCTTAGTCTAAAGAATTTGTTTTTTCCTTTTGCACTTAACTGGTATATGTCTCCTTTTTGTCCAATATCTGTTCCTAGGCCCCTGTCAAACTTAGTCCAAGACATAGGAGCGCCAGTTCTTCTTCTTTTAGAAGCTTGTTCGTCACTAAATTCTCTCCATTCCTGACCAAAATCAATCATCTTCTCTTCTATAACTAGGCCACAGTCTCTGCAGATTGCTTCTCCTTTATCTTTTTGTATTAGAAGATTACTACCGCCGCATTCTGGGCATTTTTTAATGTATTCTGCTGGCATTTGCTAATATATTTCCCCTAATGTTTGTACCCCTCTTAAATTTATAAAAATCTTTATATATATGTGACTTAATTAGTATATAAAACTTTCTATTTTAATTTACTTCAGCAAAGTAACTCTGAGCGCTCTTTAGCAATGCTTATATATTTAGCAAATTCCGCACAATAAATGAAGCAAAAACTAATTATAATATCAATTTTAGTTATGTTTGTGCTGCCGATTGTATTTGCACAGCACCAAAGCACAACTTCAAAGCTAGACATTACTAGAGACATAGATCAAACTAGTAACGAAATAGAAATTCCCAAAGGGCAAAATGCAACAGCATCGCTACCTTTGTTTTCTAGGACGTATATTAGGCTATATGAAAGTTCAAGATTGGATTTTAATGTTGTAGATCCAGACACTAATGTAGTACTAATAAAAAATATTCTTATTATAAAAGAAATTAACCAAGACTCAACTAAAGTGCTTCTTTCTTTGGACAACAAACCTTATGAAGAAACAACACTTTACTTGGGAAAAGAGCAGCAACTTAATTATACTTATAAATTCATGCCGTTCTTAACATTAAAACAAATTATAACACATTATGAACAAAACAACAAAAATGTAGTTTTGTATTTTAATTTGCCATTTCTAAAAGCAAGCAAAAAAACAGATCTTAGTTCAGAAATACCTTCAGGTTCAGTGGTGTTAGATTCAAGTACAATTAAGCCTAAAAATGAAGACAATAAAAATTTAGATCCGCTTCTAATATTCTTAATAGTTTTAGTAGGTTTATTGGCAGTTGTTTTAATATATATAAAAAAAATTAGGAAATAAGCACACCATTAAGCATGCCTTCTTGTCCAGGTCTTGAAGTAACTTTCACTTTTCCTAATTTAGTTTCTAGTATAGAACCTTTTGTAATTATGTTCCTTCTTATAAAATTTCTATTGGCAGGACTGTCAACTACAGTAAGTACTTCAGTTTTTTGAATTTTCTTTGTTTTAGTATTTAGTACATTAATTTGACTAGCGCTTAATAAAGATCGCTTAAATGAGCCGCCATACTCCCTTTTAAATTTGACTTTTGTATTTCCAACTTTTGTAAAAGTAGGCAAAGAACCAGTATTAGCTAGTTTTTTTTTCTCTGAACTTATGTACCTTCCGCTAGAAGGTTTCCTTTTTGATCTTTTTTGGTATATTACCATAAAGCCTTTGAGACTATGGTGTCTTTAAATAATTTTTGATTTTAATTTGGTTCAAAAATCTCAATTTTCTATAGGAAAGTTTATATATATATGCGAGAAACTAAAAACTTATGGAATTAAGACCTTTTGATACTCTAAATGAAGCCAAAGGCAAGGGAGTAATAGTAGAATTAAAAAGTGGAAAACAACTTTTTGGAAAACTAAAGTCCTTTGACCAGCATGTAAATATGGTTGTTGAAAATTGCGAGGAAAAAGTAAACAATGAAACAACCAGAAAATTAGGTACTGTGTTCATTAGAGGAGATACAATTATTTTTATTTCCACAGCTTAGGGTGTTTTTGAATGACTAAAGGAACTGCTTCTATGGGCAAAAAGAGTGGAAGAAGAAACTTAGTCCAAAGATGCAGAAGATGCGGCAAGCGTTCTTATCACGTAAGGAATAAAAAATGTGCTTCTTGTGGCTATGGTGCTACAGCTAAATTAAGAAAATATAACTGGCAAACAAGAAGAAATGGTAAAACAAGAATAAGATATAGATTATAATTCTAAAAACAACAAGTTTTTATATTATTGATAGCTTTTTAAATTTTAATTTTTGCGGGGGTGCCGGAGTGGCCAAACGGGCCAGATTCTAGATTCACTTCATAATGAACTAGAAGGTTTAGCTTAGGTAAGTTAAGGTGTTATAAATAATAATGCTGAGACTTAAAGATACCTGGTGGCTCAGGCCTACGCAGGTTCGAATCCTGTCCCCCGCACTATATTCTCAGTAACATGCGTTGACAAAATTTAATATTTTTTAGAAATCTGCTTTTCTGAAATCGAAAAGATAGCTTTTTATAATAGAAATTTACGAGTATTTTATGTGGTTAAAAAAGTGGTTGGGAATTTTAGGACTTGCAACTGTTACTGTTACTAGCCCTAATATTTCAGAAGCTAAAAAAACCAAAGGAGTTCAAACTTCTAATTTTGATTACCATAATAATTTTCCCAAAGTAAAATCAGCATACGCACTATTAATAAATGCTAAAGATGATAAAACTATAAGAAATGCTGCTAGGTCTTTTGTAAAAGAATTGTATTTACTTATTAAAAGTTTGCCACAGAAAGCAGATATTATGGTAAAAGACGGAAACATCAGAAAAGATAAAAAAAGGAAAGCACAGGCATTAAGAAATTTAAAGAAACTAGAAGATGAAATTTTTGGTATGCTGGACGTAATAAAAAATAAATTTGGTAATGATTTCAAATTGACTGAAGACGAAACACTTTTTGACTTATCTATAGGTGTAGGTAGGTATTTTGTAATTGCAGAAAACATTCTTGAAGGTGTAGAGAATCCTACAAGTGTAGAGTAACTCTTTAGAATATTTTAAATGTAAAAACTCATGACTGAAAGTTAAACGCATGTTTTTCTATGGAAGGCGTATACTCATGCAAATAAATTAATATTTAGAAATTTTATTGAACAAATGCATTCTCTGTAAATTTATTAAAAATATAATCATTAAAAGCAGCACTGACGGCCAAATAATTGGTGCGTCTACATAAGTCAAGAAAAATATCCAAAAAACCAAAACAAAATAAATCAAACTAGTAACTAGATTTAATAGAAAATAAATCAAAACGTCTTTAATTCTATTTTTTGCAATAATTAAACTATCCATAAACGACTTTTTATTTGATAAAAAGAATAAAGAAATATAATAACTAATAATTAAAAAAATTAGAGAAACAACAAACCAGATTAATGAAGATTCTGAAGAAAAATAAAATCTATATGCAATATAATTCAAGACAAAGTAACAAAAAAATAAAAATGAAATTAATGGTATAATTGTAGAGTAAAAAAATCTAAGGAATTTAACACCAGAAGTAGTTTTCCATATTATAAAATAAAAAAGAAAGCTTAACAAAAATAATGAAATAGGAAGTACTACCTTAATAAGAATCATTCCCTTGGTTAATAAAGAATCCATATTATTTATTGTATTTTGTACTTGCTGTTTATCATAAGACGTTAGATTTTCAGTTGCTAAATCTTTTTCCAAGCTACTAACCTGATAAGAGATGGTTTGAACATCATATAAATATCCTATTGATTTTTCCCTTACAAAAACAAGCAATAACACTAGAATAAAAGTAAAAATAACTTCTATTATAATATTAAGAACCAATTTCTTTGTATTTTTTTGTCTTAACATTACTTGTATAAACCTTCTTTTTTTATTTTATCTAAAACTTCATTAAATACATCATTGTTTAGTTCTATAGTATAAGGATGAAATACGTCAGAACTGCCAACATAAGAGCCTAAAGCAATATCACCAACAACATCTTTACCGATTTTTATCCTTGCAATTTTTTGTAAAGGATATCTTGGTTCTCTGGCTATTTCAATTGACACAATTAAATCATTCCCTTTTTCATCTCTAATAATTAATTTTGGTATATATTTTTCATTTACGCTTAACTCAACAAATTGATAAAGAGTATAATTAATTCCATCTTTATAAGTTTTACTGGCTAAATCTCTTAATATTTTAAGATAGTAGTCTGATTTTACTTCATCATCAGGTGGACTATTGGATGCAATTTTAACATAATTTTTGCAACTAAACGTACCTTTACACCAACCCCATCCACTTTCTCCAGCAGAAGCCCAAGAAGGAACAAAAATTAATTGTATATAGTCTCCTGCCAAGGCTTTTTTTAAAATTATATTTTTTGAAGTTGTTTTGTCTGCAACTTTTGTTTTTGCAGCTTCTAATTTATTGCAGCAAAGAAAATTAGGATCTTCACAGTTTTTAGAGCATGTGTAAGTTTCTTTGTCAGGGTCTTCTAGTTTAATGCATAAATAACCAGCTTCACCGCAGGGTTTGTCAGTTAAATCTCGGAATACTGCTGGCGCTTCTTTTAGTTCTATCTTACCTTCACTTTTCTCTACTAAAATATTGACAGGCAAGCCTATGTATTCTCTGCGCAGCTGTGCTATTTGTTTATAGCCTAAAGCCTCAGCATATAACGCTTGTGCTCTAATGCTTGAGCTGTCAGTCATTGTTTGCAAATTAAAATAACTAGTGCCTCCAGGATCGTTCATCGGAATGCTTAATTGTTGGTATTTAGATATTAGCTCTTTTAATTCAGGTAAGGTTGAAAATTCAAGGGATTCAGCACTTGCAGTCTTTGATTTTTCAGGAGAAACGCAACAAAAAAGATCTTTTGCATCACCACAGCAATTTTTTCCATTGCAATCTTCTGTACTTTTGCACCTATAATTTTTATTTTCCACAAGGTCTTTTTTTGTACCTTTTATACAACTATAGCCTTCTTTTCCAAAGCTTTGTTCACATAGCGAAGTGGTATTTGTAGTTTCAGAATAAGCAAAATTTATAGTTAATAGTAATAAAACTATTACAAAAATTATTATAGTAATATTTTTTGTTTTCATGCTACTGGAATTATATTAACTCCTGAACTTTTTAGAGCTGAGATTGTAGGTGATATGCCACAGCTGCTGCTTGCGCCAGTCCAAATTTGATATTGTGGAAGTGAAGGCAAATAATTAAACGGGTCTCTTCTATAGCTTGGTTTTTCTACATCAGGACTAAAGTTGGAGTTATAGTATATCTTTAAGTCGAGATGCGGTTGTCCTAATGCTACGCCTGTATCTCCACTTTTTCCAATAATATATCCCTGTGTTACGCTATCGCCTTTTTTGACATTTAACTTGGACAAATGGCTGTATCTTGTATAAGTGCCATCACTATGTTTTGTAATTACATTATTTCCATAGCTTCCACAGCACTTTGGATCTGTAGTGCATCCACTACAAAGAAATTGAACAACTCCGTCATTGATAACTTTGACATCTGTACCTACAGTTGCCCTAAGGTCCATTCCGTCATGCCAGTCACTAGTTCCTCTCTTACCATAACAAGAAGTAATTACAATGCTTCCATCTAAAGGCCATATTCTAGATGACATAGCGCTAATAGTTGAAGTAGCCGTAGATTGCTTTTCTAGGTTGTCATAAAAGTTTCTTACGTCTTTAGAATAAATATGAGCATTGGTTGTTACAGGTATACTGCCTGCTGTTTTTATTTGAGTTATAATGCCTCTTCCAGCTTGGTAAGTTGCTGCAAGATTTTCAACAGTTACAGCTACTTTATCTGACTCCAGCCTTTTTTTAGATTCTTCAAGATACTTGGCTAAAGTTTCTATGGCTTTTGCATCATTAAATCTCTCATCTTCATTAGCAAGCTGAGCGTCATTAGTAATGCTATTCATGTAGTTTTTTAATGCAATAGTATAACTTGAATCAATTGTTTTTCCAGATGGATCTTTTTTGCATGCATTTGGCTCTTGGTTGTAAGAATTAATTGTGCAATTTGGAGATCTACAGAAAGTTACAGCTATGCCTTTAGTAGGATCAGTTACAGGATCTTTTATATTTGTAAGGCCTGTTTCTTTTGCAGTATCAGGCCTTAATTGGACAATTCCAGCAGCCCCAGCACAAGAAACATCTCTTGTCTTCCAGTCTGTTTCTCTTTTTATAATTGATTTTAATAAGAAATAATTATTAAGCCCAGATCCAAGTCCAAAGTCATATTTATTTGCTATGTTGTATATTATTGGAGATAAGTCAATTTCTTTCTTTTTTGGACTGCTTGACGTGTATACTGCTGTTGTCGCAGTAATGGTTGTTGCCCCTCCACCAGGAACTGTTGAGGGTACAGTAATTCTTACAACTCTTGTAAGTCTTGGCTGAACTTTTTTTGCTTTTTGAACTAGGCTTCTTATTGAATTTATTATATTATTTCTTTCTTCATTTAATGCTCTTAACAGTGACTGTCCATTGCTCGCGCTTATTATTCCAGCAGTTCCAGCTTTATCTTCTAGTTCTGCCTTTAATTCATTGCTTATTTTTAGATCATCAATCTTTACAGAAGACATATCAAGCCAGCATTCACCTCTTGATTTTCCCTTTTCATCATTTCCGCAACTTCCAACATTATTCCATCTTCCAAGTTCTTGTGTAGGTTGGCCAGCACTGCAAACACGTATAATACCTCTGCTATACAAATTAGATTCTATTATATTAGAAGTTAATATGCCACTAGTAATTGCTCCTGCTTGCGGCGTCAGTATTTCTAAAGGACCTCCTGCCCCTGATGCTGTTTGGCTAATACCTAAAGCTCCAACCTTAAGAGCAGAGTAACCTTTGGTTTTTGGAGTATCTGGAACGCATTCTTCTGCTGAATTTATTTCCTTCTTTGTTGCTTGGCTATTTATTACATCTTTTAATTCACTTAATCCAAAAGAAGTACTTACTCTTCCAAATCCACACTGTTCAATTCCATTGATATTAACACATACTTGGTTGTAGCCTTTTTTTCCTATTTTCTGAACAGATTGCTGTGCATACTTTCCTTGTTCTATTCTGCCTTGAAGCTGAGCAAAATCTCCAGGGAAAGTTACGTAAATAGGAGGATATCCTGCTTCTCTGTTTACCAAATACACAGAATAAGAAACTGGTTGTGGTCCTTGAGATTGAGTTCCAGGTGCAAACAAACTCTGCGGTTGCGAATAACTTCCCTGATAAAAGCCAGTACCTGCATATATATGATAAAAAACATTGTATAATGATAAATCTTGAGTTCCTATTGGAACACCAACCACGCCACTAGACTCTCCAGGAGCTGCGTATCCTGTTTCATCAAAGAAAGCTGTAAATTGTGGAGGATTTTCTGGTTCTGTAAGCTGGTCCAGTATCTTACCTATAGAAGGTAATTTTCCATTAACACTTAGTCTGCAAATTTGAGATCCTATTTCTTCTGTAGATTGTGACAAAAATTGCGCTGTGTATGTTGTCTTGTACTCTTCTGTAAATACTTTTACACTGCTTCCAACGTTTTCTAAGCTACTCTGGAATCTAAGATATTCACCGCCTCCTTGTGGCTCTCCAGTTAATTTTCCAGCAGCCCAGTCTATTACCCCACCGCTGATGCTTAGTAAATTATATGCTTCCTTCCACATCATTTCACATATTCCAACAGATCTTATATAATCACATATTCCAACATTCTTTCCTTGTTTTAGATTAATTTCTAGACAGTTTGCATATCCTTCTAAAATACTTTTAATATTTTTTAGACCAGCATCTACTCCTGTTAAGCATATAGGAACTGCTATTCCTTCCTTAATATTAGGAGCGCATAGCAATAAAGAACCTATAATTCCAGATTGTATAACATTTCTTTCTGGAACTCTTCCTCCAAGATCGCACCTAGAACTGGGACACATTACAGGATCACAGAAATTAAATAACCATTTGCAATCCTGAGGATCCATAACGTCAATACATTTAGGATTTGCTAATGTATTAAGTTTTTCACCTGAAGATAAATCACAAATAACTTGACGGTTGTCAACAGTTCCTACTCTTTCTTTATCCCTTGCAGTTCCAGGAAGATTTTTTGTACATCTTTTTAAATTTTCACCAATTTGTATAGCCCTATTTTTCTTTTCTATATTAACTTTGTCAAGTGATGTTTGATCTCCGCCAGGAGCAATAAGGTCATCTCCACCGCCGCATTCCATAAGGCTATTACTACCAACGTTCATAATTCTTATTGTTTTAATAAGATCGTTGCCGTATCTAGGATCTAATACCATTGCGTATTCTCCTTTTCCAATAGGGTAACAGTAAACTAGCCCATCATTGTTGTATCTGGCAGTTAAATCACCATAAGCATAAGCTGTATTCAAGAATCCTGTTGAAATATCGGTAACTGTAGAATAATATTCTTTAGGAGTACATTTGCTTCCAAAAGTAAAGGTGCTCCACTCGCCGTCATATCTCTGGCACATAATAGGATCTTTGTTTAGCGTATCAAGTCCGCCAGCACCTGAATTCATCTGTGTGTAAAAACTTTCGTCTATAAATATTTGTAAGCCTGATTTGTAAGCAGGCACTTGTTTCATTTGTTGTACTGTATTTGTAAGTAATTGATTGCTTGTTGCAGTTGTTGTGCCTTTAACAGTACATATTTTAAGTCCGTCATTCCATTCGCCATTTTCTATTTTTTTCTCACATATATTCTTGTTTATAGCATCAGGAAGTACATAGTCTATTACAAATAAATCATATTCACTTAATCCTCTGACTTTGATACCTTGCAATGCGCTTGTAGATATTGATGGAGCAGGCACAAGTACCTCTCCAGCCCAGCTGCCTGGATTTTTGTTTGTAATTTCAAGACTTTGTACCAAGTTAAGGTTTTTGTTGTCTTTTGACTTAACACTTTTAAGTGCCAGCATAATTTTTTTTATATGTTCTGAGTTATTTTCATCGTAAGCATCTCCGGTTCTTTTTGCATATTCTTTTGATTTATTGTACAGGTCTACTTTCTCAAGTACTCCAATTTGTGTTGATTTGTCTTTTGCATATTCAACATATTTAGAGCTTAAAGTAGTGTCTGCTTGTATCTTGGCATATAATAAGCAGTCACGATATTCTTTCACTATATCTTGTTGGTTTTCTCCCATGCTGGCTTCTTTAAATTCTTTAAAGCTGCCGCATACAGTTTCCTCGCTTGGTGATGCAATAGTTGTGGCTGCAAGATCATCTGCATTTTTTCCCTTTATTTTGTTGTTTATCTCATCCATGTATTTTTCAACTTTATCTGTAGATGATTTTATTTCATTGGAATAATGATTAAGGCACGAATCTACAGTATTGAATTCTGGATGTAATGAATTGCTGCCTTCTGTCATCTCTTTTTGGCATCTTGACTTAAAGAATTCTGATATACTTCTTCTAGCTATATTTCTGGTTCCTGTAAATGAATTCTTTATTGTTAGAAAAGCAAAAACTCCCAGGCACACTTTCTTAAGTAAAGATATATATTCATCTAATTTTTTTATTATTTTGTCTAGATCATTAATTAGATCTTTGGTTGTTTTTATTTGTGATTCTAGCTGTTCAGGAGTCCATTTAAATGGTCTTGGGTCAATAGGTATATGTACTCTGAAACTGGAAGTTGTAAATGCTTTTCCAGCACCAGGCGTTATTGTAATATAAGCTTCGTACTTAGATTCTATTCTATTGACTACTATATGTTTTGTTAGTGCTGGTCTAATTGGCTGGTTTAAATTATTTAAGGGAGGAAAATCCATCTCTATAGATGACAGCTCTTCCAGTTTTAGCGTTCTTGATGTTTCTCCAATTGCTTGATACTTTCCATTTCTAAGGTCTTTGTATAAACTAATAGAAACAACACTTGGATTAACGCTATCTATACGCCAGACATAATTTGCGCCTGTAAGGTCTCTGTATTTTACACTTTTAAGTTCGCCTAAATCTATTACTTCGCCTTGTCTAAAAGTTTTTTCAATAAAAGATCCAGATACAGAATCATCCAGTAATCTTATGTTTACAGAAGGTTTTTCTTCAGACAGCGTTATTGTTCTTATTAATTTTAAAGATACACCTTCATCATCCAAATAATCATCTCCTCCAATAGAACCAAACCTTCCTATGATTTCATCTCTTTCACCTAGCTGGTCTGCATAATAAAGTGCCAAATCTTGCATCTCAAACTCAAATTCCTTGCAAGCCTGAATTTCATCAGGAGTTGCTGAGCCAGCTAATTCTTTAGTGCATGCTTTAAATTCAATAAGCTGATCCCTATAAATTTCCTTTAAATCACTAGTGGCATCTTTAGCTTCTTTTGATCCAGGATATTTTTTAATTAATTCCTTATATTTTTTTACAGCTAAGCATGCAGCATCATTTGGATCTATATAAGGATTAGTGCCACCGCAGTATTTGTTTGTTTCATAAAATTCTACAAGATTTGCGCCTATTGATTTGTAGTCATATTTTAAAGCCTTGCCATCGCTTGTTGCTATAATTTTTCTGCTTATTGTTTTGCGTTCACCGCTAAGCTGGTTCTCTAGTATCATTGTATGAGTAAACACAGTAGGATTAAGCCCGTTATTGATGAATGCAGCAATATTGCTCTTCTGCTGTGGGCTTAATTTAAAGTCAAACGTAATTTTATCTAAATTATTTGTTGCTATCTGCTCTGTTATAGTATTGCTTATTGACGTAAGTATCCAATTAGATCCAGGATACAATCTTCCTTTGACAGGAACATTTCTAAGAATATTTTTTCCATTTATTCTAAATTCTATTTCAGCCTTGTCTCCAGGTACTGAAACATCATTAAGCCTTATCTGAAATAAGTCTGTTAGTGGATTTCCGCTATACATAAAAGATAATGGTCCAGATGTTTCGCCTTTATTTAATCTTATTATTGTGTTTGGAGTTACTCCTGTAGTACTTGGAGAAGGTGTTGGAGTATATAATGATAAAGGAAATAAATTTCTATTGTAAACCTGTAAAGTTACGCTGTCTGGAGTTATCCTTGTTGCTCTTATAAAACCTTTTCCTGTGAAGAAAGAATAGCCTTCTTTGTTTTTTATAAATTCTTGTTCATTATCAAATTGTTTTAAAGTTAAGTCCTGTTCTGATATTCCAGACAAGCCGCTATCTTCTAATCTTAAGTATATTTTAGAACTAAGATCAAGATCTACAGAATTATCTGAAGGCGTCTGGTTTTCATTCTCAATCTTCTTAAGATAAACAACAAGATAGCCAAGATTGTTTAATGAGTATTTATCCTTTCTTGGAGTAATATAAAGAGGATTTCCTCTTATGTATTTGGAATCTTGTGAAGTAGCATTAGGAAAAACAGAAATATAATCAATAGGTGGAATATTATCTACTCCAGACAAAGGATCAGTAGCTATATCTTCTCCTGTAACAAAACTCAATAAATTTCCTGCAGTTATGCCTCTTAAATATATAAAAACAGGAATGTCTTGTTGTTCTAAAAGAGATTGTCTGACTTGCTTTGGTTCATAGTCAGCAACTTCCATAATTATTGCTTCCCCTAAATACTGTTCAGGGCCAAGACCAAAGCCGCCTGTAGAACGTTTTATAGCATCTTGCAGTGGATTATTATAAACAAACCCGCCAAAATTTCCCCCAAGATAAGGATCTGTTTGTCTGCTTGCAGGAACTGCATAAGGTGTAGCAAATAAAGATTGATCTTGAACAACGCCAGAGTCGCTTGTAACTGCAAATACAATTGGCATACTGACTATTAAGAACGTACAAAAAACTGTTATAAATAATTTGTTCATATTCATGCTATTTCTGGTTCTCTAAATAATGGATTATCTTTATTACTGTCAATTTCAATCTGTATTCTTTGCAATTCATCTAAATTTGAAGGTATGTTTGAAGATAAAACATACAAGTTTAATGGTTTATCATTAGACAATTCTTCTCTTTTAAACTCATGCTCAAAGTTTGTTGCTCCTCCTGTCAATATAGTATCAAATTCCATTTCATCAGTCTCAGTAGTTTGACAGACTTGTTTTTTATTGAAAAATCCAAATAGGCCAAAGTCTCTTGAGTCTATGCAAGTCTCTATTTTCTCTTTAGGTATACTAATTTTATAAGTGCTGCTATTCCTTAATATGTAAGAGTTCATTGAATATGTTCCAGCTAATAATTGTATTTGATTATCTTCACTAGGATAAATATATGTTGTCTGGTAGTTAGCTTCTTTATGTGCAAATTGGAAGTTAATCTGTTCTGTACTATAAGGCTCCCTAATTTTGCCAGTGTTCTTTTCTACTACAAACACATTTACTTTTTTATTATGCAATGGTTCAAGTTCAACTATTGCCACATCTGGAGTATTCTTATCGTTTGAAGAGTATATTGTTTTTTGCACCTGCTTGTAACCTTCTTTAAAGCCTTCTATAATACCATTAAAACATAAAGGAACTTTTGCATCAGTCACTGCACTTCCATCTTTATTCAGTTTTGATGACTCTAAAGAACAGCTGGCAGGGAAGCACTTGAAATTTAAACTAACATTTTCTAACTGTATAAAAGTGCCTTCTTGATTTACAAAACCAGTGACTATTTTAACATCTTTTTGAGGATATCTGCATATAGGAGATTCAGAATCTGGCAAATCTAAAATTTCTTTTCTATTTTCTCTTGGTCTGTTATTGTCTATAATAACCTCAGTCGCAAATTGAAATATAAAGCCATTGTTATCTATTAAGCTAATTAAAACAGGATATTTTATATCATAAACAAATCTATGTTGATTAAGGCAAAAGAAGGATGACATTATAGTTGATATAGGACCACCAGCATTTTTAGAAATTAAGTCACTTCTTAGTATATTTCCTTCAGAAGGTGTTATCTCAACTACTGTAGGCCAGTTTGGTATGTACATTAAATTTACAGTCACACTGCTATCTTTATTTTCTAAAGCATCAAACTCAAGATATTTTAATTTTTCATCATTTAGTTTGTAATTTGTGCCTTTAATGTGCATGGCAGCCACATTTTCAAATAAGATATTTTTTAGTTTTCTTTCAACATCACTTTTTAGCCATACATTTTCTCTGCAAGATAAATCTGTGCCGCTAAAAGGCACTTCTGGATCATAAGCTACAAGTGTATCTATTGTTTTGCTTTCGAGGAAATAATTTTCATTTTCTTTTGTTAATATCTGCTTTGCCATGTTATAGAGCTTTCCTAAACCAGAGTCTATGTCTGCTCTATGTTGCGACAATGTAAAATTAGTGTCACTTATTTTTACATTAATTGGAAAATTTACTATAGCTGATATTTTTCCATCCCCAAATTCTACACTTGGCTTGGGAATTCCACTGGCACTAATCAAGTAACCTTTTTCTTCATAATTTGTTAAATTAAATACACAAGAGCCAAAATTTTCTAATAGATAGTTCTCTATCTCATTTTCAATATCTGTTTTAGTTGGCACATTTAATTCTTGTATACCATTGCCTCTTTCCCTAAACCAGACAGCAGTTTTAAAATCAGAACCAGGAATTATTTCCAAATTATTTCCAAGAGGAGTAAATTCTGTATTTGGAATACTATCTTCTTTTAAATTTATATAGCCCCCCTGCAATCCTATAGTAATAACTGCATCTTTTGTAATTTGTGTAACACAGCTATCTAAAGAATCTTGTAGTGGTCTTACTTGCTGTGGTATTGTTGTACGCTCAGTTGATATTCTTTCAAATAAATCAGTAAGAACGTCTCTCTTAATGATTATGAGACTTATAGCAACAATAAGAACTATTAGTCCTATAATTATAAAAACAGCTGCCTGACCTCTTTTTCTCATATTTTTAAGTTGTTTTATTGAATATATAAAAGTACCGCAACATAACTAAAAATACAAAAATTAACACAAAAATATCCATTTTATTGATTAGGAAACTTTTTAAAAGCATTATTTTATCCAAACTGTATGGCTAAGAGAATTCATACAAGAAGATTGCGTTACATTCCTAAAGGTTCTGAAAGAAATAGAGCTAAAAGGCTAAAAACATTTAGTACAGAAGAAGCAGCAAAAATATATGCTGAACGTTTAAGCTTAAAAAACTATAAAATACAAAGAACTAATTTCGGCCTAGGGAAAAAATTTAAGATTGTTCTAGAATGAAAATAATTTCTCAATATGAAGAAGATGAGTTTCTTGATTTAGTTAATGATAATGATGAAGTCATAGGTAAAGAAAAGCGTTCAATAGTTTATTCTTCAGGTTTAAACAATTACAGAGTTATAAATGGTTTTGTAGTTAATTCAAAAGGGCAATTATGGATCCCTAGAAGGACAGCAACAAAGAAAATATTTCCTCTAGGATTAGATATGAGTTTTGGCGGTCATGTAGGAGCTGGAGAAACTTATGATAAATCTTTCAAAAGAGAAGTAGAAGAAGAATTGAATATAAATACAGATTCAATAAAATGGATTTCTAAAGGCAAATTAACTCCTAATGATGGAGTTTCTTCATTTATGAAAATCTATGAAATTAAGTTAGAAGAAATAAAAAATTACAATAAAGAAGATTTTATTGGTTACGAATGGCTCCATCCTGCAGAAGTTATAGCAAAAATAGAAAACGGAGATAAAGCAAAAGATGACCTTCCTAAAATTATTAAAATATTTTATTTAGAATGAAAAATTTTTCATATTTTTCTTAGAAGTCTTATAAATCTAAAAATAAAAATTACTTATGAGAAAAATACAAATAAATATGGATTGGAGTGTTGTATTTTGGTTGGGTGTATTAACAGTTTTTCTTTGGTTGATAGCTAAAGCTGTTGGTTTAATACACACGCCACAGTATATTGAAGCCATTCTATATATTGGTGGTTTAGTTGCTATAGGTGCGATAGTTAAGTCATTTGGTAAATATGCACAAAAAATAGATACTTTGCTTTTTGATGTAAAAGAAATAAAATTAGATCTGAAAGAATTAAGATCAAGAAGCGAAAATCATGAGATAAGATTGGTAAGATTAGAAACATAATATCCTTTAAACTTAAATATACCTGTAATTTCCTAGAATTTTATGAAACAAGATTTCTTAAAAATAAGGGAATTTTTAGACAGCAATAAAGTTCAGTATGAAATAATAGAGCACGAACCTGTATACACAAGTGAAGATGCTGCTCGTGTAAGAAATGCAGACTTAAAGATAGGGGCAAAATCCATGGTTATTAGAAGTGAAGGTAAATTCTACAACTTCGTATTAAGTGCAGCCAAGAAAATAGACTGGTTAAAAGTGAAATCAATTTTACATACCAAAAGCGCCAGTCTAGCATCTCCAGAAGAAGTTCTAAATGCAATTAATTGTGAGATTGGAAGTGTTCCCCCTTTTGGAAATTTATATAACATAAAACTATATTGCGATCCTTCGTTATTGGAAAATGAAGAAATAGAATTTAATGCTGGTTTGCACACAATATCTATAAGGATGAAGTCTAAAGACTGGAAAAATCTAGTTAACCCTGAAATTATTGACTTCACAAAAAAAATAAAAATTATTTCTCTACATCATCCATAAAATAGATTCTACCATCTACTTCAACTGGGCTACCCAAAACACCAGAATATACTAAGTCTTCTAAACTAACTGTTGGTCTTACTGTTCCTAAATCTATTTGTACTGGTCTAACTTCAGAACCGTAATATGCACCTTCAGCTCTAATTCCGTCTTCATAATTGAAAGACGATACTCTTTTATTATATCCATTATCCATTTTCTTACCTCCGAAACAACATAATATAGATTAATAACAAATATTTAAATGTTTCTATTTAATAATTACTAGAAAGTGGTAAATTTAAGATACATTTCTTCTTTCCAAATATATCCATGATTGTTGTACCAAATTTTTCAGTTAAATACTATACACGAGGAAGTATTTTATCTAATTTGGGATTATGCTTTGTAACTCTAAATATTTTAGCAATATTTTGATTGAATATATTTTATGTTAAAATTCATATAGAAATAAATATTTACTATCTTATACATAATTTTTACAGAAAATTAATCTTTTTCCATAAAATACTTAAGAATAAAAGAGTATTCTTTTAATTTTATTTCAAGTTTATCTTTCTCAGAAGTTAATCTAAACCTATCTATGCTAAGATAATTAAAAGGATTTTTTTTAGTGTCATATTCAGATAATTTTCGATCAACTTCTCTTAATCCAGAATAAATAAAATAATCATGTAAAAAAACAGTTGCAGAAGTACCAATAACAGTTCCAAATAAAAAAATACGTAAGTCTTTGCCAAAGCTCATAATATAAAAAAATTAGAAAAATTTTATAAAGCTATCCATAAGGCTACAAAAAAGATTTTTAGTGGGCTCGGCCTGATTCGAACAGGCGACCTTTTCGACGTCAACGAAATGTCATACCGCTAGACCACGAGCCCAGTAAATAGCTGGAAATTTAATCATAATAAAAGCTTTGCTAAGCACTATCTAAAAAATAATTAATTATAGTAATACAGTCGGCAGCCAAATAAACTTTTTTTCCTAAAGATACCTTCTTTCCATATCTTAAGGCAAAGCCTTCATCTTTTTTAGGCAAACCGACTTGGTCACCAATAACAAAAACAGAATTTTCTTTAAAACCCAATTTTTTTATATTTTCGCCTTTTTCTTCTAAAATATAGATATCATTTTCATTGGCCAATTCTTTAATTAATTCTTGTAGGCTTTTATTATAAATTTCAAATCCAGGATGTTTTTTTCCATTTAAGATAGTTCTTAAAATTTCTCCCCAAGTTGATTCATCACACCTAACATCATGTAAAATATTTCCATTTACTTTAATATATTTTGGAGGGTTTGGCGGACCAGTTAGGATTATATGCAAAACAACATCCTTTCTCAAAGCATGAGACAAAAAGAATGAAGAAGTTAAACAATGTGCAACTATGTCTAATCTTCCAGCATCTCTTAAATTATTAAAATTTCCAGAAGTAAATCCGCCTCTTGAATACAATAAGAAATTTCTTGCCATATTTTAAGTTTATTTAAATTATATAATAAATCTTCTGTTTTGTTATTAGTAAGATTTTAGATAGAATAATTATATAATGTGTCTTGCTATGGTTTCTTTTTCTTCATAAAAATATTTGATATGCCAACTAAAACGATAATTCCACCCATAATCCAAAACATTTTTACATAATCTTGCAGAAAGTTAAATGGAATACTTGCAATTATTATACCCAAATTAATTATTATCATATTGCTTGATATGCACTTTTTCTTAAAATAGAAAAATAAAGTTATGCCTAAAAGTAATGCTGCAGCTATCCAGAAAGGTATAGCAAATTTTTGCAGAAACAGCAAAGGCATACCAACAACAGTTATACCTATTATAGACAATAAAGCTATTATTCCAAGGCACACATTATGGCATACTTGATATCCACCTAAAAAACTAATTATGCCGGAAAATATGCTTGTTCCTGTTGATATCTTTTCTTTGGAATTTATTTCCATTCAAATAGCCTCTCATTTACATCCAGTATTCCAATAATTTTTATAGTAAATTTCTTGGGTTCTTTATCCAAATTAAAAACTAAAGTCCCTGAATTATGATGACCTTCTAGATGAGGTACCATTACCGGTTTGGCAATTTTGTCATCATAATTTAGAGTAGTAATTTCTTTTAAGTCATAGCTTTCCATGTTTACAGTATGTGTATTTAATTTAATGTCAATATAAAATTCACCATTTTTAAATTCCTTAGGAGTAATATCTATTGTTACTGCTCCAGTGCTTGTTTTAGTATCATAAGTTTTATTATTATAATTTGAAATGTAGAATGATAAAAAGAAAATCGCTAGAATTATAATCACAACACAAGTAATAATTAAATTTTCTTTTCTCATTTTACTCCTTACAGCAGTCTACTATTTTTTTTATAACTAAAGAAAATTTACTCAGCATGCTTGACTTATTTTTTTCTTCTTTGTCTAAATTAGATAATTCTTTAGCTTCAACCATGTTTGTATTTATTGCAAAAAATAACGAATATAAGTCAAATGCCTTTTGGAAAAACATATTTGATTCATCAATGTTCTTTTTTGATAATTCTTTTGTACCTACTTCCATTAGGCGCATACTTGATGCAAGCAGATGTTTGCTAATGCACCATTCTTCGCCTTTTGGATTTTTTACTATTCTTCCAAGAAGATTTTTTCTCAGTTCTCTTACAGAATTTAACATTTCTAGATAGTTTTGGTTATTTGTTTTCATGGCTGTGAAATAAAAATGTTCTTCCAAGCTAACTAAATTCATTAATGCAATACTAAGGTCTTCATCTCTTGATAGATCTATATTTCCTTTTTTTACAGCTTCTAACTTCTCAATCCATTTTTTGACTTCTTTTTCCATTTTATATTGAAATATAAATTATTAAGCTTGTTAATGCCAATAAAACCAAAGTTATAGCTATGCCCTGAAAAGGAAAAAGCACTTTCCCTTTGACTTTCTTTATATAAATATGTAACCAAAAACTAAATACAGTTACAACACCACCAATTAAAGAGCCTAATAATAATTTATTTATCCAATATACTTTATTTAATAATGACCCAGCAGCACCATAAATAAGCAAAGGCAGATAAAAACTATCGCTTGATATGCTGTAAATAATAGGAACTACACTTATAATAAAAGATAAAATAACAATTATTGGCAGTTGGTATCTAATATATTGTTTTTTTATTTTTAAACCAATCCACAATCCAATTGATATTGCAAGTGCTCCTGCAAAAATTCCTATTATTGAAGTATCTACACCATAATATTTTGCAGTTACAGCAGCAGCCCCAACAGCCATTGTACACAAAAGGCAATGGGCATAAGCAAGCGGTACAGAAAAAATTAAAAAAGAAATTAAAAGTAAAAACAATTTTTTCATAGTGTATCTACTGTTATTTAACAGCCTCCAACCATTCCTGTAGAAGAAGGTTGATTATTACCACTTTGTAATTTAGCTGGTAATGTGCCATGGTGCTCATACATCATCTTTTCATCTTCTGTCCAGCTACTCATATCAAGAGCCCCATTGGGTTTTTCAACTGAATTTGAAGTTTCTTTCATAGATCTTATCTGAAATGACTGAAAAATAACAAGCACAAGTATTATCGCAGTCATTCCAAAGAAAATATATTCTTTATATTCATTCATTGTTTTGCCTCCTATTATTTTATTCATTAGCATCCTCCAACCATTCCGCTGGAAGTACTGGTTGCTCCTTTTTCTATATCTCTGTATTTATTTGAAGCTAAATTTATGTAAGTCAATTCTATGCCTTTAGATTTGAGCACTCCAGCTTTTTTTGTTATTTGACTGGGGAAGAATAAAGTCTTCCATTTTCCAAGTTCTTCTAATATCTGATCATCTGTGAATTCATTTTCATGATTTTTTATCAGGTATTTTGCTAGTCCCCTCATTGCAAAACTATGAGCACAACCGCACGCAGGCTGGCCATCATTAAATATTATTGATTCAGTACCGCAGCAATATTCACAACTCATTTTGCTTACAATAGAAATATATCTTGATAGTTGTTTTCCTGACAAGCTTATTTGCTGATCTAAAACTCCAAGCCTTCTTATTGTATTGTCTGCTTGTTGAGGATTAGAACCTGAAACGTCATCAAATTTTACATTCAATTCTTTTCCATATATTTGAGGAGCTCCCTTTGGAATAACATCTAAATTAGAATACTTTACTTCAGATACAGTATTACCTGCAATATTCAAATTTCCTGTGTCATTTACCTTCATGTTCCTGGTTTGGTATAAATTAAAAGCAACTATAAACAATATCGCAATTAATAGACCGAAGCTCAGTTTTTGAATAACGCTTTTGTAATTTTTTCTCCCTTTCATTTTTTCCATGCAGAAATGAAAGTAGAAACACCATTTATAATTAGTTGTGAAACTAGTTTCAGCTATTTTACTAAGAATTAATTCACTTTAATACAATAATATTAGTCATGCCCCTTCTTTTTCTTTCTAATATGCCTCTTAGTTCCATTTTATCCAATATTCTTGTTGTTTTTACTTTGCTAAATCCTGTTTCTTTTATTAAATCTATCTGGTACGAAGAACCGCCTTTGTTTCTTATAATATCATAAAAGTTTCTTTCTTCATCATTTAGTTTTGAAATGTCAATAGGTTTAAAGTCTTTTTTAGTATCTGCACTTCCATTTGAAACAAATATAATATAAACTCCAACCAGTAGTATTAAAAAGCCAATACCATATGCTATGATTATCATCCAGGAAAAATTGCTTTGGTGTGCAGGACAGTCTTTCATATCAAGCTTGTTTGCGCTAAATTTCTCGCATAAAACTTCTGACTTTTTATCATTGTCTATTTTTACAAAAGTTAATACAAACAACAATATTATTGCAAATCCAAGCAATAAAGGACCTAATAATTTTGTGTTAATATTCATAAATTAATAAACTACATTAAATTTATAAACGTTAGTAAAGATAATTCACCTAAATTTTTTATAATTAATAATAAAGCCACCGAGGGGAATTGAACCCCCAACCTGCTGATCACTTTAAGATCATTTGCATAAAGCATCAGATGATCAGCATACAAGTCAGCTGCTCTGCCAATGCTCTTATTTGAAACTTTATTCAAACAATTTGAGCCACGGTGGCTTAGAATTAAGGTATTGAGATAATTTAAAAAGATTACTAGTTTTAATCATTTAAAATAGCACTTTTAATAGTGCAATTAACAACAGGAGTAATTTTCTTTACCGCATTTTTTATTTCTTTCTGTAAAACATTGTCAATTATGTCTTTCATAGCTTGCGATCCTGTTAATTTTTTAATATGTTCTTTCAGGAAATCCCTACAGACTTTCCTTATTAATTTAAGGGTTGTTTTATACGTTAAAGTTTTTGTAATTAGTATTGGTTTTATGGTTATTTTTTTCCCGTCTTTGGTTTCATAAACAAAAGAGTCATCTATCTTATTTTTGCTTTTCTTAGTTATTCTTTTTAATTGCGCCACTTGTATATTATAAGCATAAAGCCTTGTCTGTGCCTGATTATTTGTTATAGATATAATTTTAAAATAAACATTGAAATTCTGTCTCTTTGGATCCTTAGAAAGCATCATTAAGTTTGTTTCTACAGTACGGCCAACAGCCTTTTCTGGTTCTTCTACATAAGTCTCTCCAATTTCCTGATTATTAAATTCAGTGCTGGCTAAAATAGAAATCCATTTTTTCTTTTTCTTTGCTTCCTGTGAAGTTGTTGTTTTTGTGACCATTTTAAGAACTTAAATTGTTATCTTTGCCTGTTCCCTGCTATATTTCCAGTCAGTAGGCAGAACCCCATTTCTTTTGTAATATTTAGTTAGTCTCTTTATCTTAGACCCTGTTAGTAATAAACCCCTTCTTGATGGCATATCTTTTTTGTTGCCTTCCAAGTGCTTAATTATATTAATTTCTTTTTTTATTAAAGCAACCAGATCTTCAGGTATTTTTTGGGTTAATTTATGTTCTTTTAGTACTTGATTTATTTTTTTCTTCGATAATTTATGAACGTCAGGAATACCATAGTTGTCTCTTAGAACAAGACCTATTTGTGCTGAGGTCTTGCCTGTTTTAGCTATTTTTACAATTAGCTGCTCTACTTCTTCAGGAGTATAAGTTATCCAGGGCTGTGGTTTAGTCACGGTTGGCTTTTTGCTGCCAGCCCTTCCCTTCTTTCGTGAATACATTCTTGCCATATTTAAGAATTGGAAAAATTAAAGGTTTATAAATGTTTATTTCCTTCTTCCTTGAAATAAATCTCCTATAATCTCGCCTACAAGAGTGTCTATTCCTTCTTGTGTTATAGGTAAAAGAGGCATTGGCGATTTATGTTTTCCCAATATAAGATTTACTTCAGATATTTTGGCTTCTAAATCTCTATATCTACCAGCAACATCAGTTTCAAATTGCAGGATACGTGGATCCTCTCTTGTCCTCGCATCACCCAATCTAGCTTTAGCAGTAAAATATTCTACAGATCTTTCAACTAAAGCATCATATAACTCACTTTCTGGACACGCTGCAACTAAATTAGCAACTAAATTTGGATAGGAACTTACAGCCATATATTTATATTAAAGAAAATATCTTATAAATATTACTATTTTATAGTAATTATTAAATTTTTTTTAAAATGCCTCTTCTTTGTAGCGCATCTACTAAACAATAAGCCCATTCACCTATTGCGCTTCTGTCTTCATCAGCCAACGTCATTGGATAAAAGGAATATATTCCGCCTATGGAAATTTCATCACCATATTTTCTAAAAAGATATCTATTGACAAGTTTTAGTTGAGAAATAAGAGCATTGTGAGTTATTTTTCTTAACTGGTCTAGATTTCTAAATTTTTCTATTTCTTGTTCATCAGTCTGAGTTCTAAATCTATGTATTATTCCTATTCTTTCTACATTAGCAACGACCACTACATATCTTTCGCATATTTCTAATAATTGCTGGACGTGCTTTAGTCCAGCTTGGTCATTGTTTAAATTCAATAAATCTATTATTTTCTTATATCTGCTGTACGCTTTTGCTGATTCTCTTTTCTCATTTTCCATGATTATAAATAGCCCCGCCAGGATTTGAATTCCCAAACATTTTATGTTCCTGGGTCAATGGCTTTCTCCATCGAATACCAAAGGCCACTTTAAGGATACTTTTTAAGTATTATCCTTGGCCGCTAGACGACGGGGCTATAAAATAAACAGTATAGATTTTAGTTTTAAAAGTTTGCTATTTTATTATTTTTAGTTTTATACCTACCACGACCTTCAACTTTATTAAGTCTCTCAATTATTAACTTATAATTATTAGAGTTTTCTTTATAGCCGTCCAAAACAGCTTTAAAACTAGAATTATAGTGTTTGTAGTGTTTACTCTCCAAGGCTTGTTTTAGTAAATGCAAATCAACTGCTTTATGCTCTTCTTTTTGATCTATAAAGCTCAGTCCAAAATCTATAAAATAAACATCGTTGCCCTTTAAGATCATATTTGATGTTGTTAGATCACCATGAATTATATTGTTGTTATGTAATAAAGCAATATTATTTCCAACCAGTTTGCAAATCCAAAACCTTTTTTTATTATCAAAAGAATCCAAATAATCAGCTAATTTTTTTCCATCGATAAATTCCACCACTATCTTAAAATCATTAAAAGAAATTAATTTAGGAACATTAATTATTTTTGAAGCTTTTTCTAAAATTGAAATTTCCCTTCTTGTCCTGTATTTTCTTATTTTTTCATCCAATTCTTTAATTCTGTAATTTTTAGGAACCCTTTCTTTTATTATTAGTTTTTTATCTAAATATATTTTAGCTTCTGCTCCTTGGGAAATTAAAGTTTTCATATTATTTTTAACAAAATAAAATTTAACTACTTAACGCTTTGTCAATAGATTTTAATTCAGAAGAAACATCACTTATTTTTTCACTAACATTATTTACAACTTCCTGTACTTGCTCCTCACTTTTTATTTCTAGATTAGAATTATCTTTTTCTTTACCAGTGCAGGATACAAATAAAACTAAAACCATAATTACTAGAATTAATTTATATACTGTCTTCATAATCCTTAAACTCCATTTCATATTATTTTTTTGAATAATTATTTTTATCCCATTCATAATCTTTAAATTTATTCATCATACTTCCGGTGCATGATTTTTCCCTGTTCTCTCTCAGATTTCTATCAAACCCAAATGCATAATTCTCAAACCTGCAAATCATATTTCCAGTTTCAGTCGATTTGAAATTAACTAAACACTTATTATCATCTAAGCCTTCTATTTTTATCTCAAAATGTTCTTCAGGACTATAAATAACTTTATTGCACACTCTGAAGTTCTCTTCAAAACATCTATGATCTTTTAAGTCACAATTCTTTTCTTCTACAACACTTCTTGATTCTTCGCCACCAAGCAAAATATATAGAACATCTTTAAGTATAACTTTATCTATATATACCAAATCATGTTTTACTTCTATAACTGCTTTTTCATTTATATCTCTAGATTTTAATTTTGATTTTATTTCCTCAAGCTTATCATTGGCTGAATTGATTAAGTTTGCAGCTTTTAAGAATTTATCAGCATCTAATTTTTTGTCCTCAACTTTATAATAATCTGATAATATTTTCAATTGTTTGTATATTTTATTCAAATTAACTTTTAAATTTTCTATTTTTAAAGCAATAGATATTAATTCTGAAGTCTCAGGCAATTTTGAAACTTCCTCAAATTCTATTTCCTCTTTATTGCCCCTATAAATACAATCCATATAAATAATACAGCCATTTTCATCCTTTTTTACAAATAAATTACCACCATAATTGATCTTGCACTTTTCTTTCATACCATTGGGAATTTCCTTAGTACAAATAGACTTATACCCCTCTTTAGGTATGCATTTAATATTCTTACAGCCATTTTCATCCAAAACTTCTACAAGATAAGAATTCATTCTATCACATCTTTCTGCCACCTCTGCGCTCCACACAGGACATTTATTAACGCTCTCATATTTGCAGCTTGCTACTTCACAATTGTTTTTAAATTCAATTTTAAGAGAGGCATTTGAAGAAGCACACACTCTATTTATCTCTTGATAATTTATTGGCGGACAGTTGAACATTGAAAAACTCTGAGATTGCTCAAATTTTAAATCACAAAATGAATATTCACAACCATTTTCATTCTTCTTAACAGCAAATGTTCCATTTCTTGTCTCACAACTTTTCTTTTCTTCAGTTAAATCATAATTATAACAATTATTGGTTTTCTCTTGAGCTGAACACCTTGAATATTTACAGCCATTTACTATATAAGTTTCGAACTTTCCATTATATTCTTTTTCACATCTTATTTTTTCAAGCTCAAAATTAGTTATCGTGCATTTATATAAACAGTCAGGAATTTCGCAATTATTAGAGTTATTTCTCATAACAAATTCTCCATGAACTTTTTCGCATTCTGATTTATGAAAATCGATCTGTTCTTCACTATATTTTTGGCATTGATATGTTATTTTTACTGGTTCTGTTTGATTTGGAGTATAGTCAGCAGGTGGAGGAGGTGGATAATCACATACTGGATAAGAACAACCATTGCTTTCAATCAATGAAAATTTACCGTTCTTGTCAGAACAATCTTTTTTTAGAGCCTCTATACCATCTTGAGTATAAGGACATTCAATACTTGATTCATTGCTATCAGCTATAGAATAAGGTACAATTAATAAAATAAATACAACAAAACAAACAATAAAACCTCTTTTCATATAAAAAATTTAGATTGGTTTATTTATATAACTTTTGATAAATACTTTTTTAAATTATGATATTTTTTCTATGCTTATTTTAATAGTTTACAAAGTGTTATTCCTATATATTATTCTTTCGGCTCTGTCCTGAGTCTCTAGAACAATACCTAACAAGTTATGGCAGATTAGTCTGCCATATATTTCAGCCTTTATTGTTTTAGCACTTTTAGAGCTTA
>JAGVZG010000001.1 GCA_018302765.1 Candidatus Woesearchaeota archaeon
TACGTTGCATTTGTCAATGGAACAGGTTAAATAAGTTTTATTTTTTATTTTTATATGACTAATTGAATTGAGGAATAGAAAGGGATGGAAGCTTACAAATGAAATATAAAAGATTGGCATTAATATTTGTGATTTTTCTTTTATTTGTTTTGCCTGCGTATGCAGCTGTTATTGGAGCAGGCAAATTTGGAGAAGGTATATTTGGAGTAGGTCCTGCAGCAGCAGCTGCAGCAGCAGCAAGCAGTTCCAATGGCGGAGGCGGAGGAACTTCTTCTAATCCAGTAACTACATCAACTGTAACAACTGTTAGTGCTGGACAGGAAGTTAAGTTTAATTTTGATGGAGACAAGTCCTCAATAATAGATGTTGCTTTTACTGCTAGTACTGCATTGAATAAAATTAAAATGAGTGCAACAGATATGACAAAAGATCAAATTAAGTCAGCAGTTTCCCAATCATTAGAAGGAAATATTTACAAATATTATGAGATTAAGTCAGAGAATTTTGATAATAGTGCTGTTAGTGGCGATGCTAAAATTACTTTTGATGTGGAAAATTCATGGTTTACTACAATTAATGTTAAGAAAGATAATGTAGTCATGTATAGGTTTGTTGATGGAAAATGGGAAAGTTTACCTACTCAGGTTTTAAGTGAGAATGATAAACACACTCGTTATTTAGCTTTATCACCTGGATTTAGTTATTTTGCTGTTGGTGAAAAGCTTGCTCAGACAGTTCCTCCTGCAACAGGGGCAGCAACTACAGAAGTAGCACAACCAGAAAAGCCTAGTGCTCCAGAAGTTGGCAAAGCTTTAAGTCCTTTAATGACTGCTGTTATAGTTGTAGTTGCAATTTTGCTTTTGGCAGCTGTAGTATACTTTGTATTCCTCAGAAAAAAAGAAAAGTAAATTTTTGTTTTAATTCCGTAAAACCAAACAAATGGAGGATTAGCCTTCTTAAATTAATAGGGTTTCATCAGAACTAATTATGCGATAAATTTATATATGTTAATCTCTTTTCTAATGTATGACAAAGAGAATAGGCGGAGCTAGAAGAAAGACCAGACATAAACTGGCAAAAAATGTAAGGGATAAAGGGAAGATCAGTTTAACTAGATATTTTCAGGATTTTAAATCTGGTGACAAAGTTTGTTTGTCTGCTGAACCTAGTGTTCATGGTGGAATGTATTTTCCGAGATTTCATGGTAAGGTTGGCACTGTTGTTGGTAAGCAAGGCAAGTGTTATCAAGTTAAAATTAAGGACGTTCAAATGCTTAAAATTGTTTTAGCGCATCCAGTTCATTTGAAGAAGGTTTGAAGATGGTAGATATGACTGTTATTGAACAAAAGCCATTATTAATGGCAGACGTAAAAGAAAAATTGAGCAACATTAAAAAGGAAACTAAAGAGCTTAATTTCAGAGCTGAGAGGGTTTATGTTTATTTGGATGAGTTTGCTAATGTAAAAAAGAAGGACGCTGATGCTTTATACAAAAAGCTTAGTGGACTTGGACTGCAAAGACTAAAAGATAAATATATTGTTAAGATTATAGACACTATGCCAGAAGATATAGAATTATTAAAGTCTTTGTTTGCAGGTGAGGCATTATCATTAAAACAAGATGAGATTAAGCAGGTATTAGACGCTTTACAAAGTTAAAATGTTTTTAAGGGAAGGAAATAACAATGAAAGAAGAGCACGCTGTAATATTAGATTTTCTACCGCATGGTTATCCTATGGACAGGAGACCTATGCATCTAAAGACAGCTATAGCTCAGGCTTTAGGTAAACAGACTCTTGTTTTGTTAGAATTAGTTCCTAAGAAAGATTGTTTTTTGCAACCTCATGAAGAAGTCTACATTGGAGAGGGCAAAAGAGACAAAATACACCATATAGTTGGGAAGATAACTCCAAGCAGACTTACTGAGACGGCTAAAAGTGAACTTAATTATATTATGGAAGAAATAGTTAAAAAAGATGAAGCCAGGTTTGTTGATTTTTTTAATAGGGCTGGACCTATTAATACAAGAATGCACCAACTTGAATTATTGCCTGGCATAGGAAAGAAACACATGCTTACTATTTTACAGGCAAGAGAAGAAAAGCCATTTGAAAATTTTGCTGATATAAAAAATAGGGTTAGTTTATTGCCTGATCCTGAAAAAGCTGTAATAAAGAGGATACTGCTTGAACTAGAAGGCGATGAAAAACATTATTTGTTTGTTAAAATGTGAAAATTAAGTGAAGATAATAATATAGATTTGGGTAAAATATGTGTAGATCCTGACGGATATGCTGGACCAGTACCAGGCGCGTGTGTAAAAGTAACACCTTAACTATTGAATATTTATTCTTAAATTAAAAGAAATCAAAATTTTTAAGATCTTCACAATCCTAAACGTATTTTTCGTTTGTTTATTGAGACGTCATAAAAAGCTTTATAAATTACTCTCTAATCTTTTTTTAAATGGAAGAAGGAAAACAACAATTGAAGCCTTTTTTTAGAGTTATGAATACAGATTTGATAGGTGAGAAACCAATAGTTCAGGCATTGTTGAAGATTAAAGGCGTGGGTTTTAGTATGGCTAGCGCTATATGCAACACTTTGAATATTCCTAAAAACAAGAAAGCAGGTTCATTAACTGACGTTGATGCAAAGAAAATTGAGAGCTTGATAAAAGAGGCTAAAGATCTTCCACACTGGATGTTGAATAGAAGGTTTGATGAGGTTAGCGGAGAAACAAATCATTTAACGGGATCTGATTTAAATTTTGCTGTTGAGAATGATGTTAAGAGATTAAAGAAAGTTAAATCTTACAGAGGAATTAGGCATGCACAGGGACAGCCTTCAAGAGGCCAAAGAACAAGGAGTCATTTTAGGCATGGAAGGGCTGTTGGCGTTCAGAAAAGTAAGGTTGGAAAGTCTATTGCTCCAGCTAAGGAGACTAAAAAATGAAATTTTTATTTGTAAATAAAATTGTAAACTTTGGAGGTTTTTTTTAGATGGGAGATCCAAAAAAAACCAGAAGCAAGTACAAGGGTCCTAGTCATCCTTGGGAGTCTTGGAGGATTGAGGAAGAAAGAATTATAAAAAGAAATTATGGTTTAAAGAATAAAAGTGAAATTTGGAAGGCTACTTCTGGACTAAGGAGATTAAATGCCCAAGCTAAGAAACTAATTAGAGAGAGAGGAAAGGGAAATCTACAAGCTGAAAAAGAGCAAAAGCAGCTTTTGGAAAGATTGTTTAAATTAGGACTAGTTAATGACGGCGCTACGCTTGAAGATGTGCTTGCTTTAGAATTAAAAAGTATTTTAGATAGAAGACTACAAGCAATAGTCTTTAAATCAGGCATGACTTTAACTTCTAAGCAAGCCAGGCAGTTTATTGTTCATGGTGGCATATGCGTAAATGGAAGAAAGATTACTGTTCCTTCTTATTTAGTTAGTAGAGAAGAACAATTTTTAATTAGTTTTAATCCAAATTCTAGTTTAGCTTCTGAGGGACATCCAGAAAGGGCTAAAAGGACGCAGATTAGGGAAGCTGCTGAAAAGAAGAGGGCTGCTGAAGAAGAGGCTGCTGCTGAAGAGACTAGGAAATTAGCTGGAGACCTCACAGAGGAAGAACTTAAGAAAATAGAAAAAGAAATAGGAGAGGTTGTTGCTAAATGAATGATCAGAAGTTGAGATGGGGAATAGCACATATTTATTCATCTTATAATAATACAATAATTCATATAACTGACCTGACTGGTTCGGAAACACTTGGAAGGGCTTCTGGTGGTATGGTTGTTAAAGCGCACAGAATGGAAGGCTCCCCTACTGCAGCTATGAATGCTGCTAAGATTGCTGCTGAGCAAGCTAGGGAAAAAGGAATAAATGCTTTGCATATTAAAGTTAGAGCTCCTGGTGGCCATAACGGACCTTCAAGCACTGGACCTGGTGCTAATGCTGCTGTAAGAGCTTTAAGCAGGGCTGGTTTTAGAATTGGAATTATAGAAGATGTAACTACTTTCCCAACAGATACATGTAGGAGAAAATGGGGAAAGAGAGGAAGACGTGTATAAATAAAATAGAGTCTGGGGTTATCCCCACAGCTTGCTGTGAAGTGAGCGTATTCGCGAACGATGGGATAGGCTCGGAATTAGTTTACTATATGAAATATTTTAGTTATTCCATTCTTCATCTTCAAATTCTTTTATATCTACTTCTTTAGGATTTATTTTTAATCTTAGTAATTCTTTTTTGTATATTTATTATTGCTGTAAGTACTTTATTTTGCTTCTTAATGCCAAAAAAATATGATTAAAATATCAAAGCAAGTTTTATAAACTATTTATTTATCTTTTCTTTATGGCAGATCAAAAAATACAAATGCCTTCATCTGGTGGCGGATTAGTAAGATATTTTGATGATATTAAAACTAAATTTGAGATTAAACCAATTTACGTTATTGCTTTAATTATTTTGGTTGTTATTGTAGAATTATATTTATATAAATTCTTATAATTAGTAATACCACCTAGCTCTTCTATCTCTGCAATCAACGTGAGTAATAGTTGATCCTCTACCTATTCCTCCATTTGCGAAAACTCTTTCAAATCTTTTTCTAATTTTAGGTTTGTTTAAAACATATATCAAATCAACAGCGTCTCCACTCTGGTGTCTGCTTAATTTTTTACCACCTGATTTTTTGTTGTAAGTTGTAGGTCTGTAACCAGAAGCTATTTCTAATTCTCCTGTACTTGGTCTTACTTTTTCAAGGTACTTTACAAGATCTGGATCTAATACATCTAAAATAGTCTTCTTCACCTATTCTTTGTTTATATTTTTCTGGCACATCTTCTTGGTGGTGTATCAATGCAAACTCTCCAACATCAAAATGTGGAGAAACTTTTTTGTCTAAGTCACTAGGCCTTACTCTTACTAGTTTATTTCCTGAATTATTTGGATCTCTAAAATATTTTTGAGGACAATCTTTATCATTAGGATTCGTTACAACTTCAAGTTTTAAGCCACTTGGATAAGTAACGTATTTCTTTTTTGGAACTCTTGCTCTAGTTCCGGCTTCTGCATCTCCAATATATAGGGCATATCCTAGAATTAAAGGAATTAAAGTTTTATTTGTCATGGAAAAACAAAAAAGTAATACTATTTAAAGTTTACTACTTGTTAGTGATATAGTAATTATTTTTCATATATAACGTCTTGGGCAGTACTAATTTGAGAAAATAGATTCATGTAGTCTTTATAATGTTTTGTTTGTTTTAGCGTATCTAATCTTCTGTCAAGCACGTACAGCCTTTTTGGAGCTTTTTCTTTTATATCGTCTTCATTTTTTATATTTACTATTGAAATATTTGGCAGGAAGTCATCATTGTCTTCATATGATTTTTTCATATTTTTTACTTGTTTTAATAATTTTTCAATTAATAAGTTAAAATTTTCTTCTAAAATCATTTCCATAGGTAAAGAGGAACCGTCTGAGAAATTTATATTTAGGCTTAATCTGTGTGTTTTATGGTCAACTTTATTTAGAACTATTGCTGTCACCTCTAAATTTTTTACTTGCATAAGTTTTTTAGTTACAAACTTATTTAAATATATTTTGAAATTTATTTATAATTGATTATATTTAATTAAACATAATTTTTAGTAATAGAAGTTATTGTTTTTTGACTTTCTTTACTTTTATTACGTCTGATGGATCAGTTTCCCCTATAGAAAATAGATCTCCAAGGCGTGTGCTAATTGTATACGGTGCAAATTTACATACTGCTTCAAATGTTGGCGTTTCTCTAAGTTTTTCGTAAGCGCTTTTATGTGTGTCTCCATCTAATAACGTTTCTCCCCTTACTGCAATTTTATTGCCGTTAGGCGTACCTGCTAAAAAGTTCCATCTAAAGTTATACATTGGCATAAATTTATTACTAATTGGTAGTATATAAATTTTTCTTTTTTAGGGATTTGTAGGTAAGAAATAAGCCGCCTTTTGTCAAAACCAAACAACAATCATAAAGATTGATGCGATGCTTTGCCTTAACATTCTACTAAGCGTCTTTTAGACTTGCACCGACCAGGTCCATCGTTTCATCGTTTCCTATAAGGACGTCAGCAGGTTATCTAAGTCCTGTCGCCAGAACCCTCACTGTATCATTCCAATCTTATAGGCCGTGCCGTTTCTCTATGGTTTCCTTTCATTACTGAAACTTTTTCAAGTAGCCCTCTTTCAGACTTGCCTTATTGGCAGTAGTGGGCGGACTTTCCTCACAATCCCTCAAAATTAGCTTTTTATAGCTTAAACCTTGGCAGGATGCGTTGGTTAAGTTTCTTACCTACTTGGATTAATAGCATTAGAAAGTTTATAAGTGTTTTTAATTTCCTTTGAATATTGCTACAGACAATGGTATATTCTTAAAAATTTGTCTTGCAGCAAGCATAACATCTTCATGAGTTTGTTTTCTAAATATGTTTGTTATTCTATCATAATTATATTCTGTTCCGTAAAAAGCATTTTGGGATAAATCCATCGCGAGCCCTTCTGATTCAGGCCCATTATAATCTCTTGCTATACTTAATAGTAATGCTTTTTTGCATTTCTCAAATTCATTTTCTGGTATTTCTGAATTTCTCAATCTGTCAATTTCTTTTAACATTATTTTTTTTACATCATCAATATTTTTTGTTAATATTCCTTCACAAGTTATAGTACCCATTCCTAAATTATCACTATATAATTCTAAATCTGTTTTTATATTGTAAATCATTCTTCTTTTATCTCTTAATTCCTTCCATAATCTGGAACTTGTCTGGTATTCTTTAAACATGCCTGCAAGATAAAGAATTAGTAATTGGTTTGCATATAAATATTTATTTTTATAGCCTCCAATTTGGAATGCTATAGAAACTTTGTTGTCTGCATGCCTTCTTGTTGATATTTCTTTTTCTTGATATTTAGCATTACCAATGTCGAAATTTTCAGTTCTTCCACCAATATCTCTAGGCAGTTTTCCAAAAGTATCATTTAATTTATCTATTAGTCTTTGAGTATCTGTTCCTGCTATTCCAATACATACGCCCTTTCCACCAATATACTTTTCTTTTAATTCTTTTATTCTATCTGTTGTAAGTTTTAGAGTCCCTTGTCTTCTTTCTTTGCCTTGATTAAAATAAGTATGAGCTAATAGGTTCTTTCTATGTATTAATTCTAATGTATATTCTGGATCCACTATTCTTTCTTGGAATTCTCCCAATATTACTGTTTTTTCTTCTTCAACTGTTTCATCGTCTATTTGAGGATTTACTATGCTTTGATATAGAAGTTCTATAATTCTTGGAGTATTTGCTTCTACACCATTAACAATAAATTCCATTTGATCGTAGCCTGTGAATGCTTGATATCCACCCCCTAGTACTTCAATTTCTCTTTCTATTGAATCAGTTTCTTTTAGTCCTTTTTTGGCTCTGACAATCAGGTGTTCTAGCAAGTGAGAACCATGTAGGTCGTCTTTAAATCCAAAAGGAAATAGTACTGAGGCTGCTGCATCAAAACTTCTTGTTTTTCCAACATTTACTACTATGCCATTATCTAGTTCTAAATACTCTGTCTGAGTAGGAGTTATTTTAATTCTTTTTGCTGGTAAAATTTTTTTTCTTGCTGAGCAATTGAATTTCATATTTTTATTCTTTTGAAAATATTTTTAAGGTTAACGTTTTATTTAACAATATTCTTTAAAATATATATTGGTTTTATAAAAACATTTATTAAGTCTATTTTTAACTTAGATTTCATGATTGAAAGAACTTTGATTTTGGTTAAGCCAGATGGGGTACAAAGGCATTTGGTTGGTGAGGTAATTTCTAGGTTTGAAAAAGCTGGTTTGAAGATTGTTGGTATGAAAATGGTGTGGTGCGACAAAGAACACGCTATGAAGCATTATACTGAAGATATAACTGTTAGAAGGGGAGAACATGTGAGAAATAAACTTTTAAGATTTTTAGTTATGGGGCCTGTTGTTGCTTTATGCTTAGAAGGAATAGAGGCTGTAGATGTTGTAAGGAAAATTGTTGGAGATACGCAGCCTAAGACAGCTGCTCCTGGTACAATAAGAGGAGACTATGCACATATTTCTTATGCTTATGCTGATGCCCATGATAAAGCAATACCTAACTTAATACATGCTTCTGGAAATAAGGATGAGGCAAAAGCTGAGATTGCTTTATGGTTTAAAGATTCTGAACTATATAATTATAAATTACCACATGAAGAACATATTTTATAAATTTAGAAAATCATCTAAGAATAAATCCAAATATTTCTAAGAAATAATTTTAGCAACTTTTCAAAATCTAAATTTATTTTATAATTAAATTATAGCAACAACTACTGCTCCTAGAACTACAGATGCAACTACATAAATATTGAATTTCTTGTGAGCTTCTGGAAGCAGATCACTTGCTCCTACGTATAGAAATGTTCCTGCTGCAAATGCCAGAATTATTGGAAGAGAAGACATTGGAAATAATGGTGCAAGCAAAACCCCTAAAGGAGTAAAAAATGCATCAACAGCCAATGCTGATACTGCTGCCTTGTTTGTCTTTTTAGCTGCTTTCATTATTATTGTTGTTGAAAAGCCCCTAGGTATTTCGTGCACTAAAACAGCTGCAGCTATAGTAATACCAAGTCCGGGATTTATTACATAACCTGCTGCAATAATAAGGCCATCTGCCAGACTTTCTGTCGCTATTCCTATTAATGCAGGCCATCCTGTTGGATGTACTTCACATTCGTGTTCTCCGCATGCATATATTAGAACTAGTTTTTCTATAAGATAAATTAGAAAAAAACCAGCAGCTATAGCTATTGGATATTTTATTCCTGCTTCTGGCAGCAAATCAAAAATTGCGATTGATATAATTGCTCCTGAAGAAAAACCCACTAGATATCTTATGTCTATCTTTTTGAATAATTTTGTTAATGGAAGTAAACCTCCTAGAAATGTTGCTATAGAAATAATTAGTGCAATAATAAATGCAATTATTATCGACTGCATATTAAGTTAGAATTTGAATTCTTAATAAAATTATCTAATGCAATAAAAACCTTAATAAATTAAGTTTAAGTCATAATATCAATGCTTACCGATAAAGAACAAAAAAAGGAATTTAAGAAAATAGCTAGTAAAAATCCTGAAAAGTATTATGCAGTTGAATATTTAAAAAAGGAGGGATTTTTGAGGAAGCAGTGTTCCAAATGCAGTAAATTTTTTTGGAGTGTAAACAATAATCAAGATGTTTGTGGTGATTCTAGTTGTTCAGGTGGTTTTAGATTTATAGGTAACACTCCTGCAAAAAATAAATTGAGCTATATTGATGTTTGGAAGGAATTTTCTTCTATGTTTAAGAAACTAGGCTATGTACCTATTCACAGATATCCTGTTGTTGCAAGGTGGAATCCAACTACAGATTTTACTATTGCGAGCATATCTGCTTTTCAGCCATTTGTTGTTTCTGGTGAAGTAAAACCTCCAGCTAGTTCATTAGTTATTCCTCAATTTTGTTTAAGATTTGTAGATATAGATAATATTGGAATTACTGGGGCTCATAATATTGGTTTTGTAATGATAGGACAGCATCAGTTTGTTACAAAAAAAGAATGGAATCAGAATAAAGTCTTTGGAGATATACATAATTGGTTGAAAAAAGGATTGGGCTTACCAGATGAAGAAATTACTTTTCATGAAGATGCATGGGCTGGTGGTGGAAACTTTGGACCTTGCATGGAATTTTTTTCCAGAGGTGTAGAAATAGGAAACCAAGTTTATATGATGTATGAACAAACTTCCAATGGCAATAAAGAGTTAGATATAAAAGTTTTAGATATGGGAATGGGACAAGAGAGATGTGCTTGGTTTTCTCAGGGGTGCGCTACAATTTATGACGCTACTTTCCCTAAAGTTATGAAGACTTTGTATAAAATAAGTGGCTTAGAAGTAGATGAAAAATTAATGGCAAGGTTTATTCCTTATGCCAGTTATTTGAATGTAGATGAAGTTGAAGACCTAGAAAAAGCTTGGAAAGAAGTAGCTAAAAATGTAGGAATAGATGCTGATGAACTAAAGAAAAGAATTTTACCTTTAAGTGCTTTGTATAGCATCGGAGAACATTCCAGAGCTTTATTATTTGCTTTAAATGATGGAGGATTGCCTAGTAATGTTGGTGGCGGTTATAATTTAAGGATATTAGCTAGGAGGTGCTTTGATTTTATTGAGAAATATGGTTGGAAGATTAATTTGTTTAGTATTTGTGAAGAGCATACCAAAGAATTAAAACAACAATATCCTGAGCTACTTGAAAATTTAGATGAAGTTAAGAAAATTTTAAACGTTGAAAAAATTAAATATGATGCTAATAAGCAGAAAGCCAGAGTTATTGTTGATAAAATTGTTAAAGACAAAGAGAAGATTGATACTGAAAAGTTAATTGATCTTTATGATAGTAATGGGATTTCTCCTGATACAATAAAGAGTGAATTAGCTAAGGTTGGAGTAAATATTAAGATTCCTGATAATTTTTATTTACTTGTTACAACTAGACATGAACATAAAGAACAAGAACACCAAACTAAGAAAGAAGAAGTTTTGAACTTAGATGGAATTTTAGAAACTAAAGCCTTGTATTTTGATAATTATAAATTAATTGAATTTAAAGGAAAAGTTCTGAAAATTATTGGAAATAAAGTTATTTTAGATCAGACTATATTTTATCCTACTTCTGGTGGGCAGTTACATGATATTGGAAATGTAAACGGAATTAAAGTTGTAGACGTATTTAAACAAGGTAAAGTTATAATTCATGTTTTAGGAGATGCTTCAAAATTTAAAGTTGGTGAAACTGTTAGTGGTAAGATTAATTTTGTAAGGAGATTGCAATTAGCTCAACATCATACTTCTACACATATAGTAAATGCAGCTGCAAGAAAGGTTTTGGGAAAACATGTTAATCAAGCAGGAGCAAAAAAAACTGTTGAGAAAGCCCATATAGATATTACGCATTATCAGAGTTTAACAGAAGAAGAGCTGAAGAATATCGAGGATGAAGCAAATAAAATTGTAAAACAGAGTGTTATTATTAAGAAAAGCTTTATGCCTAGGGAAGAGGCTGAAAAGAAATATGGATTTACTATTTACCAAGGTGGCGTTCCTATAGGACATGACTTAAGAATAATTAATATAGTTGGAGTTGATGTTGAGGCTTGCGGCGGAACTCATTTAGATAATACAAAAGAAGCTGAGAAAATAAAGATATTAAAGTCTACAAAAGTTTCAGATTCTATTGTTAGAATAGAATTTGTTGCTGGAAAAGCTGCTTTTGAAGAGGAAAATAAAGATCTTAGAATTTTAAATGAATTAGCTGTTTTATTAAATTGTGAGAGGAAGCAGATTCCTGAAAGACTGCAAGAGTTATTCAACATTTGGAAAAATGTTGTTAAGAAAGGAAAAACATTGAATAAATTTCAGTTAACAAGCACTGGTAAATATGAAGGGGACTTAATTGAGAAGTCTGTTGAAATCCTTAAGACACAGCCTGAGCATTTAGTAAATACTGTTAAAAGATTTATTAAGGAAATAAATGAGAAAATAAATAGGTAATTTTTACAATGAGCTAGCATCGACTACATCTTTGCAAGGTACTTCTTTTGGTATATTATATTGTGTTGCTTTAGTGCATAAGTTAATTTTTCTGTCTCTAACTACGCACATAGAACTGTCTTTATTACTAGTTTCTCCGGGTTTTCTTAAGACTTCTCTGTAAGGCACAGTTTCGCCTAATCCTATTCTAGTACTATTAAAATAATCGTTTTTTCCATCACCGTCTGTGTCACATGCTTTAAACACTTCTGTGTGGCCTGCTTTTGGGTTTTTTGGATCGTAAACCACTATAGGAGCAGATTCTTGGCATCTGCCAGCTTTTGCTGCTGCTTCTACGTTATAAACAAATCTTTGGTTTGTATAATTTAATCCATCAAGACTCATTTTCATTTCTAAAGTTGGATTTTTGTTAGAAGATGCAATTGGCGTTACAGGCATTGGGCATGTAGCGCTTATACAGCCGTAAAGCATACCTGTAAATAGAATTAATAGTGCACTATTTGGATTTTTCATTTTATCACCATTGTTAAGTGGATACAATATAAGAATGGTAATTTATATAGTTTTCGGTCTTTATTTTTATATTGCTTGATTTTATTGACTAATTTATAGAAATACTTATAAATTTTTTACTAATGTTTGCAATGTACTTTGGAGGAAAAATGACGCAACAACAACCAATTTTTATTTTAGCTGAAGGTTCTCAAAGAACTGTTGGAAAAGACGCACAAAGAAATAACATTATGGCTGCAAAACTTGTAGCAGAAACTGTAAGGACTACTTTAGGACCTAAGGGCATGGATAAAATGCTTGTTGATTCTTTAGGAGACATTATTGTTACTAATGATGGGGTTACAATACTGCAAGAGATGCAGATTGAGCATCCTGCTGCCAAGATGATTGTAGAAGTTGCAAAGACACAGGAAAATGAAGTTGGAGATGGAACTACTACTGCAGTTATTCTTGCAGGTGAATTATTAAAGAATGCTGAAAGATTACTGGAAAAAGAAATACATCCAACAGTTATTACAAAAGGCTATAGAATGGCTGCTGAAAAGGCCCAGGAAGTACTTCAAAATATTGCAGAGGATGTTTCTATTAAAGATTTAGGATTATTGAAGAATATAGCAATGACTGCCATGACAGGAAAAGGTGCAGAGGTTGCAAAAGAAAACTTGAGTGACTTGATTGTGAATGCAATTAAACATGTTTATGAGGAGAATGGAAATGAATTAATAATAAATGTTGACGATATAAAACTTGAGAAGAAAGTTGGGGCAGGCATTGAGGATTCTGAGTTAATAGATGGCATTGTTTTGGATAAAGAGAAATTACATCCGAATATGCCTAGAACTGTTAAAGATGCTAAAATTTTATTGTTAGATTTAGCTTTGGAAGTTAAGAGCACTGAAGTAGATGCAAAGATACAAATTACAGATCCTTCGCAAATGCAGGCGTTTATCGATATGGAAGACAAAATGCTTAGAAACATGGTTGAGAAGGTTGTAAGATCTGGAGCTAATGTAGTTTTCTGCCAGAAGGGTGTTGATGATTTAGTCCAGCATTACTTGGCTAAGAATGGAATATATGCTGCTAGGAGAATAAAGAAGAGTGACATGGAAAAATTATCAAGAGCAATAAATGGCAGTATTGTAAGTAATTTAGATGACTTAAACAGTAAGGATTTAGGCTATGCTGCTTTAGTTGAGGAAAAGAAGTTTGGAGACGAAGAGATGACTTATGTTACTGGCTGCAAGAAAGCTAAGTCAGTAACTTTATTGATAAGAGGTGGAACTTCGCATGTAGTTGATGAAGTTGAGAGAGCAATTAAAGACGCTATTGGTGATGTTTCTGCTTCACTGAAAATAAGTAAGGTTGTTGCTGGCGCTGGTGCTGCAGAGGTTGAGGTTGCAAGGGCGCTTAGGAAATTTGCAAATTCATTAAGTGGAAGAGAACAGCTTGCAGTTTTGGCTTTTGCTGATGCTTTAGAAGTTATTCCAATAACTTTGGCTGAGAACGCAGGCCTTGATCCTATAGATAGTTTGACTGAGTTAAAGGCCAGCCATGACAAAGGCCAGAAATGGGCTGGTTTAGACGTATTTAGTGGAAAGGTGGTTGATGCCTGGAAAAGAGGAGTTATAGAACCATTAAAGATTAAGACTCAGGCTATAAAATCAGCTTCCGAAGTTGCAGAATTAATATTAAGGATAGATGACGTGTTGGCTGCTGGCTCAAAAGGCGGAAGCGGTCCTGCAATTCCTCCTGGAATGGGCCATGGTGACTTTGGCGGAGAATAATTATAATAGTTTAAGTAGAAGAGAAGTTCCAGAACGCATTAGGAGTTCTTTAGACAGGCAATTAGAGGATTATTTGTTAGTTACTTTTACTTCTTTAGATTTTACTTTGTTATGCAAAGAGTATTATTTCAGAAGAGAAAATCATGAAGGAGAATTGTACAATTGTTATTATTTAGGTATTTCAGTAATTTCATGTGAAACTAAGGCTTTCGTTAATACTTCTGCTACTTTCTTTGATGGCTACAAAGTTGAATCTTCCTAAAATGTTGGATTATATTTTGCACCAGATAAAAAATTTATAAATAAATATATAAAATAAATTTTGATGGAAAGTAATTTTTTGGGTAGAAAAGTTGATTTTGATGTAGGTTCTGATCGCGTTGAGTTTGGCAATGAATTTTTACGTGCCTGGAGAGAAGAAGGCTTTGTAGCTGTGCGTAATTATAATTATGAATTGACAGGTCTTAGAAATAATGTTTATTCTTTATTTAGAGAATTTTGCAATCTTCCTCTGGACGTTAAGATGAAATATTACGATCCTAAAGTTGGAGGACAAAGAAGCTATATTCCTAATGATGTTGGTTCTTCTTCTGGCGGAAAGTATACTGATTGCAGAGAGCATTTGATGATTGGTCCTAGAATTCCAAATGGATGTCCATTAGCAAGATGCAGACCTTATTTTTACCTTCCCAATAAAAATATTGAAGAAGTTCCAGGTTTGGTAGAGTGCTCTGAAAATTTGTTAGAGTAAAGAGTTTTGTTCTTGATGAATTACCTCATGATGACGTTGTGGTTGGAGACATCTTGAGATGGGAAGAAAAAACTGGCAATTATAAACTAATTAATTATGTAAACTCTCCTGACGACTACAATAGAATATTACAACATGGTTATTAATGCCATTATAGTTTTTTAATTACCATTCCATCTTTTGTGTCATCAATGTAATATCCTAAGGATTTTATTTTTTCTCTTAATCCATCTGCCAGTTTAAAGTCTTTATTTTTTCTAGCTTGTTCTCTTTTTTCAGCTAATTCTTTAATCTCTTCTGGGACTTTTATTTCTTCATCTAATATTCCAAATACTTCATTTATTTTATTCATAAAATTTTTTATCTTTTTAGTGTCTTTTGTAGATATTTTCTTTTCTGCAATTAATTTATTTATTTCTTTCATGAATTCAAATAAAACAGTAAGCGCTTTTGGAGTTTCAAAGTCTTCATCCATTGATTTTTCAAAGTCATTTTTTGTTTTTTCTATCATAGAATTTATTTTTTTATTGTTTGTAGATCTGCTTTTATAATTTTTTAGTTTTAAAATGAATTCATTTAATTTTTGCAGAGAATTTTTTGCTTGTTCTATTGCTTCTTCTGAAAAGTCTATTGGCTTTCTATAGTGTGTTTGCAAAAACAAGAATCTTAGTATATTTTTATTATATTTTTTTATTACATCTCTTATTGTAAAAAAATTTCCCAATGATTTTGACATTTTTTCTTTTTTTATCTGTAAAAACCCAGTATGCAGCCAGTATTTTACTAATGGTTTTTTTCCTGATATTGATTCCATTTGTACAATTTCAGCTTCATGGTGAGGAAATATTAAGTCTAGACCGCCACCATGAATATCATATTGTGGGCCAAATTCTTTTTCTGTTATTGCTGTGTCCTCAATATGCCAGCCTGGTCTGCCTTTTATTAATTCTTTAGACTGCCAGAATGGATCTCCAGGTTTAGAAAACTTCCATAGGCAGAAATCCCCTTTGTTTTTTTTCTCAGGGTTTTCATCTATTCTTGAAACAGAGTCTTCTGCTTCTTGTGATTTTCTTTTGGCAAGTTTTCCATATTCTTTGAATTTGCTTAAATCAAAGTAGTAACCATCTGATATTTTGTAAGCATAGCCTTTTTTTATTAATCTTTTAACTTGAGAAATTATCTGAGGTATATGATCTGTTGCTCTTGCATATTTATTTACTGAATTCACATCTAGATTTTTCATATCTTCTAAATAAGTTTGTTCATATCTTCTTGAAATTGTTTTCCAATCAGTATTTTCTTCATTTGCTTTTTTTATTATTTTATCATCTATGTCTGTTATGTTTTGCAGGTAGAATGTTTTATATCCTTTATATCTTAAGTATTTTACAATTATGTCAAACTGTATGTATGTTTTTGCATGGCCTAAATGTGAAAAGTCATAGACTGTTGGACCACACACAAATAGATTTATTTTTTTATCGTTTATTGGTTTGAGATTTTCTAGTTTTCTAGTTAGAGTATTGTAAACTTTAAGCATAAAATCTTTTATTTAAGTCTATTTTTATAGTTTTCTTTGAGAGTAAAGTTAATAAAGCTCTCATTTTTGTTCCTATCTGCTAGTAGGAATGAAAACTTTATTATTTACAAAAGAGCTGGAAGATCTTAAAACTGAGGCATTAGTCGTTGGTTTTTACGAGAGCTTTGGGAATTCTGACATTGATAAATATGACGTTATTTCTGATGGCTTGGTGAATGAAGTAATTAAAAGCAAAGAGTTTACAGGTAAGTTTGGCAAGGTATTGATGCTAAGGCTGAAGGGTAAATTAAAAAGATTAGTTTTAGTTGGTTTGGGCAAGAGGGAGGAATTTGGTCTTGATAAAGCTAGAGAGATTTCTGGAAAAGCAGCTGTTTATGTTAGAGACCAGGGGATAGGTGAATTTAGTATTGTTTTATTTGAAGACATTAATCCTTATGATGCAGCTTATTGCGTTGTAGAAGGAGTGAAGCTTTCATTGTATCAGTTTAATGATTTTAAGACCCAGGGCTTGGATGACATAAAAAAAGTTGATCAGTTTACTTTAGTTGCAAATGGAAATAATTTTGTTGAGATTGATAATGCAATAAGAAAGGCTTTAGTTATTACAGATGCTGTTTATTACGTAAGGGATTTGCAGAATAAACCTAGCAATGTTGTAACTCCAAGTTATTTAGCTGAGGAAGCAAAAAGAATTGCAGCTAGATTCAAATTTAAATGCACTGTTTTAGAGACGAAAGACATGAAGAAACTTGGAATGGGCGGAATGCTGGCTGTTAGTAGGGGCAGTGATCATCTTCCTAAATTTATTATTTTTGAGTACAATGGTGGAAAAGAAACTTTTTGTTTTGTAGGTAAAGGAATAACTTTTGATTCTGGTGGTATATCATTAAAGCCTTCTCAAGATATGGATGATATGAAGTTTGACATGAGTGGCGGAGCTGTTATTTTTGGACTTATGATTGCTGTGAGTCAGCTTAAGCTGCCTTACAGGGTTGTAGGTTTGGTTCCTGCAACTGAAAATCTGCCAGGAGGAAATGCTTACAAGCCTGGAGATATAATAAAATTTCATAATGGAAAGACAGCTGAAATAATAAATACTGATGCTGAAGGCAGATTAGTATTGGGAGATGCTTTGGCTTATTCAAAGAGATTTAATCCTAATGCAGTTATAGATTTTGCTACATTAACTGGAGCTTGCGTTGTTTCTTTGGGAAATCTTTATGCCGGCTTATTTTCTAATAGCGATGAATTTTCTAGTAAGTTAGTTAAGGCTGGAGAAAATTCTGGCGAGCTCATCTGGAGAATGCCTTTGCATGATAAATACAAAGAACATGTAAAGAGCAATGTTGCTGATATAAAGAATTCTGGCTCTAGAGATGCTGGTGCTATAACTGCTGCAGTATTTTTAAAGGAGTTTGTTGAGTGCAAGAAGTGGGCACATATAGATATTGCAGGTACAGCTTATACTAAAAATAACAAAGACGTGCTAAGTCCTTATGGCGGTACTGGATTTGGTGTAAGATTAATTATGAAATTATTAGAAGACTGGAAAACTAAATAAGTTATATTTAAGAGATTTTTCTATTTGTTATTTTTTATGAGCAGAAAATTATTAGTAGATGTTGAAAATTTAGATGATTTAAAATTTCTTTATCTTGAATTAGTAGTTCGTCCTAAAGTTGGTGTTGGACCTTTAGCAATGCAATTAGCTGATGGTTTAAGAGATGTTTTTGAACTTTATGAGTTAAATAAAGATAATATCAGGGAATGCGCAAACTATGTTGATGGAGTTAGTACTGAAGATATTTATTTTTGGCCTTTAGTAAGACCTTTAGTTTATTATATAGGTGAACCATTCTCTAGGAGTGTTAGAGGGAGCTTAAATGCAGGCAATGGAAGAGTTTTGGTTCATTTGCTTAAAAATACAGATGTTTCTTTTTCAAGAGAGGATTTAGTAAAAATTTCTGGTTCTTGGAGCATTGGATCTGTTGTCAGCAGTATGGGAATATTAGCAAAACAAGTCAGACATTCTAGATATTATTCTATTGATAGAGTTGAAGGTAGTTACACAATGAAAATAATAAATTGAACTTTAAAGTTAAGTTTTTATATAAGCGAATTATTGAAAATATACTTTTAAAATGATGCCAAACTTAAATCCAAAGCAGCTTGAGCAAGCTATGAAAAAGCTTGGAGTAAAACAAGAAAAAATTGATGCTTATGAAGTTGTTATTAAAACAAGAGAGAAAAACCTTGTTGTGAAAGACCCTGAAGTTTTGAGAGTTAACATGATGGGACAGGAAAGTTTTCAAATTACTGGAAGCATTGAAGAGGAAATGAATATAACTGAGGATGATGTTAATACTGTTGCTAGCCAAGCTGGAGTCAGCAAAGACAAAGCAAGGGAATCTTTGGAAAAGAACAAGGGAGATTTGGCTTCAGCAATAATGGAGTTAAAAAATAATTGAAATGGAAAAGATAAAAAGATTGTTGCAGGAAGCAAACCAAGATTTTAGGACAGCAGAACATTTAATGTATATTAATAACACAATGGCTAGCGATGGGAAATTATTAATTTATATTGCAAAAAAACTGCACTTAACAGTTTCAAATTGTTTAGATGCTCTTCTGAACTATGAGAAGCACAATAGAATGATCAGGATTTTGCCTTCAGATTTTGGGTCAAAGATTGATATTTTTGAAAATGAAGTACTGCCCAGAATGGCGATTGCTCCAGACGTTGTAGATATTATTAAGGAATTAAATTCTATTGCAAATGAGCATGAAAATAGTCCAGTTGAGTTTTCAAGAGGAGACAAGTTTGTTATTTGCAGTGATGGATATCACACAATAAAGGCTTTGGATGTTGAGATGTTGAAGCATTATATTGATGCAGTAAGAAACTTTTTGTATTTAGTTAATGGAGCAATTGGAAATGTATGAAGATAATGCTGAGACTCCTGATGAGGAATTGAAGAGAGCAGATCACTTAGTTTATGTTTCTTTAAAATATACCAGAACTTGTGACATTATGAAAAATGCAATCAAAAGAATGATTGCAGCATTTGAGTTATCTATGTCAGAATATTTAGAATATTTGAGAAAGGGTAAAGAATTAAGTCATGTTTCTGGTACTTCCAAAGAGAGATCAGTGCAAATTAAAAATTTGTTAGGAAATCAATTTAAGAAGTATTTTATATTATATAATTTGCTTAAGAAAATAGACAAAGCAGATTATACTGCTACAGAAGAATTCAGGAAGAATGTTACTTTAAAGACTAAAACCTCTAAAGTCATTGAAGTTAAAGTTGATAATCTGTATAACTATTTAGAACTAACAAAAGAATTTGTTTTATTTATGAAAAGTAAAATGAAGGCAAGGTAGATTTCTGTATTTTTTAACTACTCTTAAGTAAGTAAATTAGTAATATTTATATACGCTAAGGTTTTATTTTTTTAGATGAAAACAAAAGATGTTTTATTTTTTGATAAAGATCATACTTTAGGAGAATTTAGTAAAATTGACAAAGGTCTTTATCCAAGAGTTATAGATTTTCTTAATAATCAATTTGAAAAAGGGATAGGCCTGTACATAGCTACAGATGCTGGCGAAGCTGGCAGAAAACATCTAGAAAAAATTGATTTTCTACTAGATGGTTATTTTGGCAGAGAGAAAATAGGAAGTGAACGTGGAACTCTTTATGTTTTACCAGATGGAAATATTAGAAGACTTTATGATGACTATTGCTCTAGATGTTCTTTATTACCAGAAAAAAAGCAGAGCAGACTAAATGATTTACTTTATAAATTAGCAGATATGAAGGATGATTTTTCATTGTCAATAGATAAAAGAAAGGAGATAGAACGGAGACTAGAAAAATTTTGGAAAAAATGGGGAAGGCTTGTTCATAGTGCTACAAAAGAGCCTTTTGATGATTCTACAATTTATGTAAATCCTAATGCCGAAGCATGTGGTTGTGCAGCATTTTCTAAAGATATTTATCTTGCAAAGAGATTAATAGATCCAGTGAATTATTCAGATTTAAGAAGTGTTATGGTTGGTGACTTTGGAGATGAAGGTGTTTCTTTGTCAGATCCTGAAACTCCTTTGATTGTAATTTCTAATGGTGTAAGAAGTGGAGAATGGCATTATATTTCTTCTATGGTTGATCGGCTTTTTAGTAGCCAAGATGAAAAACCTTGGCAAGTTTATGACAGGATATTTGCAGGCTCTAGTATTGTTGGTAATAATGAAAGAAGTTGCTCTTTAGACGGGCTGAAATTTAGACTTAAAAATAGAATGGAAATTTTATCTGGAAGAGACAGTTTAGCAAGATTAGTTTATTGCGAATGAATTTTTATGATTGGATTTTTTGGCAGAGAAAGATTTATTAATTCTTTTAGATAGGCAAAATAGATATGGCTATATCAAGAGTTATAGGTTGTATTTCTGCTAAAGGTGGCGTTGGTAAAACTACAAGTGCAATTAATTTAGCTGCAGCGTTGCATGTTTTTGGCAAAGACGTTATTCTTGTTGATGCGAATTTAACAACTCCAAATGTTGGGGTTTACTTAGGAGTACCAATTGCTCCTGTTACATTACATGATGTTTTGAGGGGCAAGAAAGACGCTCGTGATGCAGTTTTTCAGCATAGGCATGGTTTCAAGGTTTTGCCTGCAAGCATTTCTGTTAAGGACGCAAAAAAAGTAGATCCAAACAAGTTAGATTTTGTTTTGAAAGATATAGACGGCCATAGTGATTTTATAATACTTGATGGTTCTCCTGGACTAACTAAAGAAGCACTTGCAGTAGTTAAAGCATCTAATGAAGTTATTATTGTTACTAATCCTGAGATGCCTGCAGTTACTGACGCTCTTAAAACTATTAAGATTTGCAGAGAGCTTAAGAAAGAAGTTTTGGGAGTTCTAGTAACTAAGACAAATGCAAAAAATGCTGATATGCCTTTGAAAGACATAGAAAATATATTAGACGTTCCTGTTATGGGTATAATACCTGAGGACAGAGCTGTTAAATTTGCTGTTGCAAACAAGGAACCTGTTGTTCATAATTATCCTAAGAGCCCTGCTGCTGTTCAATACAAAAAGTTAGCTGCAGAATTATTAAATATAAAATACAGTGAAAGGATTGAACCTTTGAATACTGGTAGTTTCTTTGACAGTATATTAAAATGGCTTGGATTTAAAGATTAGGATTTAGATTTGTTTTTATCATTAAGTAGTAAAAATAGTAAGATTTAAATACTTTTTCTGTTAAATTATTAATATGGGTTACTACGAAGAAAATCAAGGTCTTTACGATATGTTTGTAACAGAATTAAATTTAACTATAATGAAATTTAATTTAGACAGTCCAATTAAAGACTCTTTAGTTTCTAAGCTTTTAGAAATTGACAAAGATGATTTAACTTACAAATTTTATAGACTAATTTATTCTGCCCCTGAAAGGGACTATTCATTTGAAGTTACTAATTTTATATTTGACATGGGACTTAATCCAGTTTTATTGGAACGTCATGTTCTTTTTCCACAAGGTTGTGACTTATGGCGAGATATTTATAAGGTACTGTGTGGACAAAAAGAAGTGAAATATAATACAAAACCTGATACGATTTCTTAAGAAATATTATTTAAAAAGAGATAATTATGGATATATAAACTGTAATTAATATTAAAATTTATGTATACTTAATTTTAATCTTATTATACAAAAATTTTGAAATCTTAAGTAGAAATGGAACAATAATTAATAATATAATAATTATTTTGTTAAAATTCCTACTTAAGAAAGCAGATTTTTCTGTCAGAGTGCTTAGTAAAATAATGATAAAAACAATAGAGAATAGAATTACATTAGCAATTATTATGATTATTAGTAGAGAATGGTCTTTCTTTTTTTGAATGTGTTTATTGTTTGTTAATTTTATCAGTTCTGTCTGCTTATTGACAATTTCTTTTATTGCTTCTTTTATTTTAACCATTTCTGTTTTATGTTTTTTGTCAGTAAACTATATAAATTTTGTTTACCATATATATTGTTATGAGAAGAAGACTTTTTTGTGCTGGATTAGCATTGCTGCTTTTTCCAGCTTGTGGAGGAAATTCTGACAATGATAGAGAGCGTCCTACTAGAGATATGAGGGTTGGTTATTCTGACGGTCGTGGAGATGATAGTAGTACTAATGGCGATGGCAGTAATGGAGTTGATGGCAATAATAATGGAAAAGATGGCTTTGCTGGAAATAATCCTCCTGAGGTTTTCTTGCTTGACAGAGATGGCAACCCTACTGATATTTTTAGGGTGCGCGTTGGTATGAATACTGAATTTTCAGCTAAGGCAGATGATCCTGATGGCGATGAATTAAGTTGCAGGTTTGATATTAATTACAAAAATGGTGGAAATTTATTTACTAGAGACTGGAGCAGTTGTGATGGTTTTAATTATAACATGACTTCTTTAGGTAGTTATGATGTTGTTGCTAGAGTTAAAGATTCTAGAGGAATGGAAGGTAGACCTTACAGTGCTTCTTTGGAAGCTATGGCTAATGTTCCTCCTGTTGTTGATTTAGATAGTAGCAAGTGCCCAGAATCTTATATGGGTTCATGTCTTTTTCGACCTCAAATAAATAATACTATTTGTTGGGTTATAGCTTTAGATAGGACTTATGATCTTGATGGCAGTATAAAAAAATTTAGAGTTTATCCTATGCTGAGAGAATTTCCCACTAATTATATAGAGAGTTCTGATCCAGCAGATATGTGTGGGGTTTTTGTTACTAAAGGAATTTATCTTTCTAGGATAGAAGTTATAGATAATGAAAGTGCTGTTGGAAGTATAGATTTCTATAACGAAACTATGTAACTTTTTATTATATTAATATTGTTTTATTGTTACAACAATATTTCCTGGACCTAAACCAGCAGTTACAGTCTTTTCAGATGTAAGATAATTCATACTAGTAAAATCTTTTATTTGTATTGGTATTGGTGGGGCAGCACTTCCAACTTCTGATATTCTTAATTCTGTTGGTGACGTAACATTTGTCTTATAATAAGCAGAATCAAAATTACCTACAATTGTGTCTACAGTATTGCACCCTATTCCTTCTATACATAAGTCTCCTTTTGTTTGTGTACTCTGGCTCATTAAGGCCAGGCTGACTTGTTCTCCTTTTACATTAGTAAATTCTAATTTTAAAACTTTATTATTCAAGGTATTTACAATATGTAAGTTTCCGGTGCTGTCTTTGTAAATATAAAAAACACCAAAGTTTGGATCTTTCTTTTTTGCTTCTTCAAGAAATGCAATTGTGAAATTATCTATTGCTTCTACAGGATTTGTTCCATTGTATAGTGCAAAGTTAATTATCTTTGGATATTCTGTCTGGTAATTTTCACTTAGATCTTTGTAGTCTTCTGGAGTTGGATATGTTTTTATTGTATTATATTCAATTGCTACTGAATAAATTGACATTACAAAGATTATTGCAGCTATAAGAAATATCTGACCTCTTTTATTCATAAATATATTACTCTTATTATTGTTTATAAGTTTTCTCTTTAATTTTTAATAAACCACTAGGTTTAAAAATTATTAAATGTTCTTTTTTATACCCCGCGTAGCTCAACGGTGGAGCTTTCGGCTGTAGATCACGGTCTCTGTTAGATCTTACGCTTTATGCTAGAAATGAAAAACAGGTAGCTGAGCCCGAAGGGTTGCTGGAAGTTTACTCAATTTAAGGTAAATTGGCAAATTCGAATCTGGCCGCGGGGACTTATTATATATTCTAAAAATATACCTTCTATTTGGTGCGTGGACGACATGACATTATCTATATGCGTTTAATTTATAAATTTCTTTTACTAATTTTTTGTATGGGCTGAATCAAATTTCTCAAATGTTAATAGCTTTAGGAATAGTAAACAAAATTGTTAGTAGATATGATCAAAAAAGAAATGTTTATGCTGTTGTTATTGGAAAGAAGGAGTACTTAATTAAATTTAGCAATGTTGTTGGATTTAGATCTAAATTAAAAAGTTTTAAACTATTGAGTTTAATATCTTGATTTATTATTAATATTGAATAAAAAAACTTATAAACAATCATATTGTCTTTTACCTAATAAGCCCTGGTAGTGTAGTGGTTAGCACAGAGCCCTGTCGATGTAAGCTTTTAGGAAAGGCTTGAAAAAACTTTGCTAAACAATAGATAGGCTCTAACTCGAGTTCAAATCTCGGCCAGGGCGCCATATTTTTTTGCAATGATAAATAAAAAATCCAGAATTAATAAATAAGTTATGTAATGATATCCAATTATCCTAATTTATAATATTATTTGAAAAAGCCTTGTGAGAAGATTTATGTAAAAGATAATAAATAGAAAAGAAATAATTTTGACAAAATATTTAAATGAGAGACAACTTAAGAAATTATGAAAAAAGAGGTTTTGTTTGTGTTATTTTTATTAAGTTTATTAGCGGTTTTTACTTCTTTCTCGATGAATTCTGTTTTGGCTATTGAAGGTAAGTGCGTAGGTGGTCCTGGACCACAAGGAAATTTCTTAACAAGAGCGGAGGGTGGATGCTGTTTGAATGATGAGTGTTGTAATTATCCTGCAACACAAGCTTGGTGCAATAGAACTAAAAAAGATCTTGTGCCTTTTAAAGATATAGAAAGCTATGTAGAAAATGATGAAGACTTGTTTAAAGATAAAGGAAAGGTAATTGGTAAAACTGAAAGTTTAGAGGGTAAGGTTGAAGTTAAGCAAGAAGACGGAACATGGAAACAGCTTAAAGTAGGAGATGAAGTAAAATTCTTAGACCATATTAGGGTTGGAAAAATAGGTAACGTTAAGATAAAGTTGATTGATGATACTTCATTCACAATCTCAGAAAATTCTTATTCAGTTATAGATGAATTTTTTTACGACCCAAATCAGTCTTTTTTAGAAAGAACTTATAAAAAATATTTCATAGGTACTTTTGAATGGATACATGAAAAATTAAATGAAATAAATAAAGAATTAAATAAACGGTTCCAGCAGAGAAATGTTGAATCAGCAGCAGCTGTTCGCGGCTAATAAAAATTATATTGTTAATTTTTAATTATTTAAAGAAACACACTACAAATATACTAAAATATATTCAGGTGCTCCAGAAATGAAAAAACTAGAAAATATTCTTACTTGCCATAAAAATCAACCATGATGAATTTAATTACTAATAAGGCTTTGGTGCATTCCTAATTCTTTATTTATTTTTGTGTGGAAAATGGTAAGTCTTAGATAAGCAAAGTTAACAAAAGATTATCTGAGAAAAGAGGGTTGCACCAGAGCTTCTAATAAAAAGTTTTATATATAAGTTATTATATAGTAGTTATAGGTACTATATAATGGCAGAAGTTACAACAATACAATTGGATAAATCAATATTAGAGAATTTAAAAAAGTCTAAAGAATACCCAAGGCAAAGCTATAATGAATTAATAGTGCATATGCTAGAAATTTTTAAAAATATAAAATCTAAAAATCAATATGATGAATTTTTACATAAAATACAGCAACAGAAAATGAGAGAGCTTTGGGACAATGAGAAAGATGAGGTTTGGAATAATGTTTAAGTCAGGTGACTTAGTAATAGCAAGAGTTCAATATACAGATACTTATGAAGTAAAAACAAGGCCTGCTATAGTTTTGTTTGAGGAATATGACAATGTCGTTATTGCAGGAGTGACAAGCAATTTGAATATGAAAGGAATACCTTTAACTAAAAAGGAAGGAGCAGTGGAAGATAGTATAATAAAATTAAATTATATATTTACAGTATCTAATGCTATGATATCAAAAAAACTATTTCATTTGAGTTTAGAAAAGAAGAGATTAATTTATGAAGAGTTAAATAAAAAATTAGGTGGTTTGAAAAATTAATATAATATTTCTTGCTACTAACTGGCAATCGCAATGAGCTTAAATAAAATTTAGTACATTTTTATTTAGAAATAATGTCAAACTTTTTCTTCTAGATTTCCTTTTGATTTTAATTTTCTTTCTTCAGTCCAGACTTGTTTTATTCTATCCTGAGAATATCCTAGCATTCTTGCTGCTCTGCTTAAATTTCCATCATACATATTGTAAGCCCTAATAATTGTTCTTCTTGTTATTTCATCTATAGGTCTTCCGTTAAATCTTTTTCCTCCTGGTTTATTTATTTTATAGATAGCTTTTACCCAGTAGTTTCTTATTGTTGAGACGCTTACAAAAATATTATCTTCTGTTAATAATTCTCTTGCTTTTGTTATACTTCCTTCTGCTCTGCTATATATTTCTAGAACTCTTGTTTTTTCATAGTCTGAAATTGTCACTAATTTTATCTTTGTTTTAAATTATTAAGTCTTTTTGTAAGATAAAATATACTTTAATTACGTTGAATTAGAGAATAGAATTTTTTTGCAATATTATTTTTCTTTGTATTTTTAGAGTCATGAAAAATTTTATATACAAGTAAAAATCGCAACTTTTATATATAGGACAGGTTTGTCAGAAACATGATGCTTTCTAAGACCCAGCCAGAAATATCTACATTGGCTTAAAAACGTCTTAGATAGTGGTATATTAACTAATAGAAAAAGAGGGCCGGTAGCTCAGCTTGGTAGAGCACCTGAAACAAGCTTTAATGAGAAGCTTGAACAAAAACGAAAGTTTGAATTGGTGAACCTTTTAAATCAGGCTGATGAAAGCAGGTGGTCGTGGGTTCAAAACAGATTAAGCTGGTGTTTATCTGTGTATTTCCCATCCGGCCCGCATAGTCAAGATTTATCATAGAATTGAGGACATAAAGAAAAAATGACAGAAGCAAGCCAAGAAATTAGACATTTTTTAGTTCCAGAACATATAAGGCTTACAGATGAGGAAAAAAAAGAAGTTCTTGAAAAATATAATATTTCTATTAAGCAATTGCCAATGATTAATATTAGTGATACTGCTTTAAAAAATATGAGCGTTAAAGTAAATGATTTAGTTATGATAAAAAGAAGCAGTCCAACTGCTAAGGAAACAAATTATTACAGGGTGGTTGTTGATGGTTAACGGTTATCAAACTTTAATGCAGGCTTACTTTAAGGATTATCCTTTTGTAGAGTCTAATATACAAAGCTTTAATGATTTTGTAGAGAAAAGTCTGCAATTATTAGTTGATGAAGTTGGAGATATAGTTCCTACAATTGTTCCTCAGGAAGTTGAAAGTTTTGTAATCAAGCTTAAGAAAATCTGGATAGACAAGCCAAGCATTATAGAAGCAGATGGCAGCAAAAGGGATGTTTATCCCTGCGAAGCCAGATTAAGGGCTTTGACTTATTCTTCTCCTATATACTTGGAAGTTAGCGCTTATATTGATGACGTGCAAAGAGAAAGTTTTGTTACTATGATAGGAAAGCTTCCAATTATGCTGAAGTCAAAGTATTGTCATTTGCATGGCTTAAAAAGAGAAGAGCTTATTTTTAGAGGAGAAGATCCGGATGAAGCAGGAGGCTATTTTATAATTAATGGAAATGAAAGAGTATTAATTACTGTAGAAGATCTAGCTTCTAATAAATTCTTTATAGAGAAGAAAGATATTGGGCCTAGTGAATATGTTGCCAAGGTTTTTTCTGAAATGGGAAGCTATAGAATACCTCATACAATAGAACAAATGAAAGATGGAATATTTTACTTGACATTTACAAGATTTAGGAGAGTACCTTTGGTTCCTGTACTGAAAGCATTGGGCTTGATTAAAGATCAAGAAATAGTAAAGATGATATGCGGAGACAAAGCTTATGATTCTGTATTTATAAATTTATATGACGCTGCAGAGCTTAAGAGCGAAGGAGATGCATTAGAATATTTGGCTAAGAGAATTGGAGTTACTCAGCCTAGAGAAGTTAAATTAGAGAAAGGTGGTGAGCAGCTTGATAAATATCTATTGCCGCATTTAGGAACTGATTCTAAGTACAGACTGAATAAAGCTTACAACTTGTGTAAAATGGTAAGGAGATTTTTACAAGTTAGCGAAGAAGGCTTGCCTTTGCCAGACAAAGATCATTATACAAATAAAAGATTAAAATTATCTGGAGATTTATTGGAAGATTTAATAAGAACAAATTTAAGAAGCTTAGTGCAGGACGTTCTTTATAATTTTCAAAGATTAGTCAAGAGAGGTAAATTCCAGAGCATTAAGATAATTATTAGAGATGAATTACTTAGTTCTAATATTAAGAGCGCACTGGCAACTGGAGGCTGGACTGGAGGAAGAAAAGGTATTAGCCAGAATATGGACAGGACAAATCATCTAGCTACTTATTCTCATTTGCAGAGAGTTGTATCTTTGCTTACAAGCACACAAGAGAACTTTGAAGCCAGGGCTTTGCATCCAACTCATTTTGGAAGGCTATGTCCAATAGAAACTCCTGAAGGAACTTCAATTGGTTTGAGAAAGAACATGGCTTTATTATGTAATGTTTCAAGAGGAGATATTCAAGAGGATAAAGTGAAGAAAGCATTGGAAAATTTAGGGCTGAAGGTGATGGGTTAAATGAAAGGATCTGAAACGACATTGGGAGGAGAGTTACCTGATTATAGGGGTAGGTCTTGAAAATGGTAGATGTATTTATGAATGAGAGATTTATTGGAACTGTAGAAAATGCAAAGGAATTTATTAAGCAGATAAGATCTGAGAGAAGAAAGGGAGTTTTGCCTTTAGAGTTGAATTTTTATCATGATCAAGATTATGACGAAGTTTATTTAGATACGACAACTGGAAGAGCAAGAAGGCCATTGATAGTTGTTGAAAATGGAAAATCAAAATTAACTGAGAAGCATATTGAGGATGTGAAAAGTGGTGCAGTTACTTGGGATAAGCTTGTAAAAGAAGGAATTATAGAATACGTTGATGCTGCAGAGGAAGAAAATTGTTACGTTGCCTTGAGTGAGGAAGACTTAACTAAAGAACATACGCATTTAGAGATTTCTCCTGTTGTAATCCTTGGTTTGTGTACTTCGTTGATTCCTTATTCTAATTTTGGCGGTAGTTCAAGATTAATAAGAGGAAGTAAGATTCAAAAGCAGGCATTAGGTTTGTATGCAAGCAATTTTTTATTAAGAATGGATACCGATGTCAATGTTTTACATTATCCTCAGAAACCTATAACAAAAACATTTATGCATGACATTTGGGGGTGGGAGAAACATCCTTCTGGACAGAATATTGTTATTGCATTGATGAGTTTTGAGGGGTACAATATGGAAGACTCAATTATTATAAGCAAAGCTAGCGTTGACAGGGGATTTGCAAGGTCAACTTATTTTAAGCCTTTTTCTGCAGAAGAACTTAGATATCAAGGCGGATTAGTTGACGAGATTTGTATACCTGATAAGGAAGTTAAAGGATATAAGTCAGAAAAGGACTACAGGCTTTTGGAAGAAGATGGCATTGTGTTTACAGGAGCAAAAGTAAAAGATGAAGATGTTATAATTGGCAAAGTTAGTCCGCCAAGATTTTTAGGAGAATTTGAGGAATTTAATATTGCTACAAATGTTAAAAGAGAAAGTTCAGTTGCCCTGACACATGGAGAGAATGGCATAGTTGATATGACTTTGATTACTGAAAATGAGGACGGAAACAGGTTAGTGCAGATGAGATTGAGGCAGCAGAGGATTCCTGAAGTTGGTGATAAGTTTGCGAGTAGACATGGACAGAAGGGAGTAATAAGTTATCTTGTTCCTATTGAAGACATGCCTTTTACAGCAAGCGGAATAGTGCCTGATATTATATTTAGTCCTCATGGTATTCCATCAAGAATGACAGTTTCACATTTAATAGAAATAGTTGCAGGGAAAGTTGGTGCTTTATCAGGACAGTATATAGATGGAACTACTTTTAATGCAATGCCAGAAAAGGAATTAAGAAAAATGCTTAGAGAATTAGGATTTAGAGAGAGTGGCGTAGAAGCAATGTATAATGGCATTGATGGTAGAGAGTTTAAGGCCAGGATTTATGTTGGAAATATGTACTACTTGAAGCTTAAGCACATGGTTGCGAATAAACTGCATGCAAGAGCAACCGGTAAAATACAATTGTTGACAAGACAGCCAATTGAGGGAAGGTCTCAAGGTGGTGGTTTGAGATTGGGAGAAATGGAAAAGGATTGCTTTGTTGCACATGGGGCTTCACTATTATTAAAAGAAAGATTTGATTCAGACAAGACTTTGGTTTTTGTCTGCGAAGAGTGTGGAATGCTTGGAGTTTATGATAGTTTCAAGAACAAGGAATATTGCACTAAGTGCGGAGCAAATGTTGGAGTAAGCGTTGTAGAAATGAGTTATGCATTCAAACTGTTATTGGATGAGTTGAAATCACTTTGTGTTTATCCTAAATTGGTTTTAGGAAGGAAGTATTAATATGGATGAATATTCATTAGAAAGAATGGATGGCGGAGGCAAATTGAGTTTACCTAACGGCGGATTTTATAACTTAAGAGTAGCAGAACATAATAGTTTTTTATTACTGCTAGACATTTCTCATTATCAAGGATCTGTTTTTGGTTTGAATATTTACCCTCATCATGACGGTATTGTTTGTGGCACTAATAAACCAGATGGACTTGAAATTTGTGGATCTTATTTAGTTAATAAAATCATTGTAGGAGCTGATAGATTGGGAGGTCTAGATAATGCAGAACTTGATAGATTTCATAGTTATATTATAAGAAAGAATAGAGACATGTCTTTTGATTTAGGAAGATTAGTTGAACTAAGAGACACTGAGAAATGGTTAATGAGAAGAGACGACTTTCCAAGTTTTAAAACTTTTTTAAGCGGAGTTATTAGGAGGGCAAAGAGCTGAGATGGTAGAGAACTATGTTTACAAGAAAGTAGATTCAGTAGTGTTTGGAATGATGAGTCCTGAGTTAGTCAAGAAGATGGCTTGTGCTAAAGTTGTAACTCCTGAACTTTATGATAAAGAAGGTTATCCTGTAGATGGTGGGCTTATGGATATTAGATTAGGAGTTATAGATCCTGGTCTGAGATGCAAAACTTGTGGTGGAAATTTAAGAGACTGTATGGGTCATTTTGGGTATTTAGAATTAGCTAGGCCTATTATTCATTTAAAATATGCTGATGTAATATTAAATTTTTTGAGGTGCAGTTGCAGAGAGTGCGGAAAATTACTTACAGATAAGAAGGTTAAAATTGCTGTTGAGGAAGATGAAGGAGCAGAGCATCATGCTGAGGAAGAGGCTGGCGAGGATGAAGTAAGCACAAAGAAACAAGTTAAGAGCATAACAAGCAGTTTAAGAAATGTAAAGAAATGTCCTCATTGCGGCGCAAAACAATTCCAAGTAAAACTTGAGAGACCTACTACGTTTTTAGAGGATGATAAAAGATTAAATCCAATTGATATAAGAACAAGACTAGAAAGAATAAGTGATTCTGATATTGCTTTTTTAGGATTAGATCCTTCTTTTGCAAGGCCTGAATGGATGGTTCTAATTATTTTGCCAGTGCCTCCAGTTACTATAAGACCGAGCATTACTTTAGAGACAGGAGAAAGAAGTGAAGATGACTTAACTCATAAATTAGGTGATATAGTAAGAATTAATCAGAGATTATTTGAAAACATTAATGCTGGAGCGCCTGAAATAATTATTGAAGACCTTTGGGATCTTTTGCAGTATCATATTACAACTTATTTTGACAATGAAGTTAGCCAAGTTCCTCCTGCTAGGCATAGAAGCGGGCAGGCACTAAGAACTTTGACTGAGAGAATTAAAAGCAAAGAAGGAAGATTTAGGCACAACCTTGCTGGAAAAAGGGTTAACTATGCAGCTAGAACTGTTATTAGCCCTGATTCTAAAATGGAACTGAATGAAGTTGGAGTTCCTATAGAAGTTGCTATGGAATTAACAGTTCCTGAGAGAGTTGTAGAATGGAACTTAAAGAGACTAAAGAAGTTTGTTGAAAATGGCCCTAAGAAATATGTAGGAAGCAATTATGTTGTAAGACCTGATGGCAAGAAGAAAAAAATTACTGATGAAACACAAGAGCAATTATTAGAAGAGCTGCAGCCAGGCTATATTGTTGAGAGACATTTAATGGATGGCGATATTGTAATATTTAATAGGCAACCTACACTGCACAGAATGAGTATTATGGCACACAGAGTTAGAGTTCTGCCTGGCAAGAGTTTTAGATTAAATCCAGCTATATGCAATCCGTACAATGCAGACTTTGATGGCGATGAGATGAACTTACACGTCCCACAGACTGAGGAAGCAAGAGCTGAAGCTGAAATTCTTATGGAAGTACAGACACAAATTATAACACCAAAAAGCGGCTTGAATGTTATAGGATGCAGTGATGATGCTATTACAGGAAATTATTTGTTAACTAAAAACATTAAGATGAGTAAAGAAGATGCAGTTCAGATGCTTCATAGTGTTGGCGTATTAAATATTGAAAGATTTGATAAATTTAAAAAAACAGTTGATGGCAAAGAAATATTTAGTGCCATACTTCCTGATGGTTTTGATTTCAGTGGATATTCTAAGTCTAAGGAACCTATTGTTATAAAAAATGGTTATTTAATAGAAGGAGTAATAGATAAATCAACTATAGGACAGGATAAAGGCGATTTAATAAGAGCGCTGTATGCAAAGTATGGATCTAGTGTTGGTTTAGATTTATTAGGAAAAATATTTAGATTAGGAATTGCTGTTTTGCTTAAACATGGTTTTACTACTTCTATAGCAGATACAGATCTGCCACAGGAAGTTTCTGATAAATGCAAGGAAACAATTTATAATTCGGAAAGAAGAGTAGCACAACTCATTGAGCAATATAGCAGCGGTGAATTAGAGGCTTTGCCTGGCCTGACATTAGAAGCTACTCTAGAAGCAAAAATTATGGAAGTTTTAAACAGATGCAGACAGCGTGTTGGTGAGATAATTGCTGAGAGTAATTTAGAAGAGAACTCTACATTGGTGATGGCTTTATCAGGGGCTAAAGGCAGCTACCTGAACTTATCTATGATTGCTGCTTGCGTGGGCCAGCAGGCTTTGAGAGGTAAGAGAATTGAACTTGGTTATAGGGGAAGAACTTTAAGTATATTTACAAAAGGAGAACTGAGTCCTAGAGCTAAGGGATTTATTAAGAGAGGATATAAAGAGGGGCTAACTCCTGAAGAGTATTTCATGCATGCAATGACTGGAAGAGACAGCTTAATGGATACTGCTTTAAGAACACCAAAATCAGGTTATTTGTATAGAAGATTAGCAAGTGCTTTACAAGATATAAGAGTTGAGTATGATAATACTGTGAGAGATGCAAACCAGAATATTGTGCAGTTTATTTATGGAGAAGATGGCCTGGATGTTTCGAAGACAGAGGGTGGAAAAATAAATGTTGCTAGGATTATTAGAGAGGTACTGGGAGAATAAAATGTTACCGCAACACTTAATTGCTAAAGTTGAGGATTATTCAAAGAAGTATAAAATTAGTGATAAGGACCAGAAGGAGATTTTAAAGAGAGTTGAGGAAATTTATAACAAAGCTAAAATTTCTCCTGGTGAATCTATTGGAGTAATTACTGCTGAGAGTTTTGGTGAACCTAGTACCCAAATGACGTTGAATACATTTCACTTTGCAGGTGTGGCAGAGATGAACGTTACTGTTGGCCTGCCAAGACTGATAGAAATATTTGACGCAAGAAAGAGGCCAAGCACCCCAAGAATGGAAATTCCGATAAAATCTAAATATTCCAGGACTGTTGAAGCAGTAAGAGAAGTTGCTATGAAGATTAAGGAAACTAAATTGGGAGACATAGCACAGGAAATTTCTATTAATATAGCCAAAGCTACAATTGAAATTGTTTTAGATAAGAAGAAGATGAGGGATTTGGACATTAAACCAAAATTAGTTCTAGACAAAATAGCAGAGGGATTAAAGAGTGTTGATGTTAAGGATAATGATAGTTCTGTAATACTTAAATCTAAAGAAAAAGAAATATCTTTGTCTGAAGTTTATAAATTGAAAGAGAAAGCAAAGTCAATCCACATAAGAGGTTTACAGGGAGTTACTCATGTTTTACCTGTCAAGGGAGATGATGGTAATTATATTATACATTGTGCTGGAAGCAATTTAAAAGACGCTTTGCTTTTAGAGGAAGCTGAAAAAGAGAGAATAATGACTAACGATATTTTTGAAATTTCTGATGTTTTAGGCGTAGAAGCTGCTAGAGCTGCCATAATCAATGAAGCTAATAAAGTTATAAAAGATCAAGGCATTGATATAGATATCAGGCACGTAATGTTTTTAGCTGATGTCATGACAAGAAGCGGTACTGTAAAGGGTGTAACTAGAACAGGAATTGTTGGAGAAAAAGAGAGCGTATTAGCTAGAGCTAGTTTTGAAACTCCAATTAAACATATAGTTAATGCTAGTTTAGTAGGCGAGAAAGATAATTTGAATAGTGTTGTTGAAAATGTTATAATAAATCAACCAGTTCCTCTTGGCACTGGATTGCCTGGCTTAATTGCCAAAATGAAGAAGGACTAAACATGAAAGCTGATTTACTAGATGATCTGAAAAAGAAAAAACCATTTTTAGGACTGGATATCGCGCTTAAGAAAATTAGAAATGGAAAGATAAGCAAGGCTTATGTTTCTTCTAATAGTGGCGCTAAGAATCAGCTAGTTAGGCTATGCAAAACAATAGGTGTTGAGGTTATTTTATTACAGGAATCTAGCAAAGATCTGGGAATTATTTGCAAAAAACCGTTTTCTGTTTCAGTAATAAGTTTTGAGTAAATATGAAATTAACTTTAGATTCTATAAATAATATTAACTTATTTGAGAACTTAACTAGAGCTAAGGTTAAAGACTGTTTTCAGGAAGATGGCGTTCTTGTTTTTTTAGTTGAAGAGGGCAATGTTAAGAAAGCTTTAGGAAAAGACAGTTCAAATATTGATAGAATCAGCAAAATACTAAAAAAAGATATTAAAATTATTGCTTTTTCTAATGATATTTGCAAATTTGTTAGTAATTTAATATATCCAAATAAGGCTGACGAGATAAAATTAGAAGGCAAAACTGTTTTTATAGTTGCCAGTGATGTTGGTGTCAAGGGAAGAATATTTGGCAGGTCAAGAGAAAATCTAAAGAGAATAAATTCCTTAGTTAGAAATTATTTCGACGTGGAAGAAGTTAAAGTTGTATAATAAAAAGAAAAATAATTTATATTTTTCTTAAACAGTATCTTGCATTTGCGCTTTTACAATTACCCATACTATTTACTTCTAAGTTTCCAATTTTTTTATTGCTTGTATTTCTTGGACTTAAGTAAAATGGTGCGTCAACGCCTATTATTTTTCCTGTATATTTTTCAGCTGTCATTAGTTGTGTTACTCTTGCCATGCTTAAGTACTCTCCAACGCCTAGACCCCAAACAGCAACTGTTCCTTCTTTTCCTATTTCATGAGCACTAATAATTAATATTTGATGTCCTTGTGCTGGATACAATCCTATTGTACCTGGTTCAGCTTTAGCCACTGCTTCATCTTTTTTGCTGTAAGTTCTATAAGCGCCAGTTTCTGTAACTAATCCACTCCATGAGTTCATTACATCATTTGCATATGATAAAGAACTTCCACAAAGTTCTTCTGCTACAGTTACTGGGTCTCTGGAAAAGAAATCTGGTGCATAGAGATGTGTTCTTCCTGCATTTACTAGTGCTTCTGGAAGTTGGCCTAATGTTTTCTCATCGCCTTCCCTCATATTTTTTAATAATCTTTCTAAATTGTTATCTAGTTCAATACCCATTCCTAATAGTCTTCTTCTTGTTAAATTTGCAAATGCTTCTAATAATTGGTTTTTTCCCATTGCCATTTTATTCTCCTTGCCTGATAATTGTTACAGGCATTCTATGATTAATGTTGAAATCTTTGAACTTTCCCATAATCTCAAACTTTCTTCTTACCCTATTCAGAACCTCTTTTTCTTCGTCTGATGTTACTGCAATGTTGTTGTCAATATCTCTTAAAACATCATCATGACTTACATCAGGTTTTCTATAAAGATTTAAATATCTTTCTGTTAATGTTTTTTCTATTCTTGCTTTTAATACATCTTTAATATTGAATGCTTGATAAGATAATATTTTTCTTTTTCTATTTGCAGCTACTGCACTCCAGTCTATACTTACGTTATTTCCATTTACTCTTACTCTTCTTGGCCCAGGTATGTAGACTTTGCTAGTGCGTTCTGGCTTTACTATAAATAAATTATTACCATTTGCATATTTTAGATACAGTGCTAATAAATTCTCATCTGGTTCTGTTTCTTTATACGTTAATGCAGAACAGTGCAATAATTTTGCTCTTTCTGAAAGTTCTGAGTTTGCTATACTAAATATTCCATCTTCTAAGTCTTCTTCACCATATCTATATACCAATCTTGTTGTTAAATTTAGGTAAGTTCCTTGTGGTTTTGCTGTTGGTATGATTTTTTCCTTTGTTATGTCATATCTGAGTAAAAAATTAAATAAGTCTATTTTCTCATCTAACTTTCTTTTTTCTTTTAGCTCTGCATAAATTTCTAGCACTTCTTCGATTAATCTTTTGTCTGAGACAACAGCAACTGCATCTTCTATTTTTGAGTAACTTGCATTTTCTAATGCTTCTGTGTAAACTTTTTCAATTAAATCTCTGTTTGCCATCGACAGCATTGAAAAGTGACCTACTGTTGACGTTGCTTTTGGAATGAGTGATTCTGGTTTTTTAGCTTCTTCTTTGCTTATTCTAAATGTTTCTGGAATAAATTCTCTATATGAATTTGCAACACTGTACTCTCCTAATTTATCACAGTTCCAGAAAAATGCGAACGACCATAAGTTATATGTTCTGTCATACTTAGCAGTACCATAAGTTGCTAACATTATGTCAGCAAGTTCTGCAGCTTGTTGGTTGTATTTTTCTCTTTCCATTTTATTCTTCTGCCAGTTTTCTTAGCACTGCTGCCAGTCTTGATAATTCCTCTTCTGGTGTTTCTCTTATTGTTTCTCCGAGTGCTAATATCTCTGGATGTATTGGTTCTCCTTGCGTTGGTTTTATTTTTGTAGGCTCTATATCTGTATCTATATTTAAGAATCCTGAACATTCATATCTTCTGAATTTTGCTTCTTTTTTTATTATTTCTGCTTCATTTTGGGTTCCATCTACTATTTTGTATTCTTCTAACATTCTAAAGTAATGCCCTTCTTCATATCTTGACTTCTTGTCATCTATTTTTTTTGCTACAATTACATATGCTTCAAACCCATTTCTCTTTTCTTCGCCTGTATCTATGTCAATAGACTTCATTGATTTGTAAGTTCCAGTTAATTGCCTGTCTATTTCAAAGCCAATTTCAGTCATATCTTTAATGAACTGTTCCCTGCAACTTATATCTATCTTTGATGTTGGTTCTATAATTAACATATAACTACCATTTTTCATTACTCTTTTATTTTCAGTGAAGTATTGTTTTCTTTCTTCTTCTGTTGCAAAATCCAAGGCCAAAGAACATACAATTAGATCCTTAGACTTTTCTTCCAAGCTTTCTGTTTTTTCATATTTCTTTTTCGGATCAAACACTTTGTTCTCTTGTGAATGAGGGACTAGATTTCTTAGGTCTGTGTAAGAACCCAAATAATATTTGTTTTCTTTATTTCCTTTTTCTTCACATGCATCTATTCCATAATCTAATTGAAATCTATTTACATCTATGCATATAGTTTTTCTTTCTAAAATTCTTGATACTGTTGCTGGGCCAGAACCTTCATCCAGTATGTCTTCAAGTTTTCTTCCTATTTTATTTTCTAGTCCTAGAATAATATCCCTTGCCAGTCTTGCACAATTGGATGAGAAACTGTATTCCCATGCGTAGTTATAATTTTTTGCTAGGAACATTGCATTGTCATGCGCACTCATTTCCTCTACAAATCTTTCTACACCTCTGCCCCTGAGATTATTAAACATTAATGCAACTATGCTTCTTGAGTTTAAATTCAACAAACTACCAATTTCTGCTGATTTCTCTGGTTTTGTATCATCTATGAAAGCATTTATTTCCTCTGGTGTTGCATCTTCTCCCTTGAACACTAGGTTTATTAAATATGCCTTCCAGTCTCTGAATTTATACTTTGAATCTTCAAACGTGTTTACTGCTCTTGGTTGATGTACTTCAACTTCATTATGTTTTCCAGATCTTACAATTCTGGCTAATAATTGTTCAAATCTTGCCGGTACTGTTGTAGCTTCATATTCTATTAGCATATCTGCTTCCTGAACATCTGCTCCTTCTCTTAGTGTTCCATAGCTTACTGATAATACTGTTTTTGCTGGGTTAGTTTGAAATTCTAATAAAGCTAGATCCCTTTGTGATGGATCCCATATTTCATAGTTTCTAATTTCTAATCTTTGTCTTGCTGCGAGAGATAGATCAGATCTGAATTTTTGTCCTTCTTCATAAAGCCCTTCTGATCTTAATGTTTCAATTTCTTCATTTTTTAATTGTATTTCTACTGGCTGTGCTGATACTGTCTGATCTATTCTTACACACCCATATTCAGCTAGTTTTTCCTCTAGAAAACTTGTCAGATTAGTTGAATATTCACATGCAACAATAACTTTTTTATTGTCTTTTTTTGCTTTTTTTATTATTTCTACTGTTGTTTGTAACTTGCTTGGAATGGTATTTTCTGCATATTCTCTTAATTTTGGATTTATTTCAAAGAATCTTTCTATTTTATTTTTTAATGAGTCTTGTCTTTCACTATCTGTAAAGTTATCAGGAAGCAGCTTTTTTGGATTTGTAAGTAGATAATTTAATAGTAAGTATCTCTCTCTACCTTCAAATAATGTTGAGTTTATTATTTCTATATACAAGTCTGTTTCTTTTTCTGTTAATTCATAATTAACATTTATGAGAATTGGTTCTTTTACATCTGGATCTACATCTTTTAGTTCCCTGATTGGATTTGAATGTATGTCCAGTACTGCCCTTACTATTTTTGGATTGTCCCTAAATACTGCAGTGAAATCTTTAGGGTTATCTATAATACCCATTAGATAAAATTCATAGGCTATATTTGAAACATAGTTTCTAATTCCTGTTCCGCTTACCAATGTTCCCCATTTTGAATATCTGAATAATTCTCCAAGGGCTATTGCAGTTGCTGAATCAGGATCTATTACATTGTGTATTTCATCATATATGACATAGTAAGGCTTACCATCTGCTCTGAATGCCTGCTGTCTTAACGCTGTTGCAATGCTTGCAGCTTCTGCATTTTTTTCTTCGATTACTATTCTTTTCAGCAAAGCATCTAGACTTCTTTCTTTTCTTGTATATTCTTTAAAATGATCTTCTATCATTGAATTTCTGAGAATTTCCAATGCCCTTTCTTTTGTGTAAACAGTTGTTAGAAGTTCTATGTATTTCTCTTCCATTTCTGCTGCAGTTTCTGGATCACTTATATCTATGCCTGTTCTTCTATGGCTCAGTTCATAACCTAGCAACACAAGATCTACGTCTTCTCTTGCTGCTTTTTTTATAGAATATCTTCTATTTCTTCTTGTAACTACACTGATATTTGGATCTTTTAATAACCTTTCTGCTTCTCTGATCCATGTTGGAATTATATACGTTGGACAGCATATCAATGTTTTAACTTTGCCATTTTCTCCAAGTTCTTTCATAAAAACTTCATTAATTATGGGTATTGCAGACAGAACCCCAATAGTTTTTCTTGTTCCTGGCTTGCTAAACTCAAATCTTTTTTTGCCTTCCATTCCAGATAATGCTATTTCTGTTGCTGCTAGTTGTTGTTCTGGAGATGGAATGTCTACAGTTGATGCATCAAAATAAGTATCTCTTCCTAAATTATTAAATATATTTTCTATCCCGCCAAATTCTTCTGCTTCTTGTATTATTTGTGATCCATATGGGAATTGTTCTAGAAAATGTTTGTTTGGAATGAATCTTAATCTATTCAAAACTCTGCTTATTCCTTGCTCTAGTTCTATAAGTTTCTGAGGTTCTATTTGCATTTTTATTATGTTGCATCTTTATTCTCACCAGTTCTTTTTTCTATTTCATCAACAAAGTACTGCCTGTTTATTCCAATGTATGATCTTAATAGTCTAACTAAATATGTACCACATTCAGTTAATGGTCTTTCTTCATATCTTATTGATGTAAATCTGCCTTTATCTTTATCTAGTAATGAATCATATAATGTTCTGCCAAAAGTACTGCATTCTCCTTGCGTGTTTAATTCAGTCTTTTTTTCATCAAATACGCCTTTCTCTAATTGTTTTACAAATGCTTTTTTGAGAAGCCTATCGTACAAGTCATATCTTTCTATTAAATTTCCTATGCCATCTGTGTATTCATTCATTGCACCTCCAATAGTTCTTGGTTCTGATCCTTTATCTGTTTCTTTTTCCATTACACCTTCCATCCATAATCCCGCAACCAAAAATCTGAAAAATATTTTATCATAAGAATGATCAGGATCTATAACTAATCTGCCAAGATCAGATACTGCTTCAAATATCTTATCTCTAGATGACCTTTCGTCTTCTGTTGTTCTTAACTTAGGCAAAATGTTCTTTTGTATATATTCATCATTTTTTATATAATCAGCAGCTTTCGCATAAGCAACCCATTTAGCTGTGCTTGAAATATATCTCTTAAAATCTTCCTTACTCATTTCTATTCCAGTTCTTTTTACTGAATATAGTACGTCCAATGCTAATTGCCTAAAACATATAACAAAGTGTTCTCCTTTATCATCCAATCTTTTGGATATTTTTTTATCAATGAATCTTTTATACAATGGAAGAACTGATTCTGATTTTTCACATAATTCTCTTAGTTTTTTCTTTTCGCGATCTTCTCTTATTATATATTCAAGCAGAACTTCTCCAGCTGTTTTCCTTATATCTTCCTTTTCTATTATTTCAGTTATAACTCTTTTAGTTTTACGGCTTATTTCTCCTCTGTGTTTTGCAACGTATGACGTTATTGATTCTACTTCTATTGTTAAACCTAAATTTGTTGCTGTTTCTAAAAATGCTGGGTCATTTATTATTTCTTCTAGGTCGTCTCTATTTGTGAATGTACGTGTTTTTTTAATTTTCTCAGGATTAGCTAAAGCAAAGAATGCCAGTGCGTCTGCATTTTCAATTAAGTAAGTATCTAGTGCTTGGTCTCTAACATATCCTGGTTTGTCTTTTGTTGGTTTAAAGGTTGGCTTTCCTTTTTTACCTGTCTTTTTCTTTTTAGCTGAGTCTATACGGTTTGATGTGTCAAGCATTGTTGAATAAGCTAATATGTCTGTAATTTCATCTAAACCTTGTTGCGGGTCTGATAGGTCTAAATTTCCATCTTGGCCTTTTGTGAGTATGACCTTTCCACCTTTCATAATTGTTACATAGTAAATATTACTTCCAGGTATTCTCATCATTACAATTTTGGTATCTGATCCTGAATTTCCAGTTGGTTCTTCTGAAGTTGTTGTTCTTGCAAGTGGATCTAATCTATGCAATAATTCTTCTAGTTCTCTTCTATCTTGTGGCCTTTTTGTATCTATATTACCATCTACTGCTAATCTAACTAATTCATGATAACTAAGTCTTTCCTGTCTTGCAAAATCTTTTAGTGTTATTTTACCGTCTGTCATTGTGGTCTTAAATCTCCGAAATATTTTAATTCTATTTTTGCTCCAACTTTAGCTAGGTCAGACGATTCAAGTTTTTTCCTTGTTGTATCTATTAATTTTGATAATCTCTCTGGTGTTGTTTGCCTATACACTAATTCTATATAATAACAATTACGTAATTCTCCTGTTTTTATTTCTGCATTTCTTCCCTTTAGTGTTGAGGCCAATGCTAGTGAAAAATCTAATGCTGCATTACTCCTGAAGTTTTGATTGTTTGTTGGTATTACAAATCTTAATCTATATCCATCTTTTTCTTGTACGTGATAAGAGAAACAGCCGAAAGTTGCATTTAATGGTATTCTTTTTCTAAATTCTGATGTTTCATCTAAAGCTTTGTTATGCATTATTTTTATATTATCTATTTCATTTAATAATGCTTCTTCTTCTTCTTTTATTCTATAATGTTCTTTTTTTGCATCATTGTAATGTCTTATCAATTCTCTTGCTGCTCTTTCATCTTCATTTAAAGATTCATCTTTTCTATGCTTAAATGTTCTCTCTGCTAGTGTAGCCATTTTATATGCAAGATTATGCTCTTCTGCATATCCAGTTTGGTCGAATTCAACATTATAATATTTCAATTTTTCAGATAATTCATCTATAGTCAATTCTCTATTTCTTAATTTTGGATCAATCTCTATTAATCTACTTCCTAATTTTTCATATATTAGTTCTTTTAGATCTGTTTGTGCAATTACTAGATTTTCAGGTATTCCTTCTGGGAATAGTTTATTATATTCTTCAATTGCTGCATTTAGTTCTGGTGAATAGACTTTTCTAAATGCTTCAACTAAAATTTCTTCTGCTGTAAGATTTACAATTGAATTTTCTTTTACTAACATTTCTAATTCTGACTTTTCTTTTTCTAATGCTGTTGCTATTTCTTTTAGTTCTTCAAGTCTAGCTTCTGTTTTTATAAGTTTTTGTTCTTCTACTTTAGCTGCTTCTCTTAGTTTTGCTTCAGCAGCACTTACTGTTTCTCTTCTTTTTTCTTCTATTGCTGCTAACAATCCTGATTTATAATTTGCTAAATCTTTATCATTATCTAATTTAGTTTCAAATGGTGATTTGTGGTTAACACTTATTGCAATTTCATGTAGAAGTGCTTCTATTGAAGTAGCGTATGTATTTGCATTTCTTGACTCTTTCTTTGCTTCAGTTATTCTTCTCTTATTTTCATCTAATGCTGCTAACAATCCTTGAGTGTATGTTGCAAGTTTTGTTTTACTTTTTGGCTCTATTTCAGTTTTGTATTCTACTGCTTCAGCTATATTTGCTAATAATACCAATACACTATCTATGTAAATGTTTGTTCTTTCTAATTCTTGTTTTTTCCCTTCAAGTTCTTCTTCTATTCTTCTGAATCCTGCAACTTTATTTTTAGACTTTTCAAATTCTGTTGTTCCTTCAGCTCCGAATGTTTTTTCATACTCTTGTAATCTTCTTGTAAAGTCACCTTTATCTTGTTCTTTTTTGCTATAAATTTCTTTATCATCTCTTACAAGTTCTAGGATATCTTTTAATGGAGTAATTTCAGCTTTTCTTTTTGGTAGATTTGTTCTTATTGCATCTGCTATAAGATCTGCATCTAATGTTGTATTTTGTACCCTAAATCCTATAACTTTCTTTGTAAGTCCTTTTGGGTCATTATTTGCTGTTATTTTACCTAAATATACCATATTGTTATTTGGTTCTTTTTTATTAACAAGTTTTTTTAATTCTCTTTCTAATACACCAATATCGCTTGGTTTTTTTCTTTCTATTATGATATCATAGTGCTTATAACCATCTATTTTATTGTACGTTCTTGAACCACTTGCAACTTTTTTAGCTTTGTCTTTTGGTTCATTAGTTACTTCTGTTTTTTTTATCTGTATTTTTTCCCCTTTTAATGCATCCAGAATTCTAATGCTATACCTTTCGAATTGTTCATCATTTAACATATCATTTTCAGTTGGTGTTGGTTCACCAAGATCTTCTGCGACAGCTGTTAATAGACCTTCTAAGTTTCCTCTATATTTTATTGATCTTTCTTTTTCTTCTATTATATTTCTTGTTAGTTCTTCTACTGCTATTTTTAATTTTTTTTCACCTTTTATTGTTCTTCTTTTTGGAAAATCATGGCCTACCGAAGTTGCAATTGTTTCTACAGAATCATAAATTGCATCAATTATTTCATTTAATGAAGTTGTTGCGCTTCTACATCTTTCTCCTATATTTGTTTTTATTGCTATGCCAAGTTCTTCAGTATAGCCAATTAAACCAGGTCTTTTTTCTAATTCTTTTGGCGTTGGAGTTCTATAATCTACAATACGTGCAAGAGTCTTGAATCCTTCTGCAAGTGCATTTAGATCTATATCTTTTGTTTCTTTAACTTCTGCTAATTCTGGCTTATCAACACACGTTATTGAAAATTCCCCAGTATCAAATCTTTTAGTTATTATTCTTCTTAGTGTGGCTTCATTTAAATCTCTACCTTCTATTTTTACACCAAATTTACGCTCTCTAGAATCTCTTAAATATTCTATATTAACTTTATCAATGTTTTTTCCAAACGAACAATCTATTAAATTTTTTAGTATACCTGCTGTTCTTGAATTGCCGCTTGTAACTCTAATTTCATAAATTCTTGCAGTTCTATTTTCTTGATTAGATGATGCTATCATTTTATTTACTTTTTAGTGGTTAATATTCAGCTAATGCAGTAGAATTTAACTTATAAAACTTTCCATCTGTTAGTAGTAACTTTTCTTTTTATTATTACTATTATTATAATTTAGAAAATACTTTGTTAAAGGCAGTTTTGTTTAGAAAGTTATATAAACAATGGTCTTTAAGAAACGTTTAATGCAAAAAACAAGGTTTGCCAAAGCAACAATACAATATAACACTGCTCCAGTTTGGAAGAGGTTCTTGGCTTATTTACTAGATCTGATTTTGGTTAACTTAATAGTCAGCTTGCCTTTTAGAAATTATTTTAAGGATTTTAGCATTAGTAGTTTAGTATTAAAAAGTACAGATACTGGTTTATTTTTGGTCAGTATTTTTGTAACTGTAGCTTTGATTTTGTATTTTTCAATTTTGGAGCTTAAAACAGGACAGACTTTAGGCAAAATGATTTTTAGTATTCGTGCAGTTTCTTTGCTAGGAAAGAGTATGAATTTTTCTCAGGCATTTTTAAGAAATTTAACAAAGCCTTTTCCGATAGTTTTATTAGTTGATGTTGCATATATGTTTTTTAGGGGCGGAAATCAAAGGCTATTTGAAGTTTTTAGCAGAACTGCTGTAGTTGAAAAGGAGATGAAATTTAAATGAATAAGTGGCTATTTGCTTTTTTAGTTTTAGTTGCTTTATATTTAGCTGGTAGTTTAATTTCTTTATTTTTATTTAGAAATGATGGTGTTGTTTTAGGAGATAAGATTGTTGTTGTTCCTTTGGATGGAGAGATAACTGTTTCTGGAAACCAGGATTTTTTTCAGGTTGGAGGAGTGTCTTCTACTGAACTAATTAAAACTATAAAAGAATTAGATGAAGATAGTTCTGTCAAGGGTGTGATATTTGAGATTAATAGTCCTGGAGGCGGAGTTGTAGCTAGCCAGGAAATAGCAAGTGCAGTTAAAAGTATGAACAAAACTAAATATTCCGTTATAAGAGAATTTGGAGCTTCTGGGGCTTACTGGATTGCAAGTGCTACAGACAAGATAATTGTTAGTCCTTTAAGCATAACAGGAAGCATTGGTGTTTACGGAAGCTATCTGGAATTTAGTGAGTTGTTTGATAAATATGGAGTTGGTTATCAAAGACTAGTAAGCGGGAAATACAAAGATTTAGGAGTTCCTTATAGAAATTTAACTGATGAGGAGAGAAAATTATTCCAAGGCAAGTTAGATATTATTCATGAATATTTTATAATGGACGTTGCTAAAAACAGGCATATGAATTTTGATAATGTTAAAGATGTAGCAACTGGAGAATTTTTCTTAGGAGTTGAAGCTAAAAAAATTGGCTTGGTTGATGAACTTGGAGACAAAGATACTGCTGTTGAACTTATGAAAAAACAGCTTAATTTGACAGATGTTGGCATTGTTGAAAGTAGAAAGAAAGTAACTTTGTTAGATAGATTTTTTGGAGATGTTGCATATCAATTAGGAAGGGGTTTTGGAAAGAGTATAGTTGAATTTAATACTAGGCTTAGAATCAATGCTTAAATTTTTAGTTCTCTTACTGCTATATTTATTAGATTATCTCTTGAGTTTTTTTCACTTAGCAGATAGTGGTTAGTCCCTGCTTTTAGATAGCTTTCTTTTTCATTTTCATAGTTGCTGGTAACTATAACAGGAGTTTTTTTATTTGCTGAATCTTCACCTCTTATTATCTCTATTAGCCTTAGTGATGATCTTATGTGATCTTCTGGCTTTGTTTTACCTTGTTTTTTTACCTTGCTAATTATTTTCATTATTTTTTGGTCACTGCAGTTTTCTCCTAAGTTTGCGTAAGTATCAATTACTATTAAGTCTAAAACACTTTCTTCTACTTCTGTTATAGCGTTACATATAGATAATATTGGCCTAACTCCAAAGTCTATTTCTCTTCTTGAGCCGTATAAATTCCTAGCAAAATCTCTTGCTGATAATGGATCTTTGTTTATCCAGGCAATAACTTTATACGTCATAAGATTTGTCTTGGAGAAAAACTTAAATTCGTTTTGATTACTGGTTTGTTTTTAAAGCAAAGCTTTAAATTGTTTCTTTGGTTTATTTATTTGCAGGCAGGCTGGAGAGCTCGTCCTACTCTGTAAGCACAAACGGACGTCATGGTGTAGCTGATGCTTGGTGGGCGGTGTTGCTATTGTGGTAGGTCTTAGTAACTACAATGATAATCTGTCTTGATTGGTTGAAGCAGTTATGAAATGTGTCAGGTCAGGAATGAAGCAGCACTAAATGATTGCTCCAATGCTTTCAGGGTAGCGGATTTGAGGAATGGCTAGGGTAAACCTAACATGATAGGAATATCAACCTCTGGGCGCCTGCGTTTTTACTATGAAAGAAATTATTAAAAAAATAAAATCTAAAAAAACATTGGATAGATTAGATGATACATTTGTTGAAAGTTTTCTAAATATTTTTTTGAAGAAAAATTCAAAATTAAATAAAAAATATTTAGATGGAGAATTAAAGAAAAAAGACATAAGGATTATAGTTAAGTCAGTCAGGAATAATTTGAACAGATTTTATGGACAGTTTTGGACTAGTGACAAATTAAAATTGGAATCACATAGGTCTACTAAGGAAAGACTAGGAATCTATGATAAATTATATAGTTTTATTTTTTCTATTACTTGTAGGCCTAAAACAATTCTGGACTTGGCTTGTGGTTTAAATCCATTGACTTACAAGAACATAGGCAATGATATTTATTTTATAGCTGTGGAACTTACAGAATATGACTGCGGTAAAATTAAAGAGTATTTTGAAAGGGAAAACATTAAAGGAGAGGTTATAAGAGCAGATCTTAGAACTTATAATACGTTCCCGAGTGCAGATCTGTGCTTTATGTTTAAAATTTTGGATAGCTTAGGAGGCAATAACAATTTAATTGCTGAGAACTTGATCAGAAGCGTAAAAGCAAAATATATTGTTGCTAGTTTTTCAACTAAAAATGTTAAAGGAAAAAAGATGAATTATCCCAAGAGAGGATGGTTTGAGATAATGCTTAGAAGGATAGGATATAGGTTTGTTAAGTTTGACACAAACAATGAGGTCTTTTACATTATTAAAAAATTATAGTTATTTTGTGATGTTTCTTACGTCTATAATTTCTGTTGATATTTTACCTAAGTTTCTAACTATCAGATCATACATTTTTTCTATTGTAATTTCCAGTATTACTTCTTTGAGAGGACCATTGCAGTAATCATTAAGATTTTCTATATCTTTTACTGGCTTATTTCTTAGTATTTCAACAGGAATGGAGCATTTCATGCTTCTTCCGTTTAGTGCATCTCTCAAGTCTTTTGGCTGGTTATTTGATAGATTTAGAAGAGTAGCTTCTATTATGCAGTTTTCTTTTTTCTTGCCAAGTATCTCATAGTTATATTTATTGTCATTACTAAATGTTACCACTTTCGCTATCGAGCATTTTGCTGCTGCCTTATTAAAGCATATATCATCAGAATTACAGTTTTTTGGTCTTGTGATTAATATTAATGAGGCTATAGCAACTATAACTATTAAAAGTGCCATCACCTTTTTTTTACTTTTCATTATACTTCTTTAAAAAATTTGAAACTTAAAAGCTTTTCTTAGAGATCTCTTTGCGTTAGTATTGTTACTTTTGTTTCATTTGGCCTTATTTTTGAGCTTGTAGCAACTACAAAATTTAAGTTATTTGCTTCTGCTGATTTTGCTATTTCTTTTGTTATGCTACCATCAAAAACTACTGCGAATGCATTTTTTACATTTTTAAGCGTTGTCTCTAGTTCTGTTATAGGCACTTTTCCCAAGATATTATAGTCTTTGTCTAATACATATGCGCCTCTTGTTCCAACTAAGTCATCCAGCATTTCCTTAAAGTTGTCCTTGCTTTTCTTTTCTACTGGCTGTTGCTGTTGTTGTGGTCTTGGTGGATATTGTTCTTTGTTTTCTCTTGCTTCTCTTATATTATTGTTTACTCTTCTGAAGTTTTCTGCTTGTATTTGTTGCGGTCTTTTTGCTCCGCTTATTTCAAACTTAAATTGTTCAGCTGCAATTCTGGCTCTTAAAGCTATATGCATTTCCTTTTTTGTCAGTTCTTCCACTTCTTTTCCTGGAGGAGCTTTTGTTATGTAATCTATTTCTGTAGATTCTAATAATTCTTTTAGTATTATGTCACCGCCTCTATCTCCATCTACAAATGCAGTAACTGTTTTTTGTCTGCACAGTTCTTTTATTGATTCAGGAATACTGGTTCCGTTTATTGCAATTGTATTCTTAAAGCCGTTCTTTAATAAGTTAAGAACATCTGCACGTCCTTCTACAACTATTATTTCTTCTGATTCATCTATTGCAGGTCCTGCTGGAAGCCTTTCTCTTCCCCATTCAACAATCTCAAGCATTCTAACAGCTTGTGAAACTTCCTCAGTTATTTCCTGTGAATCTGGAAGAACGTTTTCCTGCAAATTCATTAAGAGTTCTTTAGCTCTGGCTATTACAAATTCCCTTTTTGAAACTCTTACATCTTCTATTTTTTCTACTTTTACTTTTGAGTTGCATGGGCCAATTCTTTCTATTGTTTCTAGTGCAGCAGCTATTATTGCTGTTTCAGCTTTGTCTAAGCTGCATGGAATAATTATCTGGCCTGAACTTTTTCCATTAATAGTGTCTAACTTTACTTCTATCCTGCCTACTTTTCCTGACCTTTGAAGTTCTCTAAGCTCTAGATCTTGGCCTAGGAATCCTTCTGTTTGTCCAAATATTGCGCCAATTACGTCTGGCCTATCAACTAAGCCTTCAATAGTTATGTCATTATATATAATATATTTTGTAGATACTGGGCTTACTTTTCCCATTTTATTTTCCTCCGAAACTTAAATCTATAGAACAAAGTATTATTTTGTTGATGTATTTTTGTCTCTTTTTTGGTCTAAATTAAACAAACCACATGAATGATTATGAATTTTTTAATAGTCTACCTTTGTCCTATGATTATTAGTTATTATGAAGATTATTAGTTATTATGAATTTATGTTGCCTGACATTAACTCCCAAGCATCATTGCCTGATAGTTTTATCGTCGCTCACTTGAGCCTTTTCTCATGTCAGGCTATGATTATGAGAATGTTAAATTCTTTATATAATTTTTGGTTATTCTCTTGGGGTGTAAACGTCGTTAGAACTAGTGACTATTACAGGCCTGAAGCCTTTGTCTTCAAGTTCTTTTCTTCTTAATTCTTTTTCTATTGCTAATTTTTGTTCTGAAGATCTCACTAATTCTTCTAAGTATTCAATTCCTACACCTAATGGTTGTATTGCTATAATTGTATGCGTTTCAATTATTGCTGGTTTTTCATGCACTATAACAAGTCTATCACCTAAAGCATTTCCGATATTTACTGCGTGAGGACACAGATGTGTTTTGTCATTGTCTGTATATACTAGTTTACCAACCATAGTTGTTGGTGGCAGAAAAACTCTTACATATTCATTTATTAACGAACTATAATCTTTATTATTAGCTTCTTTTCTTTCATCTAAAAATCCCACCATAGAATATTATGATTTATAAGACTATATTAATATTACCATTTATTAGTAGTTATATTTTTTGTTAGTAATTTGTGTAGTTTTGCCTACTAGAAAATTATTTAAATGAAGTACTTTTTCAGGTTTTATGGAAGGAAAAATAGTTAGTTTTAGAAGAAGCATTAAAAGGCAGCAAAAATATCAGATGATTGTTAAAGTTAATGGTGTTGAAAATAAAGATAAAGCTATATCTTTATTAAATAAGAAAGTTACTTGGAAAAGCCCAGCTGGTAAAGAAATTCATGGTGTTGTGACAAATACGCATGGCAATTCTGGAGCTTTAAGAGTGCAGTTTGAGAAGGGACTGCCAGGACAGAGTGTTGGAAAAATTGTTAGTTTTTCTTAAAATATCTACCATACAATAGTAAGGTATTTATTTTATTTGTTTCTAATTTTTCTTTAAAAGGCTGATTGAACTTGTGCTTGACTGCTGTTCTTTAATAGAGAGCAGATCGAGGTTCGGCTATAAAAAATTTTGAAGCTACTAAAGTTCATATTGTTGGCGAATGGGCCAGATAAATTTTTTAGTTAATTTTATAAACAATTTATAATTCACTAATTTTATGGCAGGACTAAGAAAAGGTTGTTGTTATAGAAGATTAGAAAGACCTTATACTAGGAAGAGCAAGTATAAATCAAAGAGTTATATAAAAGCATTTCCTAATCATAAGATAAGTAGATTTGAAATGGGTGAGAGAAATAGGTCTTATGAGTACAAAGTAAAATTGGTTTCTAAAGGGACTTTACAAATAAGGCAGAATTCTATTGAGAGTGCCAGAATGATTGTTAATAGAGCATTGCAGGACAATTTAGGAACTAATTATTATCTTAAGATAAATGTTTATCCTCATCACGCTTTAAGAGAAAATAAGATGCTGGGTGGAGCTCATGCAGATAGGTTACAGACAGGCATGGCACATTCATTTGGTAAAGTTGTAAACACTGCAGCACAAATGAAGAAAGGTAAAGAACTTATGACTGCTTGGGTATTTAGAAGTGGATTGGATCAAGCTAAACAAGCTTTGAAGTCTGCAGCTCCTAGACTGTCTGGACAGTTTGGAATAGAAATTGAGCCTGTTTCTGTTTAATGTTTTTAAAAGAAATAGTTTTAGATTTGCAGAAAAAATATTCTGGTTATATTAAAAATCATGAAAGCATGTGGATAGTTAAATAAAATAAAAGATATAATAACTTGGAAAACTCTGAAATTTTAACAAGCTTTATAAATAATAAATTTTATTAAAATCTTTTCACGTTTTTCCGGAGGTAGTAAAGATGAATGAAAGAAGAATAATGTATATGACTTATAGTCTAGCTGAAAATTCTGAGCTAGAAGTAAAGGGCTTGCCTGACTCTTTTAGTTATGAGATTGATGACTTTGTAGATCCTAGTGGTGCCATAGCAGGAGAGAAACTTTTGGACAGTGCTTTTGTTGGAGGCTCTGACAATGTTTTATATTATTTGGTAGTATTTGACATAAGGGGTTTTAATAAAGAAGAATATGCTTTAGAACATGGACAAAAATTGCTTGGTTATGTTTCCACTGCCAGAATCAACAGTCCGCATCTTCGGTCTTTTTATTGTGGCACTGGTATGCCTATTGTTGCTTTAGTTGCTGATAATTCATTGGCAATTAAACTTATGACTAATGAAAGATTTGAACATTTGAGGTTTGCTTTGGCCAGACAATCAGATGATAGAGTTGTTGTTGATTTAGAATCTGTTATTGATAGCTCAAGTTTATCTAGGCTTATTAGACAAAGCGCAGAAAGAACTCGTGAAAGAAGAGTTTAATATTTATTTTTTATTTAATGAAAAGCTTTAATAATGAAATAATTCCTAGTTAATTTAGAGAGGGGGTTTATGGTAAATTCGCCAGTTGTATGGTTTTCTGAAATTAGTGCTAGTGACAATGGCATTGTTGGCGGTAAAGGCGTTAATTTGGGAATAATGTATAACCTAAGACTTCCTGTTCCGTCAGGTTTTGTTGTTACAGCCCAGGCTTACAAATTCTTTCTAGATAAAACTGGAATTCAGCAGAGTATTCTTGATATCTTGAATAATTTAGACGTTGAAGACACAGAGAAACTGCAGAAAGCTTCTGACAGTATTCAGGAAATAATTTTAGACGCAGATATGCCTGATGTTATAAAGAAATCCGTAATAGAAGCTTATGATGATATGAACGTTGATAGGGCTGTTACTAAAGCTATTGGTAAAGACGTACTTAATACTTTTATTAAAGCTGGAAGAGACCTTCCTTTTGTTGCTGTCAGAAGTTCTGCTACTGCAGAGGACCAGCCAGAGGCTAGCTTTGCAGGACAGCAAGCTACTTATTTGAATGTTAGAGGAAAAGATGAAGTTGTTTTGGCTGTGCAAAAATGCTGGGCTTCTTTGTTTACTGCAAGGGCAATTTATTACAGAACAAAAAATGGTTTTCCACATGATAAAGTTTTGATTGCAGTTGTTGTTCAGAAGATGGTTAATTCTGAAAAATCAGGAGTTATGTTTAGCGTGAATCCTGCGACAAATAATGAAACTGAAATAATGATTGAAGCAGCTTTTGGTTTAGGTGAAGTTGTTGTCGGGGGTGAAATAACTCCCGATACTTATATTGTAGATAAAAGTTCTTTGGTTATAAAATCTAAAAAAGTTACAAAGCAGGAATATGGCTTATTTAGAGATATATATACTGGTAAAAACATTAAGAAATACCTTAGTGAAAAAGAAGGAAACATTCAAAAATTAACTGAGAGTGAGATCATAAAATTAGCAGAATATGGAAAGTCTTTGGAAGATCATTACAGAAAGCCAATGGATTCTGAATGGGCTGTTGAAAATGGAAAAATATTTTTGGTTCAAACTAGACCTGTTACAACATTACTAAAGAAAAAGTCTGAAGCTCCTAGAATTGAGCATGACAACATGAGGGAAATTGTGAAAGGATTAGGCGCTAGTCCTGGCGTCGGCATCGGTAAAGTGAAAATAATTAAAGATGCTAGTGAACTGTCTAAAATTGAGAAAGGTGACGTTTTGGTTACGAGAATGACGTCACCTGATTATGTTGCTGCCATGAAAAAGGCAGTTGCAATAGTTACTGATGAAGGTGGAATTACTGCTCATGCTGCTATAGTAAGTCGTGAACTTCAAATTCCATGTATAGTGGGCACAGAGAAAATAACTCAATTAGTACATAATGGTGATATGATTACTGTTGATGGAACTAACGGTGTTGTTTATGAAGGAAGTGTTGCTCCAAGCATAACTTCAACTTCTGCAAACGAACAGAAAATTGTTAGTGAACAAAACAGCACTTTGGAAAGTACTGAGAGTTTAGTTACAGGAACTAAGGTTTTTATGAATTTAGGTGAGCCTGATAAAATTGATGACTATAAAAACTTGCCTTTTGATGGAATAGGTTTAATGAGAATAGAATTTATAATTACAGACAAGATAGGAAAGCATCCATTGTACATGATACAGAATGGGCAGCAGCAAGAATACATAGATAAACTTTCTGATGGCATTGCTAAGGTTGCCAGAGCAATTAGTCCTAAGCCTTTAATAGTTAGATTTTCTGATTTTAAAACCAATGAATATAAGAACTTAGTTGGTGGAGATAAGTTTGAATTTAGTGAAGACAATCCAATGTTAGGATTTAGAGGTTGTTCCAGATATTTAAGTGAGGACTTTAGAGAAGCTTTTAGATTGGAAGTTCTGGCTGTAAAAAAATTAAGAGAGCAGGGTTTAAAAAATGTTCATGTTATGCTTCCTTTTGTTAGGACTGTTGACGATGTTAGAAAGTGCTCTAAATTTTTAGAGAGTGAAGGCTTAGTTAATAATCATGAGTTTAGAATTTATATTATGGCTGAAGTGCCTTCAGTTGCTTTTGTACCAGAAGACTTTGCTGAACTGAATATTTATGGTGCGAGCATAGGAAGCAATGACTTAACTCAGATGACTTTGGGAGTTGACAGGGACAGTGCAAAGCTTGGAAGAATGGGATATTTTGATGAAAGAAATCCTGCAGTTTTGAAAGCCATGTCAAATATTATCCGTGGCTTCCGGAAGCACAATAAAAAAGTAAGTATTTGTGGCCAGAGTGTTAGTGAATATGAGGAAATAGTTGAATTTTTAGTTAAAGAAGGAATAGATAGTGTTTCAGTTAATCCAGATGTTGTTTTTAAAACCAGAAAATTAATTGCTTCTGTAGAAAGAAATATTTTACTTGGTAAAATAAGAAGATACTAGTGGCCTCTAGCGTCTCTTCTTATAGGTACTTTCTTGGGTTGATAATTGGGATTGTTTTTTGATATTCTGGGACTTCTGTTTCTTAGGACATCTTCTAGTTTTGTTCCTTGAGGCAATTTTCCTATGTATGCATTTGCTTGCTCTGGCAAGCCCTTTCCCAAGTACGAATCTCTTCCAATTTCAAGTCCTCCATAAACATCAATTTTTTTCCCTTTTATTCCATCACCTAGATCACTTGCTTCATACCAACCATTAAAATTTTTACAAAGATCTGTTTCGCATGGATTTCCTTTTTTATTTATAAATTCTATTCTTACTAAAGTTCCTTTTGGAATTAAATCTCTGTCTACCGCTATAGACCTTCCAGTTTTTACACAATTGCCGTCTGCTGTGTAGCCAAGAAGGCATCCTGGCTTTGGTTTTTTACCTTTACTTTCTTCTTTTGTTGGTTTTACGCTAGCAGCTGTATACAGCAGACCATCTTTTCCAATACCAGAGCCTTCGCATCTTACTGCTTCATAAAATCCTTTATTTTGTAATCTGCAAGCTTTTTTAGCATTTATTCTTTCACAAGTAGTTGACCATTTATCGTAATGTTTGCCGTTTGCTGTGTTGTAAGTTGTGACTTTAAATCTGCCTAGAGACCATCCGCCTTCTTTTCTATTGTCTTCTTGAACTGCTTCTAACTCTGGAGCCAAGTAATTATACTGCGCTTGGTAATAAGCAGGCCTTAGCCATTCGTACCAAGCTACTGGAGCACTAATAGCAACAAGTCCAGCCAAACCTAATTTTAATTTTGTTTTAGTTTTCATTTTACAAAGAAGAGTTTTTACGTCACTCTTTTATTATTGTTGGGTTTAGCAGTATATAAAGCTTTTTATTGTTGCTACTTTATAGTTATAACAAATAGAAAGGTATATAAATAAGTCTTACTACTATTATTATTAGGAGTTTAAAAATGAAATGTGAAATATGCAAATACAATTGGACGCCTAGGATTGTTAGTCCTAAGTCATGCCCTAGATGCAAGAGAAGGTTTGATTATTTTAATATAAAGAATGTTGTAGGAGTACAAAATGGCTGAAAAAAAGAAAGAATTCAAGCTAAGAAAAGATCTAGAACAATTAGTTGGTTTGTCAAATCAAGCTAAAGGTTTGACAGAAAGGGCAAGAAAAGGAGTCAATATTGATTTAGTTGATGAAGCATTTGGCCTTTGTAGTGTTTTAAATGAGGGAGGAATTTCTAGTATTGATCCAGCAACACTTGGACCAATGTCCCAATATGATCTTATGAGAACAATTAGAGCTGGCTATGGACATGTACGTCAGAAGCTAGAGGAAAATATAGATGACGTTACTTATGCTAATGCGAGAAAGGCTTATTTGGGAAGGCTTGACCTTGAGGTGAAAGTGGGCTTTTATTTAGAAATGTTGAAGGATGGAGCAGTTCCAAATCCTCCTGACGGTAAGGCTTCTAAGGAAGTTAAAGGGACTTATGCAGCTTTAGTGCAAGCTAAGAAAGAATTAGAGTTGGCAGATAAGATTGAAAAAGCTGTAGAGAGTGGAGACTTATCAGCTGCTAGGCAAGAAGTTGTTAGATACTTAGATGCAGACACTATTGATTATTTAGGTGTATTGGGAGGATACAGCGGCCCAGCTTTTACTGGCGCACAGAAAAATGTTTATACAGATATTGCAAATATAAGAAGGCAGAATGCTGCAAAACTTGTATCTGATAAAAAACTAACTGGCTTGATTGACAAAGGAATTGAAAAATTGGGCAAAGCTAAAGCTCTTGTCGGCATGTACAATGCTTACCAAACACAGTTGCAGTATGACGCTATGAAAGAAAGAGCAAAAAAATCAGCTAAGAAAGCTGCTTAAATTTTTTATTTTGAGATTAAAATGGCAAAACTAAATAAGGAAATCTCTGATTTAGTTGTCAGAGCTTGGACAATGGCTGTGGCTACAGTTTTTACTTTAAGCACATGTTGGCCTATTGTTTCTTATGTAAAAAGTATTAGGCCTTTCTCTGATAGTTATGGATATGATAGAAATTTAGGCATTTGTGTTGGTTTTGAAGATAGTTGTAGCAGAAATCCTGTTTGTTTTTATAATCTAGAGTCAGAAAGTTTATACGTTAAAAATTAATTAAGTTTGTTTTACTTCGTATTTTATTATTTTCTGATTTTTTATTAATGCTCTTGATATTTTATTTAGCTCTATAACAAAATCTTCTGATTTTTTTTGAAGATCCTCAATTTCAAATCCATTCATTCTGTTCACTTCACCGTGCAGTATTGCTTTTGCTTTTTTTCTTACTAGTTCATACCACTCTACAAATTTTTTGTCTAGAGTATCCTCTTTTACAAATGTTTCATTTAGCATTTCAGCTATATGTTCTGGAGATGGAGGAATAACATTTATTGCCATTAATGCTGCGTGGCTTGCGTCTACCATTGCCCAGTAAAATCCTTCTATACTGTTTAATATGTTGGAGTTTGCTCTTATTAGGTGCTGTCCTGATCTTTGCATTGTTGTAAATATTGCTTCTGGACTTGGTCTTATTTTTCCCTTAGCTAGCAAGACTTTTAGAGGATCAAAGAATCCACCCAAATCTATTAAAGGTTCACCATATCTTAATACATTAATTACCAATGGCTCGCCAGCTCTCACTTCTTCCCAAAATGCTGTTAGTGTCACTGTATTAATATGCAGTTCTTTTTTATAATTTTGCGCAGCCATGAGCTTAGCTAACTCTTCCCTATACCAAGCTATTAATTCGTCATCCCAGTTTACAGTGCAGTCATCAATAATTATTACTAAATCAATATCGCTTTTTGACGTTGTTTTTTGTTTTATAGAAGAACCAAACATTGCTATTGCTTTTATTACATCTCTGAATTTTTGATAAGCTTTAGCTGCGAAATCTAATGCGATATCCCTGTCAGAATCTAAACTACTAACTTTTGTTTTTTTCACCTTCTTTTTCATTAGTTATATTAATTATATTTCAATATTTATATCTTTTGGTACTATATTGTTTATTTTGCTTTGTTTAGTAGTGCAGAAAATTCATCTAATTTTTCATCTAGAAATTCCAAGGCTTTTCCTAGAATTTCTTCAGGAGTTATTTTTCCCCAAGATTCTATTGTAAATATAAAATCTTTTTCACTTCCTTCAACTTTAATGCCTTCTTTTGGATCTACTGCGTCTACACATGCCATGCATAAAGTGCATGCTTCTTGGTCTACAATAGTAAGCTGTTTTCCTTTAATTTCATATACGTTTACTGGACATGATTTTACAACTTCTTCAGGATTTTTTACTTTGTCAATATTTATTTTTGGATATCCTTTATAGTATACAAGACCTGGGTTGAATTTAGCATGTTCCTTACCAGTTCCTAATGTAGCAACAGCTTCGAATTCCAATTCCTGTCCTTTTAGCAATTTAACTATTGGCATTTTTGCATATACAGGTTTAATCTTCGGATCTTGGAATTTAAGATCTGAAGCATAAACTGTTAATGGCCCTTCTGCTTTTAGAGTTACAACAACTTGGCATTTTGTACATCCTGAACCCTTGCAGTTACATTTTTCTGGTAGATCATAAGAACTTAAATCAGTAAAAAGAGGCAACATACCTAATCTATGAGCAAGAATTTCATCAAATAGTGCTGAACTATTTTTTGTAATGGTAGCACGTCTTATAGCCATTGTTGGAACTTCAGAAGTTATAACACGTCTAATAGCGTTAACAAAAGCAGGGTTTGAATCTTTCATTAGGAAAGTGGTTTTATTTCCTTCTCTCTTTAGCAGTTTTATATCCATTTTGAATCAAAAATAGTATGGTTGGAAAATATAGGACATTTAAAAAGTTTTTTGTTTGATTTTTCTGATGAGTTCTTCGTCAAAATGTTTATAAATATCCATACGATTAGTTTTATATGGGACTTGTAAAAAGAGTTTTTGATGATGTTGATTTTGAACGTTTTTGTTTATTAGCAAGAAATTTACCACAAGCATTTTATATTGTACCAGAATTGGATCCAAGTCGCCCCCCTATCAAGCCAAGTAATGTTTATGAGATAAGACGTGGCAAATCAGAGGCATATACTGCAAGGTTTCCTGAAAGACGAGCAGAGTCTTCATTTTCAGTTATGGAATACATTCCTTCTGAGAAGAAATTAGTAGTTGAGTTTGATAACGATAAACTCGATAAAGGTCCAGTTCAAAGTATACTTAAACCAATTAGTTTAAAATTATGAATAAATATATTTAAATTTAATTTGGTGATTAGAATTCTGAAACTTTTTTTCTGTTACTACCGGATGATTACTAATAAATGGAAAGGTTTATAAAGATTGAAAGTTTGTTTTTCTATAGATTTTGAAAATGGAATACACTCAATACCAACCGCAGGATTTTAAACTTCCTGAGTTGCCAAAAGAGGCTAAGGAAAAGCTTGAGGCTATGAAATCAAAGCTAGATAAGTTTTCTAAAGCAGTTACCAAGGAAAATAAAGATATAATGGGTATTGCTTTGTTGCCTCCTTCCAGAATAAGCCCTGAAGAGAAATTATCGAATGAAGAAGTTGAAAAGCTAAAAAAAAGAATTAATGTTTTGATTGTTATAGACGTTGAGACTAAGAAAGACTGGTCTGCAATAAGAGAAGGTATTATTTCTAGAGTTATTAAAAAGGCGAATGAAGTTGATGAGAATATTTTTGTTACTGTAATGGATATTGCTGAAATAAGAGAAAACTGCTTTGATGCCAAGTATGAAATTTTAGAAATGATTGCAGCTGGAGCTGCTTTGTACGACCCTAAAGATTTCTTGGGCGCACTTAAAATTTCTGAAGTTCATAAAAACATGACTCTAAAGAAATTTGACAAATATATTGTAAGCTATGTTGCTGTTGGTAGTTTGTTTAGAGGAGACGCCACTAGCAATGACATTGATGTTGCTGTTGTAATAGACGACACAGACGTTAAGAAGATGACTAGAATTGAGCTTAAGGATAGATTAATGGCTATAATTAGAGGAATGGGCTATGATGCAAGCCAAATTACAGGTGTGAAAAAGGCATTTCATATTCAAACTTATATTTTAACTGATTTCTGGGATGCAATTAAGGATGCTAATCCTGTTATCTATACTTTTTTGAGAGATGGCGTTCCAATTTATGATAGAGGTGTGTTTATGCCTTGGAAATTACTGCTTAAGATGGGTAGAATTAGGCCAAGCCCAGAAGCAATTGATTTTCAAATGGACATGGGAGAAAAGTTGATTCAGAGAACTAAGGGAAAAATGATTGGGATTATGGGTGATGATTTGTATTACGCAATACTAAATCCGGCTCAGGCAGCTTTAATGTTATATGGAATAGCTCCTCCTACTCCAAAAGAAACTATAGAACTAATGGAAGAGATTTTTGTAAAGAAAGAGAAATTGCTAGAGAAGAAATATGTTGATATTTTATCTAAGATAAGAAAGTATTACAAAGATATTGAGCATGGAAATATTAAGGAAGTTAAAGGTAAAGATATTGATGAATTATTAACTGACGCTGAGGATTATATTAAGAGAATAAATAAATTATTTGAGCAGATACAAAGTAGAAGAGACAAGGAAAGTATTGATGAAATGTATAATAGCTGCATGAATGTTGTTGAGGATGCTTTGAAAGCAAATAATGTCAAGGTTGAGAAACAGTCTAATTTAGTTAGCTTGTTTAAGAGGCACTTAATTGATGAAAAGAAAATATTTTCAGAGCAATTTTTAGAAACTTTGAAGACAGTAATAGATACAAAGAACAGTGCTAAGAGCAAGAAGCTTTCTTGGCCTGAGTTGGAAAAAATTAGAAGGGAATCTAGAGGCTTTATTAGGGGCGTTGTTGAGTATGTGCAAAGGAAAAGAGGCTATGAACTAGAGAGAGCTAAAATCAGATTTAAGTACGGAGACAAATTTGGAGAGGCTTTATTGTTAGATAAAGTTGCTTACATTGTCAATGATATTGATGCCCAAGATAAAGAGGTAAGCAGGGCAGTAATAAAAGATGATGGTGGTTTAGGGAGTTTAGAAAAAAGTAACTTAGAAGAACTTGAGAAGGAAATTATGAAAGTAAAAATACCTACTAAAGTTTTTATCAAAGAGAAAATATTTGAGAGCCTTAGAAACCTATTTGGAAAAGACATAGAAATACTTGTTAATTATTAATACAATGAAAATTTATGAACCAACAATTGATATTTCTGATTTAAGACCGTCAGTTAAGTCTTGCGTAGATATATAACTTGTAAAGAAAGAGCACGATTAGATAGACTGGTTTTTGTACCTAAGTTAAGAAGAAAAGATACTGAAAATTTCGGAATAAACCATGGTAGTCCCATGTTTACTATTAGGGGTTTTCAATGTAGTTCTGAAGTTTATGAAATAAATCTTGATGATAAGTTATTAATTCAACATCGAGGTGGTTCTTTACTTTATGATTGCGATAAAGTTCCTGCTAAATGTGTTTATATATTTGAAAGAACAATAAATGAAGTTGTTGAAGAATTTATTATGGCAGACTATAGAGTTATTAAGGACTGGGGCTTGTAGTCTTATATTTAAGGGGGAATTTTTGGTTAGAACCAACACTTTCAGAGATATTAACTTTGAGAAAGTACATTGAAGAGAACTTATCGATGGCAGGCAAGCAGTTAGGATTTTCTTCAGCAACAGTACATGAGCCTGTTGCAAGACTTTTTAATGATTATTATGGAATTGATTTTTATAGCTTGTATAAAAGAAGTGGGAAAAATGGAAGGCCTGTTGTTCATTGCATTGGTGTACTTTTTTCAGGAGATGATTTTAGTATTGAATTTTCTGAAGAATTAAAATTATACCTTAAGAATATTCAAAGTGAATATCATTTTCCATAGATCTTACAATTTTATTTTTAATTTCTTCTAATTTTTCATCTGTGTCAGCTTCAATAACTATTCTCAATACATTTTCTGTATTGCTTTTTCTTATATTCAGCCAATAATCTTTATGATATATTGAGGCGCCGTCTATTTTTAGAACTTTCTCTGCATCTTTAATGAATAATTCTGATATTTTTGACATTGCTTTATCTTTTTCTTTTACTTCTAAGTTTATTAATGTACTTGGGTATTTTTTTATTGATTCTATAATTTTTGATATTTTTTGCTTTTTTTTATTCATTAGTTCTATTAATTTTATTGTAGCATATACACCAGAGTCCATGTAAAAATTATATTTAAAAAAATAATGGCCTGATCTTTCCACTCCAAAGACTGCGTTATTATTCCTCATTGTTCTGCCTACATAAGTGTGACCTACTTTGGAAATAATTGTTTTTACTTTTAGTTTACTTGCTGTTTCTATGAATGACCTGCTTATAGTTAGATCATGAACAACTTTTGAACCTGATTTTACTGTATCTATTAAGATTAATGAGCCAACTATTGAAGAACGTATCGTGTTACTTTTTTCGTCTACGAAGCTAACCCTGTCTGCATCACCATCAAAAGCAACTCCAAGGTCTGCTTTTTGTTTCATAACTTCTTGTTTTAATCTTACTAAGTTTTCTTCTTTGGAAGAATCTGTTCCCCTATTAGGAAATGTACCATCAATCTTGAAGAATAATGGTTTTACTTTTGCTACTTTTGAAATTATTTTTCCATCTATTGCACCCATCATGTTTCCTGCATCAACCACAATCTTTAGTTTTGTATTTCTACTTTTTTTGAGAACGAATTTTGTGTAGTCATTTAGTATATGCTTTTTTATTATTTTTCCTTTTTTCGTTTGCTTGAAGTTATTTTTTTGAATTAATTTTTCTATTTTATTCAGGCCTGCTTCATACGATATAGGAATAGCCTTTTCTTTGCAGAATTTCAGACCATTGAATTCTTTTGGAAGGTGAGATGCAGTAATCATTATTCCTGAGTTATTTTTGTAGTATGCTATTCCAAAATAAAACATTGGAGTTGTGCATAGTCCAATATCAATTACTGTTACACCTTGATCTATCAATCCTTTTATTACTGCTTTATGTAATACTGGTGAGCTCAATCTAGCATCTCTTCCTACAACAACTGTTTTTGATTTAAATATGACTGCAAAAGATCTTGATATTTTGTATGCTATTTTTTCATTTAATTCTTCTGGAAACTTCCCTCTTATGTCATAGGCATGAAATATTGACATTTTTCAGTTTTCTCCACGATAGAATTTTGCTGCATTTTCAGGTGGCATAGGATTTATTATTGTTCCTGAGTATTCAAATCCAGCCCACGTTGTTAATCTTGGTATAAATTCTATATGAAAATGCAAACCATCTTCTTTTATAGGACTATAGTGAATCATAAAATTGTATGGTGTGTTTAATTCTTTAAGTTTTATTAGAATTTGGTTCATAATTGATGACAGATCGTTTAATTCACATTCTTCCAATCTTGTTATATGCCTTTTTGAGAAAATCCAGATTTCAAATGGAAACCTTGATGCGTAAGGCGTAAACGCTATAAAATTTTTATTTTCATAGCATCTTCTGTATGAGTCTTTTTCTTTTTGTATGATAGTGCAATAAACGCAGTTTGAATGGTTTTTTGAATTTTTTACTTCGCTTTCTACTATATGCGGTATTTTGTTGTAGGCAATTATCTGCGAGTGGGAATGTAGGATTGATGTTCCTGCAGCTTCATCATGATTTTTGAATATTTGAACGTAATTTATTCCTGGAATTCTTGAAAGTTCTTCTATTCTTTTTATATAGACATTCAAAATGTTCTTTATATTTTCTGGATCCAAATCCCATAGCTGTTTTTTATGATCTGCTGTTTCTACCACTATTTCATGTGAGCCATAAGCATCTGAAAATGTATAAAATTCATTATGTGTTTTTATTGTGTAATCTCCTTCTTGTTTTACTGCCGGATATTTGTTTTTTATAACTCTTATTTCCCATTTTCCTTTTTCTGGAAAGCGCATTATTTCTTCAGGAGTCAGGTTTTCATTTTCAGGGCAGAAATAACAAACGCCTTCTTTTTTCTTTACTTTTTCTTTTTTAAATTCATGCGGTCTTTTAGCTCTTTCTGATGCTATTATGACCCATCTGTCCAATATGTAGTCTTTTCTTAGCTCAGGCATATTACCTCTTTATTTTTTATCTTTAACTTTTTTATAACCTATCCATACCAATATTATAAGTTCTATCCCCAATATAACCGCTCTTAATGTCTTGCTTAAGTCACCAAACACCCTGAAAGTACCTTGTATTAATACAAGTATACCGCCAAACATAAAACCAGAGGCTATTGCATCAAGTATTTTAGGCAAGTATAATCCTGTTAGTATAGTTATTATGCCAATGATTGCTGAAATATAAAATATGTTCTTATTATATTTTGAACTTTCTTCATGAAATTTTTTAGAGCAATAGTCACAGTGAGCTTCCTCTGGACACCCTTTGCTGTCATATTTATATCTTACTTCTCCTTTATCTTTGTAACACTGCTCTGCTATTTTTTGCGCATTTATTTGGCTACAGTTTTGCTGCACTCCTAAAGGCAGAGGCTCAGGATAGTAGGTTTGATTACAATATTCATCATATTTTGGCTGTTCATAAACAGCATCTACTAGAAATACTATAAATAAGACAAACAATACTGCTATTCCTGCAGTCAGAGCTATCTTTTTTGTTTCCATTAATATACCTTGGTGATCGCCAACTCATGTGCTTTTATATAATTTTCTATGAGAATTTTCCAGTCTGCGAGATTTGAAATTTCTTTTGCTATTATTTTTTCTTCTACTCTGCCTTTTCTATTTAGTTTAGTGAAATTATGCATTATTCTTGTAAAGTCATCTATTATTTCGTCTTCATTTCTCTTGAATCTCTTTAGTACAAAAACTCCTGACTCTGTTTTATTTTTTGACATTAAAAATCTGCCAAATCCGCCTAGGTCTGTTGTTAGTGACGGAACACCCCAAGCTGAGCTTTCTAATGGGGTGTATCCCCAAGGTTCATAGTAACTTGGAAATAAACCCATATGGCATCCTGATATTGCATCGTAGTAAGGGAGATCTAGTAAACCATCTATTCCATTTAAATATACAGGGTAAAAAATTATTTTCACTTTATTATTTTTTGAGTTGTTCAGTCCATTTTCTAGTAAAGATTTTATTATTGCATCATTGTTTTCATTTGGAATATTGTGCGTTATTAGCGGAGGACTGCCTTCTTTTGCAAAATTAATTCTTAGTTTTCTTACTTCTTGCAGGAAGTTTTCATCGAAAACCTGATAGTGGAAATTTTCTTCTTCTGTCAGACATTCTGTTCCTACGCATTCAAGAATATTTTCAATTAGCCTTGATTGAAATAGTTTGGAATTTTGCTCTACAAAATGTTTTATCTGGTGATAATTAAGTTTATTTTTTGCTAGTGTTTGTTTTGCGCTTTCTACCTGTGTTGGTATCCATAAAAAAGCTATTACAGTTTTTTTTGATTTTTCTTCTGCTAAGATATTATTTAATTTAGATAATGATTTTATGAAAAGATCTATGCCTTTGTTTTTGAATTCATAGCGGCCAACTATGAAAAATATTAATGTCTGCTCTATGTCAAAATAATAATATGGGAAAAAATAATATGCAATGAATTCTCTTATTTTTTCTCTGTTCTGTTGGTGGAGTATTGATGTTTCTTCAAACGAAGGAAATTGATCTATGTCTAGTCCGTTTAGTAATAATACATCTGGCTTTTTTCCTAAGAAATGCTCAGCTTCCATGCTTGTTATTTCTGATACTGTAGTAAAAACATCAGAACTGATTGCACATGCTTTTTCTGTTGAATGCTTATCTATTACGTTGTTTTTTCTTGCCTCTTCATCTGCATTAATTGACTCTATATTATTGTATATTTCATTTCCTATTGCAGACAAAGTTCTGCCTAGCATTGTTGCATGAGTAGTGAATATTGTTGCTACTTTTGCCTTATTCATTTTTAAGTAAAGCAGAGCAAATCCTGCAAGCCATTCATGACAATGTAAAACTATTTGCGAATTATTTTTATTGCTGTATAATTCAACTAATTTTCCCACTGCAGTTGCCCATAACAATGGTTCTTCAAAATCCCATTGGGAAAATAATGAGTCTACTTTGAAATTATCCCACAGATCGCTTTTTATTTTATTTTTTTCGTTAATTAAACCCTGAAATTCAATTAATATTGTTTGCGGGTTTCCTTTTGTTGTTGTCCATTCACCATAATGACATATTATACCTTGATTTTTTAATTCATTAAATACTTCTTGTAAAGGTTCAGGAAGTTCTTTAATTTTGAATTCGAATTTTGCTTGGTCTTTAAAATATGGACCAATTAAGAAATAATTATTTTTATAGTTTTCAACCATTAAAGCTGATTTTGATTTTATTACTGTGTAAATACCGCCTACTTTATTGCATACTTCCCAGGATGCTTCAAATAGTATTTCTGGCTTTGTCATTTGCACCTCTTTATATTGTAGAATTGTAGTTTTGTAGTTTATATATTTTACTTAGGTTTATTACTAATTAATTATACTAATTTTTGCTGGCAGGTCTAATTTAATATCTTTAAAATTAATTATATTTTAATAAATCATTAAGAACTTTCTTTGGGTTTTTTGCTGTAACAACAGCTGATGAAACTAAAATTCCTATTGCTCCATATTCAATTGATTTTTTCACGTCTAACTTATTATGAATTCCTGCACCTACCAATAGGTTTTTTATTTTTTTAGCTGCATTTTTTATTAATTCTGGCTTGGCCTCACTTACACTTATTCTCCCAGAAATGAGTTCTGGTGGTTCAATTGCTACATAATCTGGTTTTAATCTAGAAATTTTTTCTGCTTCATTTATGTCTTTGCTTGACACTACAGTTTTCAAATTATATTTTCTTGCTAATTTAATTCCTTTTTTTATATCTTTGAATTTCAATCTTTTTTCTGAATGATTAAGCAGAACTCCATAAGTCTTTGCAGCTTTTATTTCTGGGAAACTTACTGTTCCTGTGAAAGCTCCTGTTTCTACTGGGTCTGCATGTTCAACGATAACTTTGGATTTTTTTACTGATTTTACTACATCTTTTATATCTACTGCATTTACTATTAGCCAGACATTTTTATGATCTAATTGTTTCGCTAATTTAACTGCACTTTTTCCTATACCTTGTTTGTAGTCTTTAAAATTTACCAAAATTAAACTTTTTTTTTGCATTATTATTTGAATTCTGTTTAACTTAAATCATTTTTGGTTTTATTTTATTAAATTAAGAAGAAATATAAACACTTCAAAAGCTAAATATTACTATGTTAAATCTAGTTTTTATTAGTTTTGCATTTGTCGCAGGATTAGTTGCATTTTTTGCTCCTTGTTCTGTTGTACTTTTACCCGGATATATAGCATATTATTTAAGTTCTGGTGAGACTAAGAAATTGGGAATATTTGAGAAGTTATACAAGGGATTAAAGTTTAGTTTTTTCACTATACTTGGATTTTTTACTGTATATGGAATTGCAGGCATTTTAGTGATATTATTCGGACAATTTATCAAGGGATTTATCCCATGGCTTGCTATAATTTTTGGAATAGTTTTAGTTCTTATTGGTTTGCTTATGCTTTTGGGTGAGCATTTTGCCTTAAGTTTTGGTTTTTTAAGAATACAAAAAGAAACTCATAGTTTGTATTTATTCGGAACTGCATATTCAGTTGCTTCTCTTGGTTGCGTGTTTCCAATATTTCTGACTATTTTGTTACAGGCTGTTGCAGGAGGGACTTTTTTTGAATCTGTAGCTCCTTTGCTGGCTTACATTTTTGGAATAAGTTTTGTAATGCTGGTAGTTACGGTTTTAATTATATTTGCCAGAAATTTCTTTAGTAAAAAATTAAATTATATTCTTCCTTATTTTTATTACATTAGTGCAGCTGTACTGATAATTGCAGGCATTTACATGATTTATTATCAGTATGTTTTATTTAGATAGGAATATAAAATAGTTAAGCACTTTGTATTTATGCGTAAAATACCATTAGTAGAGGTGAGTGGCGATTATTATGACATTGGTTATCAAATAGGTGAGGCTTTAAAATCCAACATTAAAAAAACTATTAAATTTCCCATTAAAATTGCCAAAGAGCATCAATATTTTAAGATTGATTATTTTGTTGAAGTGGCACGAAAGTATTTTCCTTATGCTAACAAATACTTTCCTAATTTAGTGACTGAACTTAAAGGTATATCTGATGGCTCTGATCAGGATTTTGATATGATCTGGCTGTTAAATATTGAAGAGGTTCTTATTGATAATTATTTTGATAAATGTACTTCTATTGTCTTTAGAGAGGTTGATGACAAAATATATCTTTATCATAATGAAGATTTTGAAAAGTATTATTCTAATAATATGGCAGTTGTTAAGGCAAACGTTAATAACAAAGTTAAGTTTTTAAGTCTGACATTTGCAGGAATGCTTCCTGGCAGTTCTGTTAGTTTGAATTCTTTTGGATTAATACAATGCATTAATTCTCTCCATACTAAGGATTATAGATTAGGAATTCCTAAAAATTTTATTTCTAGAGCAGTATTGGAAGTTAAGAATATTAATGAAGCATTGAAAATTATTAAATTAAAATATAGAGCTTCAGCTTATAATCATATCTTGATTCATAAAAATGATGTTGTTGATGTAGAAACTACAGCTGTTAAATATAAATTATTTAGTGTAAAGGATAAGGTTTTTGTTCACACAAACCATTATTTACATAAGAAGTTTTTTGATAATGAAGATCTTTTAGGTTCTAAATGGAGATATAATTCTATTTTTGATATTATTAAAAATTCAAAAGTTATAGATAAGAATACATTTGTAAATATATTGTCTTATCACGGCAAGGATTTTTCTGTTTGTAAGCACGTAAGCAAGAGTATTTCTGATGTAACTTTAGCATCTGTTATTGTTGATTCTAGTGATCTTAAGATGTATATTGCAAAGGGAGGTCCATGCAAAAATAAACATGAAGTTTATTCTCTTGAGTAATAAGCTTTTTATATTATTTTGTACTTGTATATTTGAGGTGATTTAATGGTAAAAAAAGTTAATAGTAAAAAACTTAGTGATTCTAAAAAGTTTAACGTTATGGTTTATAGAACTCAAAGTTGTCCATATTGCCACATGGTTGAAGAATTTTTAAAAGAGAATAAGATTAAATATAAATCAATAGACGTAGGTAGAGATCAAAAGGCTGCTCAGGAAATGATTCAAAAATCTGGGCAGATGGGTGTGCCTGTTATTGATATAAACGGAAAGATAATTGTTGGATTTGATAAAACTGCTTTGAGGAAGACATTAGGAATAAGTTAAAATTTATCTGATTAAGAACAACAATTTTAATATACAACTGTGTTTAAGAAAAAAATATGACAGTGCATTATTTTGGTGGTGGCAATGAAGATACTAGGGCTGTATATTTAACTAGGGATTCAGATCAGAGTTGGTTAGAAGATTTAGGATTTGATGATTTGGTGCGTAGAGTTCTTGAAATTCATCCAGGATTAGAAGCAGTTGATACATCAGTAAGATATGCTAGGATTCCTTTATCATCTGAGCGCGGGACACGAGACCTTGTACTTGATGGAAGCGTAGCTAGGGTTTATATTAAGGCGGTTCCTCATAATGATATAAAAATAGAAGTTTGGGCATATAAAGATAACAAGCGAGTATGGGTTAGAGTTTATCATAATGGTTTAAATTATTCTGAAGATGAAATAAGAAGCTCTATGGATTCTATTATCAGAGGTAGATTAATACCTGAAGGTTTCTCACATTTATTTTCTACAGTTGAGGATGTACCAGTAATGTTTAAGCAGGCTTCTGTGGTTAGAGTAAAACCAATTGAACGTCTAGTTTTTTCGTGATTAATTTTATATATATGTTTATTTTTTAGTTTGTATGAAAAAGGAGTATGACTGCGTTATTGTGGGTGCTGGTCCTGCTGGAATTACTGCTTCAATATATCTAGCTAGGACGCAGCTCAGTTGCTTAGTTATAGGAAAATGGAAGCTAGGGAATTTGTATAAAGCACATATAGTCGGAAACTATCCTGGTTTTTCTAATGATGTAAGTGGTGCTTTCTTAATTGATGAGATGATTAAGCAGGCCAAGAGATTTGGAGCTGAGTTTTTAGAAGAAGAAATTATAGCTGTGGATAAAAAAGGAGATAATTTTTTTATTAGCACAGATACAAAAAAAGAGTTTAAGTCAAAAACATTAATTCTTTGTCCTGGAAGGGCTTATAAGATGAGCAACATAAAAAATGAGAAAGAATTAATAGGCAAGGGAGTTTCCTACTGTGTTACATGCGATGGCTTTTTTTTCAAGAATAAGAAAGTTGCTTTGCTTGGAAGCAAAAATCTTGCTGCAGGTGAAGCTTTAGAATTGCTTACTTATACCAAAGATATTACTATATTCACAAATGGAAGAAATCCTGAGTTTTCTGAAGTTTTGATGAAAGAAATACAGAAAAATGGTATAAAAATTAAGAAAGAAAAAGTTGTTGAGTTTAAGATGGGTGATGGTGGTTTCTTAGAGTATCTTGTTTTTGAAAATGGAGACAGAGAAAAATTTGATGGTGCTTTTATAGCTTTAGGAACTACCTCTGCTTTGAATTTTGCCACAAGATTAGGATTAGAACTTTCTGATACTAATCTAAAGGTTGATAAGAATTGTAAAACAAATCTTGATGGAGTTTGGGCTGCAGGAGATTGCATAGGTAGCAATGCGCAGGCTGTTGTGAGTGCTGGAGATGGATGCAGTGCAGCAATATCTGTTATAAAATACATTAAAGGAAAAAATGTTTATCTAGATTATGAGTAAAAATTATTATAAATGCAGCAAGTGTGGAATTAAATATAGAAATAAGAAGTGGGCAAATAAGTGTTATAAATGGTGCAGTAAGCATAAAAGCTGCAATATTGAAATCATTAAACATGCAAATCAATAAATGATATATAGTTTATTTATTATGGACTAGTTATTATAATTTTAATGGAAACATTATCAATAATGAATAACCAAAATTAGATTAGAAATATTTTTATATATGTTATTTTATTAATTTAGTAGGTGGTAACTTGAAAAAAGTCTTTGTTTTATTATTAATGTTGTTAGTTTCTTTAGTTGCTTTTGCTTGCACAAGCCAGAGGGACGATCCAAGTATAAAGATAGTTGACACGCCAAAAAATACTCAAGAAAGTAGTTCTTCCTCAACACAAGAGCAACAAAAAAATACCCAAAGTCCAGGAGTTGGGCAAGTTAGGGAGTTTACTATTCATGGTTCAAGCTTTAAGCTTACTTCTTCTGATATTAAAGTTAAGAAAGGAGATAAGGTAAGAATAAATTATGTATCGGATGACATAGGACATAATTTTGTGATTAGTGAATTTGATATTAAAACTAATATAATTACTAAAGATCAAACTGAAGTCGTTGAGTTTATTGCTGATAAGGAAGGAACTTTTTCAATGTTCTGTAGCGTTGGTAGCCATAGGGCTTTAGGAATGGAAGGAAAACTAATAGTAGAACCTTAACAATCTTTTTTATCTTCTTTTTTAAGACTATTATAAACTAGTCCAACTACAGCACCTACTAATCCTGTACCAGCAGCAGTGTACAATAAATTCTTCGGGTCTGTTGCACTCATATAATATGCGCATCCTGGAGATAGCCTATAAGTGCTATTTGCAAATTCGTCTACTCCTCTATTAAATGATGGAGAAATTTCTAGACAAAGTAATGTAGTTAATGATGCTAGTCCAATTATTTTTCCTATTGCATTTGACATTTTTACCTCTAAATTTGGAGAATTTTATAATTTATATACCTTTCTATTGTTGTATCTAATTAGTGGTAAATTCTGGAAAAGTTTATGTATTGTAATTTTGGCAGTCATGTTTTCAGGCTTAGAATTTTGCATATTTTGCTTTTTTACCCAGATCTTCTTCTATTTTTAATAACCTGTTGAATTTTGCTGTCCTTTCTCCTCTGCAAGGAGCACCTAATTTAATTTGACCGCAACCTAATGCAACTGCAAGATCTGCTATAAAAGTATCTTCTGTTTCTCCACTTCTATGACTAATCATTGTTTTCCATTTTGCTTTTGTTGCAAGCTTGAATGCTTCCAGAGCTTCTGTTAAAGTGCCTATTTGGTTGAGTTTTAATAGTAAACAATTGCATAAGTTTCCTTTTACTACATATTCTATTCTATTTTTATTTGTTGCCAATAAGTCATCTCCAACAATCTGTATTCTTATTTTTTTCTTCAGTTCTTTGTAAGCAGAGAAATCATCTTGGTCAAATGGGTCTTCCAATGATATTATAGGGTATTTCTTTATTAGGTCTTTATAATATTCTATGAGCTTATCTGAATTTAGCATCTTGTCTGGCTCTACTTTGTATTGGGTTCCTGTATAAAATTCTGATGCTGCTGCGTCTATGGCAAGTTTGACTTCATTTGTGTAATTATTTTCTTCTATTGCCTTTGATAGCATATCAAGGGCTTCACTAGGAGATTTTATTGGAGGAGCAAATCCTCCTTCATCTCCTACATGAGTTGCTAATTTTCCATATTTATCATCTAAATTTTGTTTTAGTGTGTAGTAAATTTCTGCTGCCATCTGTGTTGCTTGAGAGAATGATTTTGCTTTTATAGGAACTATCATAAATTCTTGTAACTGTAAGTCTCCTTCTGAGTGCCTTCCACCATTAATTATATTGCAAAAAGGTATTGGAATTATTGTTTTATTTCCTAAGTATTTGTATAAAGGTTTGTTTAATAAATTTGATGCAGCTACAGCTACTGCAAGAGAAACAGCAAGCGTTGCATTCGCTCCCAAGTTTGACTTGTTAGGAGTGCCATCTAGATCTACAATTAAATTATCTATATCTTGCTGTTTTGTGATTTCTTTTCCTATTAATTTTGGAGCTATTAATTTATGTATATTATTGATTGCTTTGTACACTGATTTTCCATGATATTGTCTTTCTTTATCCCTAAGTTCCAGCGCCTCATATTTTCCAGTTGATGCTCCAGATGGAACTATTGCTGACCCTTTTGATTTTTCTGTAAACACTTCGCATTCTATAGTTGGGTTTCCTCTTGAATCTAGAACTTGCCTTGCTTTTATTTTTGTTATTTTCATCTCTTTTAATAATTTATAATTGAAAATGTTATTTATATTGGTTTTGGATTCTTAAATAATCAAATTAATTCTACTCCTCTTAAATATTTGAAATCATTGTCTTTTGTTACAAGACCAATATCATTCATTATTGATGTTGTGAAGATTATTGAATCTATTAAACCTATTTTTTTATTTATCTTTCTTAGTTCAATGTAATTTTTGCCGCAATTTATTTTGGCTTTAAAAATTTCTGTCATATTATAATATATTATAATTATATTTATAAGCTTTTCTTTATAGTTTTTGAATATTTTCAATAGCGTAAAATGATAAAGTAAAATAGATTTCTTAGAAGAGATTTATTTAAATAATTTTGATTTAATTTAGTTTTCATGACTAGTTTTACTGCTGATGAAATTGCTTTATTGGCAAGATATGTTTCGGACCCTAATGAAAATATATTTGTTGTTAGTGGATTAACCGGTATAATTGGTGCAGTTTATGCGCGTTATAGTAGATCACCAACAGGTTTTAGAGAGACATTTCTTAGAGAATTCTTGAATAATGGAAATTTGGATCCGAGAAGAGCAGATGAATTAATAGAGAGGGTCTTGGTTGCATATGGTGATGATTCTGTTGGCGAACTTGAGGGGACTCATCTGTCTATTGAGAACATATCTATTTTAGCCACAAAAGAAATTGAAGACAGGAGAATAGGTGGCTCTCCAATAGAACAATCAACCAGGTACATAATATATAATACTAAAGATGATAATGGGAGATTTAGGTTTTTTAGAGATCCTAAAATTATGGCTTCTGAATTTGGACAAAGATGTGAAGACACACTTAATTTTGTTTTTCAAACTTATTCTGAATTAGTCTCTTTATTGCAAGATTATTTTAAAAAATTAAAACCTATTGAAGATACACAGTATGCTATTAGAGCTGGAGATGAAAGGGAGTATATGCTTAGTGATTTATCAGAAGAAAGAGACTTAAGAGCTTTTAGATTGACTTATAAGAATGATATTAAGACAAAGGCATGTGATGTAACCAGAGTTTTATTACCTGCTGCAACATTAACCAATATTGGTATTTTTGGCAATGGAAGATTTTTTCAGGGTTTGCTTTCACATTTATATACGTTAGATGCTTTTGAAATGAATGATATTGCTGCTAGGGCACATACTGCTTTGAATACAGTGATGCCAAGATATGTCAAGAGAGCTAGCCGTAGTTATTATCTGCATTCTGTTGATGAGAATATGAAAGATTTATCTAATAGTATTTTTAGCAGTGTAACTCCAGATAATGATGAGGATGTTGTTTTGCTTGATAATCCAAAGAATGATAAGGAGTATATGGATTTTTTATTGGCTGTAATGTTGTATAAATATTCATTATGTCCTATGAGGCAAATTAGAAGTGTTATTAGTAAATTACCAGATGAAAGAAAAATTGAGATTTTTAATACTTATATTTGTAATAGAGAAAATAGAAGAAACAGGCCAGGCAGGGCTTTAGAATTTGGATATCCTTTGACTTTTGATTTAACTTTAGACTATGGAGACTATAGGGATTTAGAAAGGCATAGAATATTGACACAAGAAAGACAAATGTTAACTCCTGATATTGATTTTGTAATATCTGATGAAATAGATGCAGTTGGTTTTAGAGGCAGAGTAAATGAAGCAGTTGAAAGGTCTGCTGAGCTTTATAATTTACTAAAGAAAGATTTTCCTTATGAAGCACAGTATGCTGTTTTACTTGGATTTAAAATTAGATGGATGGTGGGAATGAATCCTAGAGAAGCTATGCATATGCTGGAACTAAGAACTGGAAAGCAAGGCCATCCAAGATATAGGGCTATGTGTCAGTCAATGCATAACTTGATTTCTCAGAGATGGCCTTTAATTGGTGAATCCATGAGTTTTGTTGACCATAGATCTTATTATTGGAGCAGAGCAGAGTCTGAAGCTGGTCAAAGAAGGAGAGAAAAATAATTATTTAGTTAATATACATTCTGCATAATCGAAATTTATTTTTATTAGTATTATTGTTTATATTTTGATGCTATTTGATTAATCGTGAATATTTTAATTATGATATGTTAAGACTATTCTGGTATTTTGTATGTGAGAGACAGAGCGTCTGGTATAAGCGTTTTTGTTGTAAATTAGATCCGCCATGGACCAAAGATATAATTTTACAAAAAGAGAGATTTACTAATGTTTATAGAGAATTAGATCCTGGAACGATTTACGCTATTAATAATATACTTGAGGTTGATGCTCCAAAACAAGATAAAATTTTCAATACCATGTTCTATCGTTTGGTTGGTAGTTCCAATACTCACAAAGAAGTTGGATTTCAGAAACTAAGTTATTTTAATCCAGAGCATTTAGAGGCAAAGATGAAATATATTAGGGACGTTGAAAAGAAGTCTGTTTTTACTGCAGCTTATATGGTTAGTGGTTATTCCAAAATGGGTTCAAAAGATAAGGTAGAAAATGTTGTCAGGTTATTTACCAAACTGAGAAATTCTTTTGACTCTATTTATTCAGATATTCAAGGTTGCAAGAATTCTGAAGAGGTTTATAATGTTATTAGAGGTTTGTATGGTTTTGGCAATTTTTTATCATATCAGATATTGGTTGACTTGCTTTATCCTTTGAGAATATGTAAAGGCAAGAGTCTTTTACCTTATTCACATGATGACTGGGCAAGTGCAGGGCCTGGAGCAAAAATAGGAATCGAATTATTATTGAAAAAAGGCTTAAAGTTTAGCAATCTTGATGTAATGATGTGGTTAAGAAAAAATCAGTGTGAAGAATTTTTGAGGTTTGGCTTAAATTTTAATTATTTAACTGATGACAAAGGTGATAAAATTGAGCTGTCTTTAGCAAACATACAGAACTGCCTTTGCGAATTTCATAAATACATTAAGATTAGGGATGGAACTGGAAGAGGAAGAAGAAAGTTTACTAGTGGTTTTTTTAATGTAAACAAAATATCCTAATTTGATTTCAACATTCTTTTCATTTCCCTATGCAGTTTTAAAAATTCTTCAGATGATACATTCTTTTTTTTGTAAGATTCAATTCTAATTTTGTCTCCCCTATCTCTTGGTATTATGTGAAAATGTGTATGAGGGATTGTCTGGCTAGCTGACTTGCCTTCATTAAGCAGAATATTACATCCTTCATGGTTTTTACGTAAAATATTTACAATTAAAATAGTATGAGTCATTAATTCTTTTAGAATATATTGTGGAACTTCTCCAATATTACAGTAATGTCTTATTGGAATTACCAGTATCTGTCCATCTTGTTTTTCTGGAACTGCATTTGATAAAAATGATATGGTGTGTTCTTTTCTATGAATTATTTTAAATGGAAGCCCATCTGAATGAGTTTTTCTTTCACCGTCTACAAATTGGCAAAAAATACATTGCATGAATTTTTGGGACTCTGCTTGTATTAAAAAGTTTCTAATTTGTATCTTAAAAATTATACCTAGAAAAAATTAAAAAATAAAAATTTATTTTAATAAAACCATTTTTAAGTCTTCTATTTTGAATACAACGTTAACATTTGCATTTATATTAACTTGTTCTGGTTGTATTGGTGTTTCTTCTCTTTTAGCAGTGCTTTCTGCTGTTAACATATCTGTATTATAATATCTGTAATATGGAGTTATTGGTGTTTCCAAAGATATGGATTTTATGCCTTTTATTTTGAAACTAACAGACAATCCTAATTTTTTTGCTCTTTCTCTTGCATTTTCTCCAGCTTTAGCCAGCGCTTCCTGATATATTTCTTCTTTTTTCTCTTCAGACAGCGTGAACTGCAAATTATTTATGTTTTCAACACCATTCTTTGAAGCTAGGTCTATATATTTTCCGATCTTATCAATGTTTTTTGTTTTAATCTGCATTGAATTAATCACCTGAAAGTCTTTGTCAACATACTTGTTATTCTCCCAGACAGTTCTTTTATTAGTGTAATAATTAATAGTTTGTATTTCTTTTTCTGTCATTCCAGCTTCTAATAGTACCTTAATTAAGTTATTTGCAAGTTCTAAATTCATTTGTTGCGCTTCTAATATAGTGTCTGCCCTAGTTATTAAGTTGAAAGTAATTTCTGCTTGGTCAGGATCAACTTTTGTTGAATATGAGCCTGTTATTGCTATTGTTTTTATCTCTTCGACTTTAGTCTGATATATTAAAAACAAAGATATTAATACCAGACCTATTGCCAAAATTATTGTTAGTATTGTGTTTTTGTTTTCCATAAAAGTATGAAAATCAAACTTATTTAAATAGCTTTTTTAGACTTCAAATCAAATTGAAGCTTTAAGAAGGCTTATATATCATTATTTTTATAAAGGTTTTAATGAAACAAGACAAATTTTTACTTGTTAATTTAGAAGATGAAAAATCCAAGAATCTGGCCAATGTTATTTCTTCAGACAGTGCAAGAAAGATATTAAATTTATTAACAGACAAGCCTTTGTCTGAAACAGATATTTCTAAGAATTTAAATATTCCATTAACGACTGTGCATTATAATATTAGTCAGTTACTTAATGCAAATCTGGTTGAGGTTCATGATTTTTTGTGGAGTGAAAAAGGCAAGAAGATTAATTTTTATAAGTTATCCAATAAGTTTATTATTATAGCACCATTGAAAAATTCTAGTTCTTTTATTGACAAATTAAAGGAAATCATTCCTGTTGTGATATTTGGCAGTTTAACTTCATTTGGGATTTATATTTATCAGTTGTACAAAAGTAAATTAAGTTTTGATAATATACTTTTAGAGGAGTCTATTGCTGATATACCTTTAAGTATGGCACAAGTTACATCCAGTGCTCCTGTAATGCCTACATTAAGCACTGATTTTAATTACGCTCTGTGGTTTTTCTTAGGATTTCTGAGCTTCACTTTGGTTTATGTTATTGTTGTTTATTTAAAAACAAAGAAGAGACATTAAAGGTATTTTTTATTTTATATGTTTAGTATATTTCTTTTTTCTTTATAATTAATAATCCTAAATAATATAATAATGATGTTAATATCAATATAATAATTACCAATAAAAATAATGAAATGTTAGATACTTTTGCAGGTTCCATTACATAAGAGGGCAGGTTAGTGGACTGAAAATAAATATTGCTAAAAACACCAGTAGGAGAAGCAATATTTTCTTTAGCTGCAGGAGTTAGATCAATGCCAAAGGTTTCTAAAATTTTAACAGAAGTTGAACCTAATAAAAATGCCAAGTCTGGTACTTTATCTTGATAGCTGCCTATGGTTGCATTTATAATTGGAGGTATAAAAAATATAGATAAAATTAAAACAAAAAGTACTGACATACTTATTATATTCTTTTTTATGTTGCTAGACAGAAACATACCAAATGATATTATAAAAAAAGTTAGAAGTATATTATAGAAAAATAAGCTAAATGAGGCAGTATACAGACTTTTCATAATAGTTGCATCTAAAGCATAAAAAATGCCCACTAATGATGATACAAAAAATAAAATCATTGTATTTATGAATAAACCGTAAAAAAATAATCCTAAGAATTTACCAAGTAAAAATTCATATCTTCTTAAAGGCCTAGTGAAGACTAACATTATAGTTCCATCGTTTATTTCCTTAGAAACAGAATTCACAGACAAAGCACCTATATAAAGCATGTAAGGCAGACCTACAATCCAGAAAAAGCCCATTAAGAAGTACCAGCTTACAAATTCAGCATTCTTATCTATAAAGTTTAGGTAACCTGGCTGAATAGATAGTTTCAGGCCTAAAAGTGTTATAGAAACAACAAAAATAAAATATATCCAAGTTTTCTTAAGACTTAAGTTCTCTATAAATGTTTGTTTAGCTATAATAAGTGCCTTATTCATTTTTTCAGTTTCTCCATAACAACACTCCAAAGTGATTTTCTAGATGTATGAACAGATATTAATTCTTCACCGCTAGATATTATTGTTTCTAAAATACTTTTTCTTAATTTATCTATTCCTTTCGCTGACAGCACAATCTTGTCATCTATTATAGTGGTGCTTTGCAAGTTGAATTTTTTTCTTAAAATATTGGCTACATTCTCTAAATTTGTAGTTTTTATTTCCAGCTGTTCACTTGAACCTTTCTTTAATGATTCTATATCTGAATTAATAATTATTTTTCCAGCATCAAAAATTAAAACATAATCAACAATCATTTCCAATTCTTCCATATGATGACTACTAATAATAATAGTTACGCCTTTTTTTTCTGATAAAAACTTAATCACATTCAGCAATTGTTTTTGTCCAATGGGATCCAGAGCAGTAGTAGGTTCGTCCAATATTAATATTTCAGGATCGTGCATTAGAGCTTGTATAATTAGTAATTTTTGTTTCATACCAGAACTAAATGTTTCTATTTTCTTTTCTATAGCATTATCTAAATCAAAATTCTTTAGAAATTCTTGAGCATAATTAATGGCTTTATCTTTATCCATTCCAGATAATCCTCCCATATATATTAAATAATCTAATGGAAGCATATCGCCGTATAGTGCTGGCTTTTCAGGAACGTAACCAATTTTGGAATAAATTTTTGTCAGCCCGCCAGCAATGTTAAATTTGACATTTCCAAAAGTAGGCTTAATCAAGCCCATAAGCATTTTTATTGTTGTTGTTTTACCAGAACCATTTTCTCCGACTAAACCATAAACTTTGCCTTTATTTATACTAAAGCTTATATCATCAACTGCTTTAAATAAACCTTTTCTTGTTTTGAAATATTTTTTTATGTTGTTTACTTCTATTATCGTTTCATTCTTTTCCATTTTAGTATACTTCCTATTGCTAAAAATGATATTAAAATAAGTGCTATTATGTATTGTGAGATTGAAGTACTTCTAGATATATTTACAGTCAGGTAATCAACATTTGAGACTGTTGTTCCTGGTATTGTACTTAGAACAATTAAATTATGTTGGCCTGCTGATAATTTTATATCTTCTGAGTTACCAAGTGTTGATGTATAAAATTGATTGTCAGCGTATATTAATTTTAAATCTCCATTTGTAAATTGTATGTTAAAATCTCCTTTGAAGTATGCATTATCTGCTAAATTTAGTATAGATTGTGGCTTGCTTAGTTCTACATCATTTGAATATATTTTACTATCGTATATAGATAGAGGCATTAAGGATATAATTTTTATTTTGTAGTCATTTAAATCAACTAGTATATTACTTGTTGGCCTAAAGGCTTCTCCACTTGTGCCATATTTTTGAGTTTCACTGGATTTAATTATTAGGTAATTTCCTGCAATATCTATATTTTTTAGTTCTCTAATGTCGATGTTCTGGTTGAATTTTCCTTTTTCATATACAATGTTACTTTTAGAAGAAGAAACATCAGTTACTATATCGTAACTATTTATAACAGATTTTGAGATTTTATCAATGCAATATAGTTTTAAGTTAGAGCTTCCATCACTGCCAACTACAACGACGTCTTTTCTTTCATCCCCGCCACAATTATAAATCAAAACAGAATCTTTTCCAGGATTTAAGTAGTTAGGCAAGAAATCTAAAATTACATTGTTATTTTCATCTACTAAGACCGGAGCTCTTTCTGAATAATACAGAAGATGTTCACTGTCTAAAATTTCAGTAAACTGTAAATTATTAAAACTTTCTTCATTTACAACAGATAAGTCATTAACTCTGTATCTTAATATTTTGTTTCCACCAAATAATATTATATTATTTCCAATTATATACTTGTGCTGCTGTATAAAATAAGTACCATTAATTATTTTGCTCTTTATCAGATTGTATTTTGCTCCATCAACAATACCAAACTTATCATTGCTTACAACTAAAACCTCTTTAACACCATCGTTGTTTATATCCTTAGTGCCATCTGTAAAAGAAAAATAAAAGTCTATATTTCCATCTTTGATCTCAACTTTATTCTTCTCAAATGTTGCAAGGCTTACTTCATAAGTATGTCCAGAATACAATAAGATAAATATTTTATTGCCTAAGTAAGCATAACTGCTAATTTGCATTTTTTTCCCTATGTCAGAAGATTCCCAAAAAATCTTTTCATTCTGCAGTTTAAAAAGTTCATCTTGTGATACTTTATTTTTATTTTCTAATTTTGTTACATCTTCTCTAACGCTAATTATATTTTTCTCTATAGCTGGCTTATCACTTGCATTTGCAGCTGCTAACTTGGTCTGTAATTCATTAAATTTGGTTTGCTTTTCAGATATTGACTTAAAATTACTATTTATAGAATTATTAACAGAACTAATTTTATTTATTATATCATCAATTATATCTGCCTGTTCTGCAGGAGAAACTTGGAAACTTATTTGCTTTAAAGCACTGGTTTTTGGGTATAAAATTCCTAAGGAATTTATATCAATGCCGCTTCCAAATAAAACTAAAACCTCTTTAACACCATCGTTATTAATGTCATTTATTTCTTCTAGTCTAGAAATCTGAACGTTTTGTAGTTTGGTATCATCTACAGTACCAGAATATTGTTTATATTTATAACTAAACGGCCAGTTTTTACTTATTATGAATTTAGAACTATCTAAATTTAAATTTACAAACTGTTTGTCAATTGAAAAAGTTCCTACTAATTTATTGTTTTTATATATGTTTACATTATTGTTACTATATGTCAAAATCAATGAATTATCAAACCAAGCTATTTTTGATGAAGAGTCTAAACTTATATTGCTAACATCAGCTATGTATTTTAATTCATTATCTTTTAGTACTTTAAGTTGTTTGTCCTGCACTATAAATGCTTGCTCATCATCTATGTTTGGCTGGTTTGTGGTGTCTAATTTAGTCTCTTCACTTCCAAATGTATTATAAATATAAAATTTATTTTCAAATTCATCAACTAAAATAATTTTATCACTAATAGCACTTACAAGTGTTTTTTGCAAACTAAAGCTGCTGTATTTATTTAATCTAGAATCATAGACAGTAAATTCAGTAGTAGTTCTGGCAGAATAAACTAATTTATACTGCACAATAAAATTGCTTGTTAGAAAATACTTTTCCTGTCCGGTTTTTATGCTTTTTTCCTTTATTTTATTAAAATTTAAGTCATATACAACTATTTTTTGTGGTGTAATAATCACAAAATTATTTCCTAAAACACCAAAGTTTATTATATAATTTCCGGCATTTATTACTTTATTTATTTCACCGTTAATTGATTCATATATATTATTAAAGTTTGAAAAAAATGTTCTTCCATTGTTTTTTAATATTTTTGTGGTTGGTGTAGGATAATTATTCTTGTAAGTTTTTTTTGTTATTGGAATTGTTTTAATTACTTTACCTTGTTTGCCATCTATAATTTTAGTGCTGGGAACAATAAAACTTTGCGAGCCAATTAAAATATCTTGATAACCATTACCATTTACATCTTCTATTATTTCAAGGTCATTTATTTTGTCTTCATCAAAAAAGCTCCACATAAATTCTCCTTCTTTAGAAAATGCTAAAATATTACTTCCAGAACCAAATAAAATGTAATTTGATGAAGATTTACTTATACTAAATTCAGCATAGCCTGCTGCACCAACAACCGGAAAAATTACTAAAGCCATCAAAATTAAGTATATTGTTTGTTTTAGCATATTTCTCTTAATGTTTTATTATTTATATATTTTAGTAATCTTAATTTATTTAACATTTCCTATCGGAATTAATTTTGTTACAGGTTTAGAAATTCCTGCTTTAGCTAATGCATCAATTACGTCATTTATTTCTTTGTATGCAGATCCTGCTTCTTCAGCTAATCCAGACATTGATCCAGACTTAACATAAATCCCTCTTTGTTCCATTTCTTTTTGTAGTTGATCTCCTCTAAATTCTTTCTTGGCTTGATGCCTTGACATTGTTCTGCCAGAACCATGTGCTGTACTTGAGAAAGTTTCATTGTCTGCTTTTTCTGTACCGACTAATAAATAACTTCCTGTTTCCATTGAGCCGCCAATTATTACTGGTGATCCTATATCTCTATATAATTTTGAAACCTCTGAATTTCCTGGACCCTGACACAAAGTTGCGCCTTTTCTATGAACAACTAATTTTTTCTTTTTTCCATCAATTTTAAATTCTTGTAATCTTGCTAAATTATGAGCTACATCATAGACACAGTGCATCTCCATATCTTCTGCTTTAGTTTTGAAAATTTTTTCAAAACCTTCTCTTATTCTATGTAAAATTACTTGTCTATTTGCGAAAGCCATATTTGCTGCACAAGCCATTGCTTTGTAATAATCTTGTCCTTCCTTGCTTGAAAATGGAGCACATGATAATTCTTTATCTAAAATTTTTATTTTTTCTCTTTGCATTACATTTTCAAAAATTTTTAAGTAGTCTGTAGCAACCTGATGACCAAAACCTCTAGAGCCACAGTGGAACATTATTACAATCTGATCTGGAAAAATTCCAAATTTCCTTGCTATATCTTTATCAATAATATTTTCTGGTTTTACATGCTGAATTTCTAGATAATGATTACCTGAGCCAAGTGTTCCTAGTTGATCAATTCCTCTTTGTCTTGCTTTTTGTGAAACTTTACTTGAGTCAGCCCAGTCAATTCTTCCATTACTTTCTATTCTTTCTAAGTCTTTTTGCCAACCATAATTATTTTCAACACACCATTTAACACCTTCTTCCATTACATTATTGAATTGCTGATTATTTATTTTTACAAAACCTTTGCAGCCTACACCAGATGGTACTGTTTGGAAGAAAGTATTCACTAGTTCTTTTAATTTAGGCTGAACGTCTTTAATTGTGAGATTTGTTGTAACAAGCCTCATGCCACAATTTATATCAAAACCAATTCCTCCTGGAGAGATTACTCCTGTCTCAGCATCCATTGCAGCAACTCCACCAATTGGAAAACCATACCCCCAATGCCCATCAGGCATGCATAGTGCAGCTTTTTGTATTCCAGGTAGGCATGCTACATTGGTTACTTGGTCAAACACTCCGGGATCCATTGTTTCTAATAATTTTTTAGTTGCGTAAATCCTTGCAGGTACGTTCATACCTTGCTTGAAACTAGTTGGGATTTCCCAAACTGCTTCTTCTATCTGTTTTGTATCTTTTGGTATATTTGACATAATCAAAATAAATTATGGTGAGTTTATTAAGTTTTACTGTTATTTTACATTATAAAGAAGTCTTATTTTTGGAATTATATTCAACGGCTTTGTGTAAGAAGTAGCTGGATTTAATCACTTTATACACAGATTTTGGACTTTTTACACAAAGCTATATTCAACGGAACATTTATAAATAATTAACTATTGCTTAGTAGTGTATTTAAAATATGGCAGACGTAGTTGTTCCGGATGGATCTAGCAGAGATGACGATACAGATAAAATTATAACTATAGATATGAGTGCAATAGCAGATGATACTACGCCTTTACTTCAACAAGTTCATAATGAAAAAAGTGAACCAATGGCTATACCTAATTCTTTAAATTTAAATCTTATTCATGATACTAAAATTCATGAGCAAATTGAAGATTTGCGTGTTAGAGACTGTCCTAGTTTAGAAAAGGTTTTGATAGGTTTGGGATATGATGATTCACACAATATTGTTAATGTATCTGTAGAAGACGCTGATCCTATTTATTATAAGGTTGGAACTGGTCTTGTATTTCAAGTAGACTTAGAAATTAATATTGGTACGACTACAAGTGGTTTTGTTGGAATTGATTATAGGACATGTGAAATTCCGAATTTGCATGTTTTGGCAAGAAATTCTTCTAATTTAAATCGTAATAATAAATTAGCGAGCTTGTATAAGAAATGGGTAGATTTTAGTTATAAACATAATTTTAGTAAAATTGTAGGAATGATGGACAGCGATGATGTCGTTAGAATATTCAGAATTTTTGATTATGATAATATTGAAAATGTTGAAATTCATAAAGTTGAATTAGTTAAAAATGAATATTATTTAGAGGCTTCTTGTTTTTATAGATCTTCTGTTGGGAGTATAAAATCAAGTTTATTTTGTGGAAAAATTCCAGCGAGTAAAATTTTATTAGACGTACGTTATTTGGAAGCAAATGTGATGAATTTGAAGAGAAAATCTTCAGCAGGAAAAATTATATCTATTGGCGCTTTTGGACTTGCTAGTTTGCTTGGCTTAGCTTATTTAGGATTGAGTACTCAGGATGTTTCTGGCTATAGTCCTGATTTATTGACTTCAAGTGGCGGTGATTTAGTAAGTCCTGCAGATATGACGCTTCATGAAGATCTTAAGTCTGAATATTTAGGTGACGCTAGCAATGGCGTTGCGGTTGATTTAGGAAGTAGTTCTAGTCATCCACCAGTTAGAATTTCTTTTATGGCACGCAGACCTAAAACTAAGGGCAGTTTATTTGTTAAGGTTGGTGGTGCTTCAGATGGAAGACATGTATTTAAGTATACTGCTGGAAAAGTAGGTTCTTATAGTACAAAAACAGGTAAGCCATCTTTTTATTCAGATGCATTTAATGATTGGGTTGGCACAACTGCTGACAAATATGAAAAAGTTGATTCAGACGGTGTTTATAATAATAAAAATTGCAACAAACCACAGAAAGGTTTAATGAAAGATATGCCTGCTTATGTTTGTGCGCAGCCAAAGTAAGATTCTTAGCAATAGAAATGTTTATTTATCTTCACTATTTTAAAGTAGTGCAAATGATAAAATGGCTGCAATAATTCCAGATGTTTTACCTTTATTGATTGGACAAGATTTATTAGTTAGATATAGTGACGCTGCTACATTGCCTCCTTTTTATGAGGGGTATGTTGCTAAACTTGTCGATTCTTCGTTAGGAGGTATAAGTAGGATAGCTGATTTAGACACTTTGACTGCAGATCCATGTGATTTAGACGGTATGTTTTTTAATAGTACTAATGACACTGCTGCCAGGATAGAATACTTTAGAATTTATAGTGGTCGTATTGATAGATTTGATGCAAGTTCTGGAAAATTGTTTTACAGAGCTGACGCTAGTCTAGGAGTAATTGGAAGTATTGGTGACAGCAGCAGTATATTTGAAGTTGGTAGAAGAGAATATTTATTTTGCTATTACAATGCTAGAAATGGTAAATGTTCTGTATTAAACGTTAATAATGATTTATGTAATGTGAGTTCTTATCTTCTTCCTTTTCTAAAAACATTTGTTCCTATTACGCATGTTGAATGCAGCAGTTCTCCTGTAGGAGTTATATATAATAAAGTATTTTTGGATAAGTTAGACATTCCTGAAGATTTTGTTAAAGGTATTCAGGGCGTTGTGCTTAAAGAAATAAAAAGAGAAAAGTCAAGTAATAGTTATATTTTATCAGGTACAGTTTATTATGCTAACCCAAATGCCAGAGGATTTTCGTTTGTTAAAGGTGCTTTTAGTAAATTTGATAATTTATTTTTAGAACATGGAACTAATTTTTTTGTAGATGGTGATTATTTGAAATCATGTGGCGTTGATTTAGGCCAAGATAATGACTATTCTTATGGTAGTCTTGTTATCAGTAGAGGCACTAATCTTGATTGGAAATTGATTGGATTGGCTGGAGGTATTGCTTTAGGAGTTTTATCTGCAATTTGGATTGCTTATAATATTGTTCCTGGTTATTCTGCTGTAATGGCTCCAAGTGTTGATGCTGGCGCTGACTTAATTAAATCCTCTGCAGATAAAGACAATAGTGGACCAAAATATAAGAAAAAAATTTCTAAACCTAAAAAACATAAAGCCAAGAAAAAATCATCTAAATAATTAAATGTCAACAAGCACTTTTGCTTTCCATTTGTCTTCTTCTTTTATTATTTCAAATTCATGCATTGTAATTGCCTTTGCATCGTCATGGAGATCCTGAGTTTCTCTGTTGATAAAATCACCTTCACATCTTGCAAATATTTCATATACTTTATTTTTGTGTGATATAACAACATCGAACTTGTTAAACAGCAAACCTTCTGTGTCTTTAACAAATATAAGTTCTGAAAGAAAATCATAAAGAAGATTTTCTATGGAATTTGTTTTTAGTGATATTTCATAATGCTCTTTAGTCTCCAATGTTTTTATGTCTACCATGATTTCTTCTAGAGCCAGAGCTGAATTTTCAAATAGGCTTTCTAATGTTTTTCCATAGGCTTCAAAAATTATATCTGCTGTGTGTGGTAGAAATTTATACTTCATCTTCTTTAACATTCCTTCTTTCTACAACAATATTTATTTGCGTTGTCACACCTTCTTTATCTTCCCTTATTAAAATATTTCTGTCAGTTATTTGTTTTACAATGTCTTTTATTGTGTAATCTGACTTCATTTTATCTCCAATCAAAACAGCATTTAGCATATATTCATTTGAAATTTGTTCTATTGTGATCTGCTTTATTGCTGATAATACAAATAACTCGTTATTTGCTAGTTCAAATAATCTTTTTAGAAATTGGAAAAGCAGATTTTTAAGATCCCTTGCTCTTATTATCAGTGTTTTTGTAATAGCTAGATCTATTTCTTCTGTGTTTATTACAATTTCAAATAATGACTTTGCTATTTTTGAGAACGATGCTTCTAAACTTGATGCTTTTTCTGATATTGTTATTTCTTCGACTTTGTGCTTTGACATAAGCTTTTTAATGCAATGCACTTTATATAATTAACCTTGATAATGTTATTACTTTTAAGTAGCTAAATATAGGAAGATTTTTAAATAACTGAAGTTTTATTTTCATGTTAATATGGGAAAGGTTTTGAACTACGTAGGTAGAGGCATAAGAAATTTTGTTAGAAGGCACAAGAAAGGGATTTCGCTAGCTGGAGCTTTAGTATTTGGCACTTCTGCTGCTTTAACTTGTGGCATTTATAAGTATATAACTACTCCTCCAAAGGATTTTGGAAGAGTAGGGCAATACTGGCATACTTACAAAGAACGTGAAAAATTAAAAAGTATAGAAAATAATGGTGCTTTAGAAAATAAGTTGAATATAAATAGAAAAGATAATGGTTCTTCAGGCGGGGCTTATCCTGATCCTAATATAATAGGCATTTGGCCGTTAACTCCGGATAACGGAATTAAGGTAGTTACTTCCAGTGGCAGAGAAATTGTTACTAGATACGCCACTTGGAACTATGCTTCTTTGGATGAAGTACCTAAAACTGTTATAAATTCTGTTTTAAGTGTAGAAGATGCAGACTATCTTGAGCATAAAGGAGTAAACTGGAATTTAAGGAAGATTAAGGGTTTATTTTCTCCTATTCTTGGTGGAAGACGTGTTGGTGGAAGTGGCATAACAGAACAAGTATCTAAAATGATGTTTACTGATTTTGGTAAGATAAAGCCTAGGAGATCAGCAATGCAGAAACTTCGTGAGTTGCGTTATGCTTATTATTTAGATAGTGTGCTTGGCAAGGAACAAGTATTAGAATTTTATTTGAATACAACGCCATTAGGAGACAGTTGTTATGGCGTAAAGTGCGCTGCTATGAATTACTTTGGTAAGGAACTGAGTAATTTAACTTTTCCTGAGAGTTTGTTTTTAGCAGCAATTATTAAAAATCCAGGAGCAAATCCAAAGAATAGTGGTTTTGAATTTCAAAAACGTAGATATGACATGCTCTGTGAGTCTTTGCACGATCTTGAAAGGATTACTGAAGATCAATATAAGGAGTGCAAATCTGCAGATGTGATTAAAATGAAGCCTGGCTTAAAAAGAAGAAGATCTCCAATAAGTGATCCTAGTGTTTTTAGTGCTTTGGCTTATGAATTAGAAAATTATGATTTTGATTTAGTTGACAATGTTGTTCATCAGCCAAATCCAGGTTTTGGGTTTACAGTTTATACTACAATAAATGATGAGATGCATGACGCTTTAGGCCAAGCATTTGTGGATGGACTTAAACCAAATCAAGAACAGGTTCAACTTGGCGCTGGCGCTGTGCTGAATAGCGAGGCTCAAATAGTTGCTATTTTAGGCAGGACAGACTACAGTACGCTAAGCGGAGCTTGGAGTTTTAGGAATCTTGCTGTAGCTGGGAGACGTGCTGCTGCTTCTTCAATAAAGCCTTTTGTTTATGGTTCTTGCTATGACCAAGAGAATTCAAATATTACATGCAAACCAGGCAATGTTATTTCTGATTCTAAAAAAGGATTGAGAAATCCTCCTCATAATTTTGATGGAAAGTATGAAAGAAGAATGTCTTTAGCAGAAGCTTTAACTTCATCGAATAATGTAATAGCTTATAAAGTGTGTCGTAGAATTGGACTTAGAAATGTACTTCCAGTTATAGAAGCTGTTGGATTTGATGTTGCTGAATATGAAACAGTATTTAGGGACTGCAGAAATACTGCTTTAGGCTCAGGGCGTGTAACTCCTTTAGAACTTGCTGCTGCTTATCGTGTTTTTGTAAAAGACGATGATGGTAATTTTTCTGCAGAATATAGAAAGCCAACAATTATTGATAGGGTTGATTTATGGTCTTTTAATTACAAAGTAAATCTATCTGCAACAAAAGTTTTTCGTAGTGCTAACACAGTTGAATCTGTTAGAATTAGCTTAGACAGGCTTGGAAATAAAATTGTTGGCAGTAAATATGAAGCAGATATAGGTTTTAAGACTGGCACTCCAAACCCCACTACACATTGGTATTTAGGTGGAGTTCTTGACCTTGATAGTGTTTCTTATTCTATAGGTTTTCTGGCTGTGGCTAAACCTAAAGTTGTACCTTCAAAAAAAAATCCTAAGGTTTTAGTAAAAGTTTATCCTAATAAGTTGTATGCTAGTGGCGTTCTTGGTCCTGTGGTAAAAAGTTTTGTTGACGGAGTTGCTCCTAGAAAAGAAATGAAGCCTATTGATCTATATGTTCCTGCTGTTGCTAGCTTGGACAGCGTATGCAGTAATTATAATTTAGCAAGCGTTGAGCTAACTTTGCCTAGTGCTGATAATCACGATCTTGAGACACTGGGAGATATTTTAAGTGCTTGCTCTTCTTATTTTTCTGCTAATAATGAAAATGAAAAGTATGGCTTATTTTCTTACGCTGCAGGCCGTGTCTGGGAGACTTTGTACAGTAATGAAGCAACGTCTTCTCCAGGCAGCAAAACTGCTTTGCTTTACTATAGCAGTGCAATTAATTCTTATAAAACAGCTGTTCAGGAAGACAGTTTTAGTAGTTTAGCTGAAGAAAGAATTAGAGATTTAAAGATTAAAAGAGAACAGGAAGCTAATAGAATTCATGCAGATTAATTTTATATATATGTACTATTATTACTATTGAATATAGCAAATCATTTAAGGTATGAAAAAATAACCAGACTTTACACACAAAAATTTTTCGTAAGCTTTATAAATTACTTAAAAATCCAAGTTTTATTGAAATTTTGAGGGGGATATTCAAATATGGCTAAGGCAAAACCACATTTAAACGTTGTATTTGTAGGTCACGTAGACCACGGAAAGAGCACTACAGTTGGGAGATTAATGTATGACGCAGGTGTTATTCCTGAGCAGGATATGAGAAAACTTAAGGAAATGGCTCAGCAGTTAGGAAAGGTTGGTTTTGAATTTGCTTTTGTTATGGATAATCTTAAAGAAGAAAGAGAGAGAGGAGTTACTATTGATTTAAGCCATAAAAAATTTGACACTCCTAAATTCGAATGTACAATTATAGATGCTCCAGGGCACAGAGATTTCATTAAAAATATGATTACAGGCGCTAGCCAAGCAGACGTTGCTTTCTTAGTTGTGGCTGCACCTGACGGAGTAATGGCACAAACTAAAGAACATGTTTTCTTGTTAAAGACTTTTGGTGTAAATCAGATTGCTATTGTTGTTAACAAGATGGACGTAGTAAAATATGACCAAGCTAGATTTAATAAAGTAAAGGAAGATGTAAGTGCTTTGTTAAAGTCTGTTGGATACAAGCCAGATCAAGTTAAGTTTATTCCAGCTGCTTCTTTCTTAGGAGATAACGTAGTGAAGAAGAGTACAAATATGTCTTGGTATACTGGATCAACTATCTTAGAACAAATAGATAATTTCAGTCCTCCTGAAAAACCAACAAACTTGCCGCTAAGATTGCCTTTGCAAGATGTTTATAATATTACAGGCATTGGCGTTGTTCCAGTTGGTAGAGTTGAAACTGGAGTAATGAAAGTTGGCGATAAAGTGATTATAGTTCCTGGAAGGGAAGGAACTGGTATAAAAGGAGAAGTTAAAACTATTGAGATGCATCACGAGCAAATACAAGAGGCTGTTCCAGGTGATAATATAGGATTTTCAGTCAGAGGAGTTAATAAAAAAGATATTGCTAGAGGAGATGTTGTAGGACATGAAAATAATTCACCAATAGTTGTAAGTGAGTTTACAGCACAGATAGTTGTTTTAAATCATCCTACAGTATTGACAGTTGGATACACTCCTGTATTTCATATACACACTGCACAAGTTGCTTGCCAATTTGTTAAGTTGTTAGCAAAACTTGATCCTGCAACAGGACAAGTAATGCAAGAAAATCCTGACATGCTAAAGAACGGAGATGCAGCTAGGGTTGTTATAAAACCTACAAAACCTTTAGTAATTGAGAAACAGAAAGATATACCTCAAATGAGTAGGTTTGCAGTTAGAGATGCAGGTCAAACTGTTGCTGCAGGCATGTGTATTGATTATGTGAAAAAGTAAATTTAACTTCTTTTTTTAATTTTTAATATAAAATCAAGAAAGTATAAATTCTGTAAAACTGAACTAAGAAAGCTTTAAAAATAGTCGTCTTTTCTAAATGTCATGCAAAAAGCAAGAATAAAATTGGCAAGCGCTGAAATTGACTTACTCAATGAAGTAGTTAATTCTATAGTCGATATAGCTAAAAAAACTAATACTGTTATTAGAGGACCAATTCCTTTGCCAACTAAGAAATTAAAAATAACCACTAGAAAGTGCCCTTGCGGCGACGGCAGGGCTAGTTTTGATAGGTTTGAAATGAGAGTTCATAAAAGACTAATTGATTTAGGCGTTGATGAGAGAGCATTAAGATTAGTTATGAGAGTTCCTTTACCAAAAGGGGTGAACATAGAAATAAACCTTTTGGAGAAGTAAATGACTAGAGAATTAGAATTAATGTTGGGCGTTGACCTTGCTGGTGAAAATGCACCAAATAGATTAGCTATTTTTCTAAATGATTTTGTTAAAGTATTACATTCTCCCAATTTAAGAGTTTTTCAATTTCATCCTTTGCCTTCTAAGAAAGGAGATAACTATAGAAGATTAATATCCTTAGGTTCTCATGAAGTTCCTCTCGATGTTTTTAGTCAAAGTGACTGGGGTCCAAAGGTTTCTTTGTATGATGCTGTAAGAAAGGATAGATTTTTTTCTTTTGAGTTAAATTATGGTAGGATTGTTCCTGTTGAAATTCTTCCAGACAATTTACTTCCAGGTAACTATCTTTTGATGGAATTGCATAATGGAAATAGTCATAAATCTTATCATATTCTATATTTAGATGAAGGATTACAAGAGTTTGCTTTTTCTGGCGGACCAAAGTATAAGAAACAGTAATTATAAGAATTCTACTTCAGTTTCTAATTCTTGTTCATCTGGAATAAATTCTACAATTGCAGGTATTAAGTTTTTGGATTTTATTTCTTGTTTATGTCTAAGAACAATTCTTCTGGATGTCCATAATCTGTAATGTTTTTCATCGACTAAAATATCTTGCTTATTTATTCTAAGATCTTGGCATATTTCTGTTCTTAAGTGCTTTAGCTTTTCTATTTCCTCTTGTTTGTTTTTTTGTTTTAGGTATTCTGTATAATTGAAAGAAGGTTTTTCTGTATATATTGCCCCTCTTATTATTGTTCCTTGTTCTGTTTTTAGATCAAATTTTGCTTTTTTAAACTCTTTCATGGGATTGTTTCTTTAGGAAAAGATTTAAATATTAGTTGCATTTATTTTTATACCTTGATGGTGATAACATAAATAAGATGGCAAGAGAAATTAAACGTACAAGATTTGGAGATGGTCCTAATGATATTCTTGTTATAGAGATTGATACAGGAGATGAAGGAGGCGCCAAGGAAGTTGAACCAAGTTCATCTGCTCATTGCCTTGCAATAAAATATTTGCATGAAAGTATGAATACAGTTTATCCAGATAGCTATGTTAAATATAGGGTTGCTTTGTACGACGCTGCTAATCTTGCACATAAGAACAGGGTTGGTTCAAGTAATGTTAAAGAGGGCAGAACAGTAGGATACGTTAAACCTTATGAAGGTATAAATCCTGAAATACTTCTTCTTAACCCTAGTGTTGTTAGCTATACTTTTTCAGTTTTGGAGCGCTGTAGAAAGGATCCTAAAAGATCGCTTAACGGGCAATCTTATATTAAACTAGAGAACCTTGTTAGATCAACTTTAGAGAAAAGAAGAAGGCTGGAAGCGCAAGATTTAGAGACTGGTTTAATTGAGACAGTTTACAGCCCTTTTATTTCTAATGTGCCAGATGACTTTAAGATTGAAGCAGCAGTTTTGGATTATCTTATAAACCAGGGAGTGCCGCCTACTTTTGTTCCTGTAGAATATGAAATGCCAATTTCCCAGCTTTATAATTCTGTACCTAAAAATCACCCTAAGGTAAGTAAAGATTTTCAGGCAGGTATTTTAACTGCATTAAATCTTGTTAGTACACAATTAGCTTCTTTTGTTAAGACGTTATCACCTGATGCTAAAAATGCAACTGCAATTAAAAAGAGTCAGTTTTTTTCTGCAATAATGGATTTGAATAAAGGAAAGTCACTTATTCCTGATTCATGTATGCATCAACTACTTGAGGTTTATGATAGATTTACTGGAGCAAAAATTTTTGATGATGGAAGTAAGCCTCCTATGTTTTACCTTAATAGGCCAGGTAATCATTTTTTAACAAGTTTAACTATACGTATGATAATTAAAGAACTAGAGAAAAAAGAATTTATAGTTGTTGGTTAATTCTTTAGAACAAACTATTTAAATTTGTATTTCTCTTTATTTAAGAGGTGATGTTAATGTCTGAATTTGTCAAAGTAGCAGGTGTTGATGAAATAAAAAATGGTAAGATGAAGAGCTTTTCTGTTAATGGAAGTAAATTGTTAATAGCAAATGTTGATGGAAAATATTATTCTATGTGTTCTGTTTGTACTCACAAAGGTGGTCCTTTAGAGTATGGCAAACTTAATGGCAATATAGTGACTTGCCCGTGGCATGGTGCTGAATTTGATGTTACAAACGGGAAAGTTTTGAAAGGGCCTGCTGAGAAGAATGAAAAAAAATATGAAGTAAAGATACAAGGTAATGATATATTAGTTAAAATTTAATATTTGTTGATATTAATTTGGGAGCGTTTGGGCTTCTGATATTTAGAAGCATTTTTCCTGGAAATTGATCTGAATGGTATAAACAGTAAGTTATATTTGTTTTATATTTATTATTTATTTTTTTAATAATATTACTTAATTCTTTTAAATCCACTTCTGTAATATGGGTGTTTCCTAGATTGAAATCTATTTCTAAATCGTTTTTTGATATTAGTTTAGAAGGAATTTTTCCGTATAGTTTGAATTTTATTGATATTATATTTTTAATTATACTATTTAAGAATTCTTTATTTTTGAATGGCTTTTGTGTATTAATTTTGGTTCACCCTAAACTATTTAGATTTTTATTTTATTTAAAATTATCTGTAAAGCGAAAGGTTAATTTATTACCTATTTTTTGATTTTACCATGAGAAAATTAATTTTAGTATTGTTTTTTATCTTAGCTGTTTCTTCAGTTTTTGCTGGCTGTTCTGGACAAAGTAATACATCTTTGCCTATGGGTCATAGTGTTCAGGATGTTGGAAATGACAAAGGAGATGTAGCTCCTGATTTCAGTGTTAAACTTATTGATGGTACAGATTTTAAATTAAGTGATTACAAAGGTGAGAAACCAGTTTTACTTTATTTCTGGGCTACTTGGTGCCCTTATTGCAAGGAAGATTTTTCTGTTGTGAAAAATGTTTATCCTAAATATAAAGACGGTGTTGAGTTTTTAGCAATGGATTTGGATTCTAGTGAAGACATTGAATCTATTAAGGAATATGTTAATAAAATGGGTTTGCATGATATTAAGTTTACAACTGCTCAATCAAGTGTATTAGTTGATTATGGAGTTCATTCTACTACAACTAAATACGCTATTGGCAGAAATGGTCTTATTTTATGGAAGGGTAGTGGGGCAGTAGATGAAGAAACTTGGGAGACAATATTTACAGGTTTGAAGAATTCTTAGATTTTTGAATATTTAGACAATTTTATAAACTAATTATGTTCATTCAGATCACGCTGATGTTTTCCGATGTTCTAATTTTACACTGTTTTTGTGTTTTAAACTTTATATCTTTGTTTCTTGCTTAGCTGTGCAATGGAACACTTGACTTATAGATGTCATAGTTTTCTAAAACCTTATCTACATAATAAAGACGTGACTTATATTTAAGCTCATCCCTGTTTTTCTAATATTTGTGCTATATTTACCCCTACATTTTGTATAAAATGGTAATATTTATATAGTTGTAGAGGTAGTTATTTGTATGGTTTTGATAAGAAAAAAATCAATAGATAGCAAGGAGTATTATTATTTGGAACATTCATTTAGAGAAGCAGGTTCTGTCAAAAAAAAAGAACTTTACTTAGGAACTGAGATTCCCAAAAATATTGAAGAAATCAAGATAAAATTTACTGAAGAAATATATAAAGAAAGATGGAGTAAAACATTAGAAGAGATAAAAAAAGAGTATAATAAAGAAAATAGATCAATACCAGAATCGTTAACTGAAAAAGAAATAGAATCTTTTATGATTAAATTTACTTATAATACTCAAAGGATAGAAGGTTCAAGGTTAACATTAAGAGAAACTGCAAATTTATTAGAAAAAGGAATAACGCCCAAAGAAAAACCTGTTAGAGATGTTAGAGAAGCAGAAGCACATAAAAAAGTATTCTATGAAGTGTTAAAATTCAAAAAAGACTTGTCATTAGATTTAATTCTTCATTGGCATAGAATGTTGTTTTTAGAAACAAAAAAAGATATGGCTGGAATACTAAGAAAACACCAGGTTGCAATATCTGGGAGTAAGTTTATACCTTCCTCTCCTGTAGAAGTTTATTTATTATTAAGGGAATTCTTTAAATGGTATGAAAAAAATAAAAGTAAGATAAATCCTGTAGAATTAGCAGCATGCGTTCATTTAAAATTTGTTACAATACACCCATTTGGAGATGGGAATGGGAGAATATCAAGACTGATGATGAATTTTGTTCTCAAAAAAAATAAATATCCAATGTTAAATATAAAATATGAAGGAAGAAATAGTTATTATAATGCGCTTGAAAGATCGCAAGTAAAGAAAAATGAAGGAATATTTATACAATGGTTTATAAAAACTTATATAAAAGAAAATAAAAGATATTTGAAGAAATAAGTTCCTCATCCCTGTTTTTCTAATATTTGTACAAATATAGATCCTTTAATTCGTTTTGGAAAAATTTTTAGCTATCTCTCTTGAAGTTAAACTAAACTATGAATTTCCGCAAGGGTATGCTCATACTATCTAAATAAAACTTTGAAATTTTAAAAATTTAAGATGAATAGTCGCCAGAAATCTAGCGAGCTTCTAAATTGAGAAATTATTTAATTAAGCTCGCGACCACTCTTTAGAGTGGAGTGAATGGTGTGTAGAAACATTATTCTAGAAATAGTTTAGGAATAATGCTGGTAAAGTGATGCATCCCGAAGGAGGCAACGATGAGCATCTACTAGCAAAATACTCATGCACATTCAATCGCATGGAGCACATGGCATTTTGAATGGTGCACTAAGTATTGGTATAATATATTCAGGCAAGACTACATTAAAAATCTTTGCCTGATTGCAATAAGCGAAGCTGCAAAGAAGAATAAGATAGAAATTATGGAAATTGAAGTGGATGTAGATCACATTCATCTTATTGCTTCAATTCCACTAACAATGGCGCCTAGTAAAGCACTAAACTTAATCAAAGGATTTAGTGCTTACTTATTGTTTAAGATTGTACCAAATCTCAGGCTTAGATATAGAAAAGGACATTTATGGAGCAAGGGAAAATTTGCAGCAAGTGTTGGGCATATAACTTTAGAAAATGCGAAAAAATATCTCGAGGAGCATCACGCCAAATCAATTAAAGGAATCTCCACCCTTTAGGGTGTGAGAGGATGTCAATTTTTAGAAATGTGGAAACAAGCTGAGAGATGATACAGGGTGTTTTATGGGATGTACTTTATATTCTAATTCTACTTATTATAACTATGAAAACAAAAATTAAATTGGAGGTAAATAAAATGCACTTATGTCATGAAACTGAGGATTTTGTGATTGTTTCAAAAGATCTCAAAAGTTAATTTTATATAGGTATGGAAGACTTTCTAAAATTACGCCGAGGTCGCCTAACCTGGTATGGCACAGGATTGCTATATAATGGTTTGCAAATATCCTGCGTCCTCACGGACTTGTGGGTTCAAAAACCATTTAGCACTATCAATGATGTGGCTTAGTGCCTTTAGATGATTGATAGTCCCACCCTATAAAGGTTCATTTAGAATCTTTAGGTGAACGGCGTTTATAGTAACTGTGCTTAAGACCTCGGATAAACTTTTTTAATAGATAAAAATGGTAAAATAAAAGATATTATTGATAAAATTAATTGTGAAACACATGGTAAAGATGTTTTGGAGATGTTTTAAAAATGGGAAAAAAATATAGGGTTGAATTGGATAGAGAAGGTTGTATAGGTGCAGCAGCCTGCGTTGCTGTAGATTCTGATAATTGGATAATTGTTGAAGATGGAAAAGTTGATTTGAAAGATAGTATTAAAGATCAAAAAACTAGTTTTTTTGTAAGAGAAATTGATGAGTCTGAATTACAGAAATGGAAGGAAGCTGCTGAAGCTTGTCCTGTTACTGTAATACATATTGTTGATTTAGAAACTGGTAAGAGGATAATATGAAAACTGAATGTCCCAAATGCAAAAGCAAGCACATTGATGCTGTTGAATTAATGGGAAGTAAATTTCTAATATGTTTAAGTTGTGGTTATGATGAAAGTGAAAGTGTGTTAGATGTTTATCCAGAATCCAGGGGTGGAAAAGGCGGGAAAGGTACCCCTTATAAACGTGGTGGACCAATGAGAAGTGTAAAAAGATAATTTTTTATATTTTTACTCTAAAATGGAATTTTCTTCCTATATAATATCCTTTAAGATATGACTCTGAAGCCTCACTTGGGGAAATATTTATTAATCCGTCGTTTAATCCCCTAGAGAACTTAATGGCAGCAACGTCTTGTGTCCTTGCTTTGGCTAAATCTTGACCAGCTTGATATAGTTTTGATCCGTCACCACAACTTATATCTTGATTTGTATTCATTATTCTTTTATCATAAAATCCTTTAATAATATATTCTATATTAATAAAAGTTAATTTATTTAAGATTGTGTCTAAAGAATTACTTGGTAATTGGTATTTTGTAGCAATGCGTTTTAAAGTTACTACTTCTTCATCTGCGCCAAACATAAATCATCAATTTTTTCTTTACTTTTTAAATATTTAGTTATTTCATCATATTATTTTTATAAATAAATTTGTCAATTTGCTTTTTTGCCAATTCTCTTTTTCTTTGATGTTCTTTTAGAAAAGAATTTATTTTTTCAATTAATATTTCTTTCAGTTCTCCTGTTAATAATTTTCCTGATTTGTAATCGTAGTAAATTTTTTCTAGTTTTTTATCATCAGGTTCAAACAACATTCTTAACCATTGGTAGCTTATATCTATTTCTGGATTGCCGCCTTTTTTTCTGTGTTCCTCTACTGTTGCTTGACCGCCTGAAAATGCGTACTTTCTGATTTTTTTAGCTACTACTTCAGGCGGATCTATTGTGTGTAGTGCAGATGATTCTTCTGATGATGACATTTTTCCACTTGATCCTGTTAGTGATGGCAAGAACATGCACTGAATACTTGCTGGTTTGTAATAACCTAATTTTGGTAGAATATCTCTTGTAATTCTGAAATGTGGATCTTGATCGATGGCATGTGGTATTAAACAAGGGATATTTTTATTTTTTATAACTGAAGGTAGGAATGCTGGAACAGTTTGCATTGAAGTATAAAATATGGCACCTATATTTGTTTGTTCATTTAATCCAAAAGAGGATTTAACCATAGAAAATGTTATTTTTTTAGCGATTTTGCATGCTTCTTTATACATTAAGTCAGCATGTTTTGTATCAACTAAGAATTTTGTTTTTTTCTGATCAAAACCAATAGCAATAACGTCTAGCATATTTTCATGTAAATATTTTTCTGTATCTTCAGATGTTAATTCTTGTTTGAATAAAAATTTTTCTTCATCTGGAAATTGGAACCACAATTCCGCATCAAATTGGTCTTGCAACCACTTTGTGAACAACCAAGGCATTAAATGTCCTAAATGTACATTACCAGATGGAGCCCTGCCACTATATAAGTAAAATTTATTTCCTTTTTCGTATTCGTTAAGCAGCCAATTTAAATCTCTATGAGCAAAGAATACTTTTCTTCTTAACATGAAATGTAGATCTTTTGTGTGTTTTTTTATTCTTGTTAGGATTTCATCATTAATTTTTTCAACGCCAAATTCCTTGATTAATCTGTCGTAATCAACTTCCCCTTTTACATCCCATGGAGTTACTGTGAAATTCATACAAGAATTGGTTTTAGCTTATTTTTAATTTTATTGTTTTACTTTTTAATGGTGTTAATATGCTTTTGAAGCTAGTTTTATAAGTTTTTTGTATTTTTGTTATTTATGGTTTATAAAGAAGCAGCAAATATGCACACTGTAGGAGATGGCGAAATACCTTATTTAATTATTAGGCTATTAAACGGTAGAGGAAGCCTTAAGAATTTAGACATTAATGCAGTGATATGTTCTCCTTTAGAAAGTCAACATAGTGATATAATTAGAACTGGAGGACTAAATGCTATTAATTGTGTTTATTCTGATTTAAGTCCTGATTATATAAGAATGAAAATTGCAGAGAAGGGCAACTATAAATTTAATGTTCTTTTGGTTTTTCCCGGTGGTCCTGTTGTTGATTCTTTTATGTATGATAAAGTTTCTTCTGCTTTGGAAATATCAATGGAAGAAATTCAAATGCCTATTAATCTAATTGTTTCTGATGATACAATACTTAATGATAGAGCTTTTGTTCCTACTGATGTTGAATTTATATTGAGATACGGATATAAATATTTTGTTGGAAAAAAAGAATATGAAAAATTTGATTTAGACGTTCCTGATAAATTAAAAGCCAGATTTGCAAACAACTTGTCTGCTGTAAGAGCTAATTTATTAACTTCTAGACATTACTTAGCTTATAATGAAGAAAAGTTCTATGAAAATTTTAAAGAATCTGTGCGTATTGCAATTGGCTCTATAGGCCTTATGACATCAATACTCAGAAGTGACGGCCACAACATACCTGACGTTAAATTACTAAGCAACTTAAAAACATATCTTGGCGAATTAGACTTTAGTGGGCTTATTGAATTAGTTGATGAAGGTAAATTAGACCACAATTACAATCACTTAAGAGGAAGAGCTGACGAAGTGTTAAAATATTCTAAGGTTTGTGTTAACATTTTGGAAAACTTAGTAAGATCTTATTTGAGAACTTATAGAGTTGACAGTGATATTTATGAACAATTTCTTGTTACTAGATGTTCTGCAGAAAGACTTGTTGGGCTACAAGCATTTAGGGGAAATTCTCTGCAGCATTTAGAGTGCAGAATTTAGTAAATTTTATTATTTTGTAGTTATTTTATTTTTTGTGAGCACTTTCAGATTTATCAGAACGGCCCCAATTGTTAATATAAAATAATAAGCATTGCTGGGGAAAGATGCTGTGCGCAGGAGTTGCGGCTACAAAAAGCTTCGTTATTAAATTGCTGTTTTTGATAAATGCTGCAAAATAGAAATCTTTATAAGTATGTTACTACTTTAGGGATGTTACGGAGTTTTGAATTATGTCTATTAAAAATTGGACAATAGGTGGCCTTGGTGCACTTGTTTTAGGACTTGCTGCTTCTTCTTTAACTTGTAAGCCTTGCAATGATTTAGCAAGAAAAGTTAGTGGTAAAGAACTTCCTTTATTTGGTCGTGTTAATGGAAATACGCAAAACAAAAATCCTGCTCCTTTGCCTAAGCCTCATGTTGCAGATGACGAACCTGCTGCTGACGAAGGTAGTAGTGATGATAGTTCTGAAAAAACTACAGAATCTGCAGAAGTAGAATCAAAAAGTTCTGGTTCATCAGACGCAGATTCTTCTTCTAAAAAACCTAGTTTTGTTAAAGTTGGCAATGTTGGAAATAAAGACGTATTCAAATATGACTTAGGTAAAGTTAGGGATGGAGAGGGTTCATTTTTGTACGCTGTTAGATTTAATAAATGGGACGACAGTTCTGAAGGAGACACCTATAAAAAAGTTGGTCAAAATGATGTTTACAATAATAAAAATTGTAAGCCACAGAAAAATTTTATGAAAGGTATGCCTGCTTATGTTTGTGTTCTTCCTAATAATGGGGAAAGTGGAGACACTCCTGGAGATGCTGGTGATCGTGCTCCAAATAATGTTGAAGTGAGGTCAGATTCTGGTGCAGTTGCAACAACAGATCCTACATCTACTCGAACTTTGCACGTAGCAATAGAACGTCCAAGTTCTCCAGATCTTGGTTCAGATTCTGGCGTAGGCAGTTCTGGAACAATTGAATTAGTTGTTAATCCTTATGCTAATGCTACTGAGACAGCAACTCCTGCTGAGAGTGGCGACTCTGAAGATGATAGTTCTGGCGATACTTACGATGAAGATGCTGCTGGCACTTCTGGTCGTCGTGATTATACTGACCCTTTTGGCGTTGTTTTGTCTGGCGACCCAGTTGCAGCACAATATGGCACTGCAATAATAAGTGGTTTTAATGAAGCTTATCAAGATAAATATAGGACTAAGAACAGCGGTAAATGCTTAAGTGTAAATATTGGTTTAGAATACGCTGTTGGAGCAAAAGGCGAACTTGTTAGTATAAGGGGATATTTTTGTGGGGACTTAGAATCATGCGCTGGAAGAGGAAAACTTTATTTGGATCAACCTCATGATTCTAGTTTAGATGAAAATTTTACTTTTGGAAGAGAGCTGATTAAGGTAATAAGAGTAGAGAATTCTAAAAGGCCACTTGTTTCTGTCAAAAGAGGAAACTACGTAGGTTCTATAATTGAATTTGGTTGTGAATGATAAGTTTTAAATAGTAGTAATCACTCTTGTGTGATAACACCATTGGGAGGAGTAAATGTCTTTAAGATCACTACTATATGCAGCGCTTTTTTTATTTATTGGCAGTGCTGAAACTAACGTTGATGCTGCTAGAAAACCTAGGTCAGAGAGAACAGCGTTTTCTAAAATAAAAGAAAAGGGTAATGTACATGTTTTTAAGTACAGAGTATCTAGTGGTGAAAAAGACAGTGATATTGCTTTGAAATTTGGGATTTGGGACAGAGGCCAAGGCAGTTTGTATGAAACAGTTACTTCTGCAAGCGTTACTGGCGACCCTTCTTGTAAACCTCAACTTCTTAAAAAAGAAAACATTGCTTATGTTTGCGCTAATAGAAAACTACGTGTAGTGCCTAATGATTTCAAAGGGCCTTCTATTGAATTTATAGATTTGTTTGATACTCCTTATTGGGGTTCTTTGTTGAAGGTTACAAAGAGTTTTGGTCCTGATGGATTTCCAGTTCACACTGTTGATTTAAATATAACTGCAAGAGAAAAAATAAATGTTAATTCTAGGAGAAGTGCTTATGCTTATAGAGGTTCACATGATTTGGAAAGTATAACTATTTTTGCTTTTGATAGAGATGCTGAGAGAGATCTTACTTTATGTCCAGAAAAAGTCTATGAGTTTAAGTATGACGAGCTAGTTACTTTGCCTAATTGCATTACTGATGGTTCTTATGGTATTTTGGCAGCTTTAGAACATTTTGCTAAGTTTGAGTATGGCGTTTTAGATAAATATACAGAAACTGTTCCGCCAGGATTAGCAGGTTTTAAGGCTGGAAGATTAGTTAAACCATCTGCAGAACTTGCACCAGCTCCGATAATATTTATAACTCCTCCACCTTCTCCAACACCTTTAGTTCCAGTTCCAGTTTCAACAATACCAGCAGCTCCTAGTGGTTCAAGTGCTTCATCTTCTGCTACTACAACAGTTCATTCTCCACCTATTAGTTTCAAAGCTAGAAGACCAGGACCTGGTTCAGCTGTACCTTCAGTTGGTTCAGGAATTTCAACAATACCAGCAGCTCCTAGTGGTTCAAGTGCTTCATCTTCTGCTACTACAACAGTTCCTTCTCCACCTATTAGTTTCAAAGCTAGAAGACCAGGACCTGGTTCAGCTGTACCTTCAGTTCCAGCTTCGGTTTCTGTTTTTAGCGGTTGGACTGATACCGCTTTAGGTTCAAGCACTGAATCTTGTAGTGCCTGCGCATCAACAAACTCAGTACAATTTGTAGGAGGAGTTAGAGTTCGTGGCTTGTTAAGTAACGTTGAATTTAATAGCAACACAGGTTTAGAATCTTCTTATGGTTTTATTGGTGGAGATTTACGTTTAGTTTTGGGTGGGGGTGTTGGGAATAATTATTTAGCAGTTTCTGCAGCTGCTGGATTAAGAAAAGTTGGCGTAGATGGATTATTAAGTAAAAGGCTTTTGGACTTTGGTGACAATAGTAATACAACTCATGTAGAAGTTGGACCGTCTGGAAGATTACATTTAGCTAAAGGAAATAAATTGGAAGTTGATGCTGTACTTAATCCTGCTTTTTTATATAGTAGAGAGCGTGTAAATAATTTTGGCGGAAATAGTTTCTTAGAGGAAGGTAAAGGGCTTAGGATAAATGGCAGTGTAGCTTTACCTCGTCTCTTATTTAATGGAGAAAAATTTGCTTGGGGTTTATACGGTGATTTTGATTTAGAGGCATTGAGACTAAAGCAAACTAATCTGAATAGTGGACAGGAAACTTTGTTTGGCTGGAGAACTAGAGGATCTTATGGCGGAGGCAGTTCTTTTAGTTTTGATGCTTTAGGAACAGACGTTAATATTGGTGTTGGATTTAGGACGCACCATAATTATAATTTAGCTTTAAGAAGTAATTTATCTCCTAATGATTTAAAGTGGTTACAATACAGACAACAGAGAGGTTTTATACTTGATTTAAGTGATCTTACTGTAGGTGATTCTAGAGGGTATACTTTAGACCCAGCTTTAACTATTGAAAATGATAGGTTTTATTTAAGACTTGAAGGACAAGTATCTATTTATGGAAATGTAAGGAGAGGGGGATTTTGCTTAAATACTGGTGGCAAAACCAGAGGTGGTTTATACATTGGTAGTGGGTTTTGTTACAGTGATATTACTCAAGAATCTGAAGCAGGCAGTGCCAGAAGCAGGGGAGGATCAGTTAATATTACTTTAGGAAGTCCCAGTATTAAATTAAATCCAAGAATTGATCAGGCAGACATAAGATAAATTTTTATAGCTTTAATTTTTTAAAAAATCATGATATTTTCTATTATAGTTATTTTGGGATGCTTTTTTGGATATTTAATAGCTAGGCTTACAAAGGAGGAATTGAAGAAAGGCTTGGTTTATTTTAAAATATTAGAACTTTTTATTTTGGCTTTGTTGCCTTTTATATTTTTATATCATTCTTTTAATATTTTCTTTTTTATTTTAGGAATGTTATTTGGATTTGTTTTTAGATACGAATATTTTTATTTTGGTGTTGGTTTTTTTTCTAGTTTTCTGAATAAAGACTTAAATTTTTTAACTTCTTCTTTGATTTTTATTTACGGTCTGCCTTATGGAAGCGTATTATTTTTTGTTAAGAAATTTAGAATGTTGTTTTATAATGTTGTTTTATTTTTTATACCATTTTTAATTTATTATCTGAATTATGATTTTTTGTCTTTCTCTGCTGGGGGCTTGTTAGTATTGTTTTTCATGAATTTTTATAGGCTTTTTAATAAATGAATATACTTTATGAAATTTATATTGAATTTACAAAATTTTTATAAGTTAAATATCTAAGAATTATTAAATGGGATTTAAAGCAAGAGTTATTTTGCCTGAAAATAGACCGCCTGGCAGGGCTTATATTCATTACCTTGGAATGAACGAAGTTTATGGCTCTGTTAAATCAGCTTATAATTATTTGTTTTTTGCTCTTTCAAAGCATGGTGATAAATTATTGACTTTTGATTTCTTTTTGGCTAATGTTTGGGGAGATATTAAAGAGGACAAGAAGGTTATAGATTTTTTTGGCTATAAAGATATTAAAGTATGGGGCAATAGTAATCCAAGTGCAATTCCATTTCAAGTTGTAAATGGGGATTATTTTCCAGATGGAATTATCACTTGCGAAGATACTCTTATTGCTTTTGGTAGAGAAGGTGAATTTAGGAGAAAAACTAATAATCTAGATGAGTTTATGAGAAATTATCCAAGTGATATTGGCGGTTTAGAAAAAGGAATAATTACTATTTATCCTAGAAAATAGCACTAATCTTATAAACTTTCTTGAAGTTTTATTTTTATGTTATACTTAATTGGACTAGGATTGGGAGATGAGAAGGATTTAACTCTTAATTCTCTGGACGTTATTAAAAACTGCAGTTTTGTTTACTTAGAAAATTATACTTCTTTTTTAGTATTTGATGTTAAGAAATTAGAATCTTTAATTGGCAAAAATGTTATTTTAGCAGAAAGGGAGTTTGTTGAAACCAGTGATGAAATGATTAACAATGCTTTAAATTCTGATGTTGCATTTTTAGTAAAAGGTGATGTTTTTTCCGCAACAACGCATGTGGACTTGTTTTTGAGAGCAGTTCATCATGGCATTAGGTGTAGTGTTTTGCATAATTCTTCCGTGCTTACAGCTGTAAGTGATACTGGATTAAGCTTATATAAATTTGGAAGAGTTGTTTCTATACCTTTTGATTATAATAATGTTTACAGTTCTTATGAAACATTTTTAAGCAACGGAGATTCACATACACTTTTCTTACTAGACTTAAAACCCAGTGAGAATAAATTCATGAACTTTAAAGACGGATTTAATTATTTATTAAATAAAAGTGGAGAAAGAAATGACAGTAGAATTGGCCTTGACACTATGTGTGTTGTTTGCGCAGCATTAGGAACTGATAAGGCTGTTATAAAATATGGCAAGATCTGTGACTTATTAAATTTTAATATTGATGCTTACCCGCAGTGCATTATAATTCCTGGCAAGACGCATTTTGTTGAAGAAGAAGTTCTTAATTTATTTAGACTATAATGGTGTCGGAACAATACAAGAGATATGTAGAAAATTTTTCTCGAGTAAATGGCAATGGTGATTTATTTAATCCTATTCGTGAAATTTTTAGAACTAGAAGTGATTGGGTATTACCTATTGATTTTTTCTTAGTTGGATATCTAAATGATTCTGGAGACTATATTGAAAGTCTTGGAATTCCCGGTCTTCGTATAATGTGTCGAAGAGATTCTGCAATGTGGAATGGTTTTTGTTCTTATACTGAAAGACAATTAAATACTATTATTAATTATCTAAATAATAGTTATGGTTTACCAACAAAAGATAGATTAAATTTTTCTAGTAGAAAATTTGTTATGCACACTGTTAAAATAACTGATATTCTTGATAGTTGTTGTTTGGAATTACCTGGCGATGAAGTAGTTGATTTATCTTCTAAAATTGACTCAATTACTGTTAGAATTATACCAAGACTATCCCATCCATCAAAGTTTAATGTTGAACAAGGATTTTATCATGCGAATGGCGTTCTTGATATTTATCAATCTCCTGTTTTAAGAGGAGATATTTTAGCTCATGAAATAGGGCATGGCATATTTGGTTATGACCATCATGAAATAAAGGGTTGTTTGATGGATAGTACTTCAAATAAAAATGAACCAAATATTAGCTTTTGTGAAGAAGATCAAAAAGTACTTGCAAGATTAATATCTTAATTATTCTTCATCTGCCACAATCAATGTGCTTGTTTTTACTACGCCTTTTACTTTTCCTATTTTTTCCAAAGCCAGTTCTTTTAAGTCAATTAGGTTTTTTGATTTTACATGCACCATTATATCATATTCACCATATATTAAATGCACATTCTCTATTTCTTCTATATTTGTTAGTTCTTTGGCTACTTTATTTACATCTACACCTTCAACTGCAATCATAACATAAGCTCTTACCACATTAAAGCCTCCTTATTTTTTCTCCTTTACCAGCTCTAATTTTGTTAGGTTTGAATTAGGTATAAATATTATCTCATTATTATTTGTTTCTATTTTTGTTTCTAATAGTTTTATCTCTATTACTTTGCCTTTTATATCTTTGGTTTTTATTTTATCCCCTAGTTTTATTTTTTCAGTCCTTATTATATAAATTCCTGATATAAGGTTTGGAAGCCAGTCTTTGAATGCCAAAATTATAAATATAACTATTAAAATAATGAATACTACAAGAATTGTCTGCAATATCTTTGTTGATACACCTAATTGGTTTAGTGCAAATATTATTGTTATCAGGTATATTATATATTTTACAATTGCGCTTATGTAATTCTCTAGATTTATTTTTATCTTTAATTGTTGTTCTAGTGTTTTGTTTACTTCTATGCCTTTTATAAATCTTCTAAGTATGTTGCTTGTTACTTGCGCTATTATTAGACCCATAATTAATATTAAAAACCCAGTTAATAGCCTTATTAATAATTCTTGATACGGGACCATATTTGTTGTTTTGATTAAATCTTTTTAATTTTATGGCTATGAATTTATAAAAGTTGTGCTTTTTTATAGTTTTATTCTAAGAATCTGAATTTTTGCTTATATAAATCCTGTAGCCTGAGGATTTTGATATTTCAGTTACGTTGTTAAAAACCTCTTTCATTTTCCTTGAGAGCTCTTTTCCGCCCTTGTTGTGCCTTGCTACTACCTGCAGTAAACCATTTTTTTCTAAGTATTCTTTAGAATTTTCTATTAATTTAAAGCACAATTCTTTGCCTGCAGTTTGCGGTGGATTTAATAGTATTGCATTAAATTTTTCTCTTATATTTTCAAACCCATTGCTTTGGACAACTGTTGCTTTTAGTTTATATATATCTAAGTTTTTCTTTGTTAACTGTATTGCTCTTTCATTTATGTCTGAGAAAGTTAATTTTAATGTTTTATTTGATTTAAGTAAAGCTAGACCTATAATTCCATAACCGCAGCCTAAATCTAAAACTTTCCAGTTGTCTTCTATTATACATTTATTTATTAATATTTCAGAACCTAGGTCTACTCTAGAAATTGAGAATAAACCAGATGCTGTGAAGAACTCTATTTCTTTGTTTCTTAATTTAACTTTTAATTTCTTTATTATTAATTTTGATTGGGGTGACTTGGTAAAGTAATGTTCTTGCATATCTTTTATAAAATCTATAAATCTTTTAATAATTGCTCCGAAACATATTAAAATCTGAATAAGTTATTATTTTTATGTCTGTCTATGAATTGATAAAAATTAATTGGAAAGCCTATTGCTTAATGTCTGCTATTGCTTATATTGAAGAAATGACTAAACCTAAACATAAAGTTGAATATAAAACTCGTTATGGTAAAAATTACAAATGTAATTCTTTTAGAAGTTTAAGACTTAAAATGAAAGATAAAGAATTTATTGATTATTTATTTAATATAACTAAAGAATGGGGAAAAAAGAAAGGCATTAGATTTATTGGGCCTTCTTATAAAAAACCTAGATTAGAAAACTATGATAAACAATATTCATTTTTATTTAGTCCTTTATGGTTGAATTTAATAATAGCTGAATGTGGAAAATTACCTAATAATTATTCTTATTCTACAGCATTAAAAAGAATTGAATATATGAAACATTATGATATAGTCCCAATAGATAAAGATAAAAATCTCTTTAATTTATTATTTAAAGATAAAAAATTAGCTGCTGGTGCTTTTATATTAAGTTTTGATTTAGAATGCCGTGGAGTACAATTTGGAAGAATTTCTTTGTGTATGAGTGAACCATTTAAAGATTTTTTAGAATTTATGCTAAATGTTGCTAAACATTATAGATGGACTAATAATAAAAATTTATCTCCTGTGAGTGTTGAGTATAGTAGAAAAATAGGAATAAAAGCATCAAATCAATACCAATTTGGAATAAGTATTAAAGGCTTAAAAGAAATCTATGAATTAGCTGGCCCATTGATAATTAAAAATAAAGATCAATGTGTTAATTTTCATGTTCAACGTTCTAAAAATTATGTAAATCTAGGTGGAAAAGGCAGATTTAAATTAACTAGAGATAAAATATTAAATCAATTCAAAAATAAAAGTAATTTAACAACAACTCAATTACAATTTGTTGCTGGTGTTGGCGGTGATGTAGTTCTTGATCACTTAAATAAATTATATAAGGATGGAAAAATAAATAAAAAAAGACAGGGAAAAAGATATATATGGAACTTAATTTAATTCTAATGAGATAAAATGCCAACAAATGCAGGAGTAGAATACAGCTTAGCTTTAGTAGAATATAATAAAGCTAAAACTAACGAGGAGAAAATTAGAGCTTTAGAAAAGGTTTATGCAGCTGCTCCCAAACACAAATCAGCGGAAAAGCTTTTACAAGAAATAAAAACTAAAATTTCAAAATTAAAAGCGAAAGTTGAAAAAGATAGAAGTAAAAAATCCGGAGGTTTTAGTTTAAGCATTAAAAAAGAAGGTGCTGCACAAGTTGCTTTAGTTGGATTGCCCAATTCTGGCAAAAGTACTATATTAAATAAATTGACAGGAGCTAAAGTTGAGATTGCTGCTTATCCATTCACAACTAAAATGCCTGAAGTTGGAGTAATGGATTACAATGGGGTAAAGATACAAATTATAGAAATACCTGCTTTATTTGAAGGATTTATAGAAAGTGATAGAGGACCAAGTTTTTTAGCTATAGCAAGAAGCGCTGATTTAGTTATTGTTGTTTTAGATGGTACTGAGAACTGTGAGAAACAATTAGAAATTATTGAGGGGGAAATTGACAAAGCTTTTTTTAGATTAAAAACAGTAAAAAATTATAAAGCTAAAAATAAGACCGGTTTTGCCCAAGATTTAATAAATAAATATGAAAAGGAATTAGAGGAAAATACAAAAAAGTGTTTAGTTGTAGTAAATAAACTCATAAATAATTTTAAGTGTCCATATCCTGTATGCTGGGTTGATGATTTAAAAAATGCCATATGGAGTCTGCTAGATTTGGTTTATGTGCAGACTAAGATGCCTGGAAAAAAAGCAGACTGGCCTCCTGTTGCTTTGAGAAAAGGAAGCACTGTTGGAGAACTAGCTGGGGTTGTACATAAAGATTTTGTTAAGAACTTTAAATATGCGAGAATATGGGGAAAAAGTGTGAAACATAATAGAAGCACTGTTGGTTTAGATCATGTTTTAGGCGAAGGGGACGTTGTTGAGATTCATACTAAATAATTTTGTTGTTCTGCCACCATAAAGCTTAAAAAAGGCTTATATCTTAATAGTTTTGGTATGATTAGCAGGATAAAGGGTTTTTTCGGCGGCGTTTTTAGTGTATTTAAAAAAAGAAGATCTATAAAATTAGGAATATATGGTCACCCGAATGCAGGTAAGAGTACAATCGCAAATAGAATTTCTAAGGACTGGTTAGGTGAAGAGTTTACAAAATCAAGTGCAGTTCCTCATGAAACTAGAGAAGTAATAGTAAAGGAAAAGGTTACTATTAAGTCAAAAGGAAAAGAACTTACTTTTAATTTAGTTGATACTCCAGGCATAGCAACAAAGATTGATTATGAAGATTTCTTGAAGTTTAAAATTAATCCTAAAGAGGCAAAGGAAAGGGCTAAGGAAGCTACCAAAGGAGTTATAGAAGCTATTAAGTGGCTTGACGATATGGATTGCGTTTTAGTAGTTATAGATTCAACACAAAACCCTTACAGTCAAGTTAATATTACAATTATTGGAAATTTAGCTGCTAGAGATATTCCAGTTTTAATAGTTGCTAATAAAATAGATTTAAGGAAGTCAGACGTTAAAAGGGTAGAATCAGCTTTCCCGCAATACCCAACTGTTGCAGTAAGTGCTATTAAGGGAGACAATATGGAGTCATTTTATGAGCACTTGTTTAAGCTTGTCAAATAAAAAAGAGGAGGAAACATGCTAACATTACAATATGTACCACATCATGAATTTGTTTCTTTGGACATGGATGAAAAGATAAGAAGAATTCTTAAATCTGTTAAGGATGGTAAAATTTTGTTGATTGAAGGAAGATTGGATCATATTGAAGAATCAGAACTAATAAAGAGAACAATGCAGATAATAAACAAAACTTTCAAAGGCATAGAGATTGCAAGCATAGATTATGAGTTCAAGGGTGATTTTTTAGACAAACTTAAGAAAGATATTGCGCATTTTTTATTAAGAAAGAGATCTGGTTTAACAATTGTAGGTCCTGCAACCATAGTTAAGGAAATAAGGAAAGATCCTAGCAAAATAGAACTTTTAACTATGGAAAAAAAGAAGAAATGATATTTAGGAATCATAGGATAAACCCTGGCTTTATTGTTGTTGGGTCTTTTGTTTTTACTTCTTTAGTACATTATTTTATATTTAGTAGATTGCAGCAGGTTAATTCTACAGTGCATGCTTTTATTGGAACATTATTATTTTTTATAGTTTTTACTGTAAGTTCTTCTTTGAATAGGAAATAATATTTTACTAAAAATATTTATTGTTTTTTCCTGATATTGAGTAAAATGCTAAGCCAACTGCAACCAGACCTAAGCCTATTTCTAGTTCATGGTTTCCTAATTTGACAGCTAGATCTCTGTCTCTTTGAATTTTTCCGCCTGTTGCTGTCAATTCACTATAACAGCACCAAGATCCAGATATGAAACCAGATTCGTCACAAGTTCCTTCATTATAATTACTAACTCTTGTTTGATAAAGAGGAAAGCATTCGTGTTCAAGTTTAACTCCTAAAATTTTTGAAGTTATATTTACATCGGGAAGAACGCCATCATCAAGAGTATTTTCTAGAGTGCATTTAATTAAAACATTACCAGCAAGCACCAAACCTCCTAAAAATGCAATTGCTCCAGCAGGTTTATTTTTTATCATTTTAAGTAATTGTTCTGTTATTTTATTTAAAACTTTCTATTGGTAATTACTTGTTAGTAATTAAATAATTCAGTACAAAACTAATTATTTTTACAGAAACTTTAATATAGTACGTTTTTTTATTAATTATAGTGATACAAAGTGCCCCACCAATGTGTTAAGTGTAATAAAATATACGAAGATGCAAGTAACGAAATTCTGAAAGGTTGCAACAGTTGCGGTGGTAAATTTTTCTTTTTTATTAAGAAAGAGGCTTTGGAACGTGTTAAGGAAGTTACAAGTCAATTAACAAAGGAAGATAAAGAAAAGATAGAAAGGGATGTTTTAGATATTATTGGCTATGAAGAGGATAAGCCTATTATTTTGGATTTGGCTTCTGTCAATATCCTGAAACCTGGCAAATTTGAATTGGATATAGTTAGATTGTTTAAGGGAGAGCCAATGGTTTATAGACTAGAAGAGGGAAAATATGTTATAGATATAGCTGAGACTTTTAAAAACGTGAAAAAGAGCTTAGTTGGAAAGTAAAATGTCAATGCAGCATATTCAGAAACAAGTTGATGAATGGACTCAACAATTTAAAGTTCCTTATTGGAGTCCGTTAGAAATGCTGGCTAGGTTAACTGAAGAGACTGGAGAGCTAGCGAGAGAAGTAAATCATCGTTTTGGTCCTAAAAAGAAAAAACCTACTGAGGAAGTTAAAGAGGTTGGAGATGAAATAGGAGACATAATATTTACAGTTTGCTGCTTAGCTAATTCTCTCAATATAAATCTTGATGATAGCTTTTCTAGAGTAATGGATAAATGTTATGGAAGAGATAAAGATAGATATGAGAAAAAATAATTTCTAAAATGGCATTTAAACTAATTTGTTTTGATATGGATGGCGTTATTTTTAAAGATATTAATTTTTGGATTGAGCTACATAAAAAGTTTGGAACACTAGAACAAGGTAAAATATTGACTGAAAAATATCTCCATTCAGATTATGCTAAATTAGTTGAGGAAGTAGTTATTAAGTTGTGGAAGGGGAAAAACGCTGAACTATATTATGATTTAGTTAATTCTTTGGAATATTTGCCTGGTGTTAAAGAAGTTTTTAATTATGTGAAGAACAATTATTATTTTACTGCAATTATTAGTGGTTCAAGTATAGATGTTGCTAGAAGAGTTCAAAGAGATTTTGGTATAGATCATATATATGCTAATGAATTAGTTATTAAAAATGGAAAAGTAAGTGGTGAATTTGTTTGGCCAATAGGTGCAGGAAAAGAGAAAAAGGCACAAATTATTATGAATTTATGTAATGATTTGAATATACTTACAAAAGAAGCTATTTATATTGGAGATAGTGATAATGATATAGAAGCATTTAAAGAAGTAGGTTTATCTATTGCGTTTAATTCTGATTCTAAAGAACTGAAAAAATTTGCAACTTATGTTGTTGATAGTAATAATTTATCTGATATATTGAAGTATTTACCTTAAACTCTAACTTCAATTTTTCTTCTATTGTCTAGGTCTTTAAGAAGCTCTTGTCCTAATTTGGATTTTTTATAAATATTTTGCAAATTCTTCTTCATCTATTTTTGCTAGTTTTAATACAGATTTAAGAGTTCCTATTTTTATTTCTTTATGCATTGGAACAACAGTACCAACTTTTCCTTCAGGTGTTTCTTTAGATAATCTTACATGGCTTCCAGTTCTGCCACTTATTTGGAATCCAAGTTTATTACAAAGAATTTTAATTGCTTCCTGTCCTGAAACTTTTCTTAGCTGTGGCATGAATATCAACCTCAAATGTAGTCATTATGGGCTTCTCTATATCCTCTGCAGGAAATTCTTCTAAGTATAACTCTGTAGCTTCTTTTAGATTAAATATTGCTTCTTCTATAGTATTGCCCTGACTAACTGTACCAATTTCAGGGCATTCGGCAACATACACATCTTCTTCTTTATGTAAAACTGCAGTTAACGTTTTCATAATATTTTATAGTTGTACATTTTTATATACTTATCGCCCCTTTAAACGTAAATCTTTCAGATTAAACTCTAACTTCAATTTTTCTTCTATTGTCTAGGTCTTTAAGAAGCTCTTGTCCTAATTTGGATTTTTTATTTATTTTTAATTCTGCTTTATTTCCTATAGTATATGTTAACAAAAAATGGCCATCAACGTAAACTTCTGCTATTTTTCCTGCATGTTCTTGGGGAAGTTTGAATACTAATGCTTTTTTTGATTCTTCAACTTTATAATTTATAGGAATTTTATCAGACTCTTCATTTTCTATAACTTCTTTTAGTTCTTTTACTGTTAGACCAAAACCTAACTTTTTTTCTATTTGAGAAATGTTCTTGCCTTCTTTGCCTATGAATTTAGCTATTTCATCTTCTGGAAGATATACTTCTGCTCTGTTATTATTTATTATTTTTACTTTGACATCATTAACATAAGCTCTAAGTTCTCTTTCTAGTTGTTTTGCTGCTAATGCTTTTGTAGGATCATGCAAGAATTCTTCTTGTACAGGAATTACTACTGTTTCTTCACCATAGCTGTATATTTCAAATTCTAGTTTGTTTGTTATATAATCACGAACTTCAATTACAGGTCTTGCAAGGTCTGCTTCTGTCATCCCAGAAGGGACTTTTACTATCATTTGTACTGTAAGTATTCTTGAGACATTTCCTTTTTCTATAAATATTAAAGTATCTAGAACACTTGGAATCATACCAACTTCTAATCTTCCAATAAATCTTTGTATTGCATCTATGGGGGTAGCTGCATGTAATACTCCTAAAACATTTGATCCACCTAATCTTAAATCTGTGAATAATATAAAATCTGGAGTATCTCTCATTTCATCAAATATAATATAATCAGGCCTTGATAAAAACAAAATGTCATGGATTTCTTCTGAGCTTGCTAGATTTTTACTGTACTGCGTAACGTCTTTGCTTAGAATTAAACTTCTAGGACTTTCTATTGTTTTTGTTATAAAACTATTAGTTGCATAATATTCTGCTAGAGATTGTGCGAAGGTAGATTTTCCAGATCCCGTAGTGCCAGCAATTATAACACCTCTTGCTTTTGTCTTTACTCTTTCTGCTATGTTAGTTGGTAAATTATAATCATCAATTTTTAAGACTTTAATCGGTCTTACAGCAGTTATTTCCCAGCCGTCAGAAACTGGTGTTTTAGTTATTACTATTCTGTAATTTTTGTATTGAACTATTGTTGATCCAGGTCTTGAAATTTCAATAAATGCATCAGACTCTATCCTTGATCTTTCTACTATTTCTTTTGCCATTTCTTGTACTTCTTGTTGAGTTAGAATATTTGTGGCTACGTCTAATAATTTCCATTCTCCTGGCTTTCCTTTTTTAGCCCTTGGAGGGCAACCTTCTCTCAGATGCACAGACATTGTTTCATAATCAAAATATTGTTCAATTTCTAAAGCTTCTGTTAATTGCCTATGTGGAGAATATATTACTTCTACGCCTAATGCTTTTGCTGATTCTGCTTGTATTCTATCTGCTGTAACCAGAATAGCTCCTTCATTGTAGGCAATATCCCTTATTATAGCATCTATCTCTCCACCTTGTTTTGCATAAGCAATTTGATAGAGGTTTGGACGTTCTCCTGTAAACATTAGTGTTATTTTTCCTTCTTTGAATAGCTTTTGTAAGTTTTGAACTTCTTCTAAACCTAGAAATCCAATCTCTTGGCCTGTGTTAGCCTGGTGTTCTAGTTCAGCCATTACAGCTTTAGGCACTATAATTTTACCTGAAATTTTCTTAGATTTGATAAACTGAGACACTAGGCGTTCTACAACTACAGATGTATCAACAACATATGTTTTTTCTTCCATTGTATTTTGTTTTATTATATTTTATTTAAATGTTTCTAGTACTTTTCTTTGCTATGGATTTGATTTATAACTAATAAAGGACATCACAAACTATAAATATTATTTTTCTTGAATACATTTTATATGACAAAATTTAAAGAAATTTCAAATCATGATTTTAGAGATTTTTTATCAAAATTAGTTTCAGATTATAGATCTGGAAAATTACCTACAAGTAAAGCAACCCATAATTTTAAAGTTGAGAAAATTGATTTTAGGATTGAGGCTGATGGTATTTTATCATCTGCTTTTAAATGCTCAGATGTTGAATTATCTATAGAAGTCTCGTATGATCTTATGCAATTTTCTATTAATTATCCTAATCGCGGAAATCCAAGTACTAGAATTATTGTCCCAAGGTATAATATTTTGTCGCCTAGTAATGATATCTATAAAATTTCATTTAAAGATTTGGAAATTGTACTGAGATTTTAGTTTTTGATATTTATTTGTTTCTAGTTAAAATAATCTTTCTAAGTTCATTATCTAATAACTTTGTATTTTTAATCTGTGTTTTTGTTTCTATTTGCTTGCAGATTTTTCTTATTATTTCTTTCATAGTGCTGCCTTGGTAATTGTTATGGGATTTTTTGACTTAAATAGCTTTATATATTAGTTATAAGACATATTTTTTAGTCAACATCTACTTCTTTGGAAGTATTTGTTATTATAGGAGGAATATAGAATGAGAGAAGGACACGGCAGATCTGGTGGTTTTAGAAGTATGGGTCCTAGAGAAATGCACGACGCAGTTTGTCATAAGTGCGGCGAACAGACTCAAGTACCATTTAAACCGGCAGAAGGAAGACCTGTATTTTGTAAGAAGTGTTACATGGAAAATAAAGGAATGTAATAACCTCAATAATATAGCGTTCTAATCTAATTAATTATTTTTTATTTTTGTTTAATTTTTTAGGAATATTTATAATTTTTGTTCATTATGAATTTTATGGAAGCAATAGAAAATCCTTATTGCCTTATTTCAAAGCTGTAAGTCAAGTATTAAGAGGAACAGTTGTTGAAGATCTTGATAGTATTAGGGATAAATGTAATGAAAGATTTTTTGCTTCTGTTGATCGTAGTTTAGGTAGAATTGTTGGTTATACTCCGGAAGCTATCATAATAAGTTATGCAGCAGATGCGGAAAATAGAATTCTTAGGGGTGAAGATCCTATAATTTTATATAATGTTTTTAAAGGGCTTGACCCTTCTATAGCTAGGAGTAAATATAGAACTATTCTTGAACATACTGCGTCTGAGCATTTACATTAAAAATGTTTATATATTAGTTTAAGCCGTATAATTATATGGGAAAACTTGTCTTAGGCTTGTTTCTTCTGGTTTTACTTTTTGGTTGTACTCAACAGACTATTAATCAAGAGAAGGTTTCTTCTGGAAGGGTTGTTTTTGTGGTTACAGATGCTGCAGCAGATATGAAGATAGCCACAAATGTAAAATTAACTTTTGATAGTGTAGAAGTTCATAGCAATACAGAAGGATGGACAAATGTATCTTCTACTCCTAAAACTTATGATTTGCTGCAGCTGACTGAAGGTCATAAAGTTATATTAGCTGATGTTCAATTAAAAGAAGGAACATATCAACAAGTTCGTTTAGATGTTTCAAAAGTTGTTGTGACAGATGCTAGTGGTGATCATGAAGCTAAATTGCCTTCTGGAGAATTGAAGATAGTTGGCGAGTTGGTAGTTAAATCTAATACAACTACTGCAGTAACTTTTGACTTTATTATGAATGAGTCATTGCACGTAACTGGAAATGGTAAGTATATATTGGCTCCTGTTGTACGTTTAGAAATACATGAGGATGCTGATATTAAACCTCAGCCATATGGTAAATTTGAAGTTATAGGTAAATTAAAAACTAATGTTAAAGTTGGTATGGATATTAATGGAAATTTTGGTACTGGTCTTAGCATTCCAAAAGGTAGCGAGTTATCAATTGAAAATGATAAAGTTAAAGTTGGCGCAAGAATTACAGGCGCTGCTGTTAGTGAGAAACCAAAAGTTGTTGTTCGTGATTTATCTTCTGATAGCGGTGATGATGGTGGTATTGTTGATATAGAGGGTTATTCTATTGTTAATCAGTAGAATAGTAGTTTTTTAAATTTTCTTGTTTCTCTATTTTTATGAGTTTAGATAAAATTGTTTACAATGGTCTTATACTTGCAATTTATGAATATATAATAATATTTGGAGATTCTTTTTGGAGCAGTGTTAGAAAAATAGCAGCTGAAAGGCATAGTACTAATTTAGATTTATCTTTTAATTTTTTTGAATCTGCTTCTGAGGCTTGGGAAGACACTAGAAGCAAAGCTTATGATTTGTATATAATAGATGGTGCTTGCGATAATGAAGTTTTAAAAAACAAAGTTTTTCTAGAGCTCTTCGGGATATTTATCCTTCTAGATATATTTTAGGCGTTAGTGCGAATGCAGGATTTTTAAGAGCAGACTATTTTGCCAGAGAAAATAACCCTTATAGTAGTATTATATCTACACTTAGTTTAAATCCGGGGTCATTTATAAGGGTTTTAGTTGATGGTAGTTTTATACCTGAGGATACTAATAATATCACGCCTGAAGAAGATAAATTAGTTGATAGACTTATTGATGATAGGAGAGTAGGTAGAATTCTTGAGGATGAAGGTTATTAACAATTGTTTATATTTTTCTTGCAAATACTAAAAAAGCTGTATGTCCAAGCATTTGATTTTTAGGACGGACTTTTAATCCTTCAATATGCCACTCCCTTTCCAATAATTCTGAAACTTTCCACAGGTAGAATTTATTTTCTAAGTTTTTTACAAATTCCATAACTTGCGTTATTGTTGGAAGATAAGCAACCAGAAAAGCTCCAGATTTTAAAGATTTCTGAGCATGATCAATAACTTTCCAAGGTTCTAATAAATCTAAAGTTATAATATCTAGGTCTTTTTCTTCTATTCCTTCATAAATATCTTGGTTTTTTATTTCTACTTTTAATTTTAAGTTTTCCAGATTTTCTTTTGCTATTTTATAAAATTCTGGATTTATTTCATAAGTTGTAACATCACAACCTATTCTAGCTAGATGCGCAGCTATTTTTCCAGATCCAGATCCTACATCAACTACTTTTGATTTTACACCAATTCCTGTTTCTGTTATAATTAATCCTATATCTTTAATGTGTGCTATTGCTGGACCTCTTTTTATTCCATGAATATTATCACTAAAATTTGCATCAAATACTAGAAATTCCTTACCTATATCACTTTTAACTATGCCAGGTTTAATTTCTTTTTCTCTTATTACTCCAAACATACTATGGAAATCTCCTTTTTTATAATTAGATAAGTTTCCTTTTCTGTCTATTATTATTTTTGTAATCATAGCAATTTTCTCATTGATTTTTTCAAATTTTTTATTTTATTTATTATTAATTCTGCTTCTTCTATAGAGACATCTTTTCCATAATAATTTATATTGTTTCTTATCTTTCTTATTTCATCAAATTCTTCTGCTTGTGAATTCATTTTTAGAATTTCTTTTAGAAATGGCGTGTAACATTCATGATTGTATATTTTGTATTTGTTTTTTATTGCTATTGCTTCTAGTAGTTCTCTTAGTGAATCATAAACTAAGCTTATTTTTGAACTTGCAGTTATTTTATCCATAATTAGCTTATCTTCTGATAGTTCTTTGTTTTTACTTGATTTTATTAAAGAATTAATTAATTCGTTATCAATGTTAATTTCTTTTGCTATTCTTTTATTGCAACATTCTTTCCAATCCATTATAGTCTTAACCTTCCGCTTAATGTTACTCCATTAATAATACTATTTTTTAATTCGTTGTTTTTAACTTCCTCCATTGATTTAAACCATAATATTTGAATTTTTCTTTTTATTCTAGCTTCAAAATTTTTTATGTCTATATCTTTTTTTATACCTATAATTGCTATGTCTATGTCTGAATCTTCCTTAATTTCTCCTTTTGAAGTTGAACCAAAAAGTATTATTGTTTGTGTTATTAGTTTTTTTTCTATGTGTTCTATAAATTCTTTTAATCTTAATCTCCAGTAGATTTTTGATAATTCTATAAACAATTTATTTTCTTTATTTGCATAGAATAACATATAATTTTTGTATTCTTCCATTAGCAATAATCCTTCTTTTTTGTAGTAAGATAGTAGTTTTGATGCTGTAGGGGGAGAAATCTTAACTAATTTTCCATATTCCCTGACATTTATTCTTCTATAATTATCTTCGAAGAATGGTTGTAAATCATTAATTATTTTTAACATATGTAAAATATATTTAACACTTGTTTAAATAACTTTCTATATTTTCCTGTTTTTATTGCATAGTTAAAGTGACTACAATTAATAATTATTTTGTTGTTTTGAGTCAAATTTAAATAATTGTTAATGTCTTGTAATGGTGTGAATATAAAACAAAAATTAATTTACTTAAATATGATAGAGAAGGGAGAATTTCTTTTAAGGAGTGGTGGGAAAAGTAATATTTATTTTAATGTTAAAAAAGCATATGGAAATCCAGGCTTGCTGAGTAATATTGCAGATAATTTATTTAATTTGTTTGATAAGAATATCACATGCGTAGCTGCTTCTGGCCATGGAGGTTTACCTTTAGCTACAGTTATAAGCCAGACTTATGATTTACCTTTGGTTTTAGTCAGACAAGAAATTAAAGATCATGGTTTGCAGAATAGTATTGACGGTTATATTCCTAATAAGACTGACAACGTTGCTGTAGTTGATGATGTTTTTACAACTGGAAGTAGTTTGTTAGATACAATAAGTATTTTGAAGAGTATTACAAACATTGAAGGTTGTTATGTTGTTTTTAGAAGAACAGAGAATGATTTTAATTATAAGATTAAATTTTTATTTGATTACAGAGAATTTTTGTAAAAATTTTGGTGCGGGGGACAGGACTTTCGTTTTTGTTTAAACTTTTTCAAAAAGTTTGTATTCGAACCTGCGTAGGCCTGAGCCAGTAGCTCTTGAGGCTACCCCGTCAAGCCATGGTTAATTTATAATCCATTTTGGCCACTCCGGCACCCCCGCTTACAAAATAGATTTTAATGTTTATTTATAAGTATTTCTGACTAGCTATTCAAAATATTTATTAACATAACATTAACTTAATTTATTGTGTCTAAAATAAATAAAAAAGTTGTGTGGCTTGGAATAGCTAGCTTTTTTAGTGATGTTGCTTCTGAGATGATTTTTCCAATATTGCCTTTGTTCTTTGCTAATGTTCTAAACCTAAATAAATCAGTAATTGGATTAATTGAAGGGACAGCTGAGAGTTTTTCTTCTTTACTTAAAGTATTTGCTGGCTGGTTAAGTGATAAATTAAAGAAGAGAAGGATTTTTTTATTATTTGGCTATGGAGTTCCTGTATTAACTAAGCCAATATTAGCACTATCTACAATATGGCAATATGTTTTTTTGTTCAGATTTTTTGATAGAACTGGAAAGGGATTAAGAACAAGCCCAAGAGATGCATTGATTTCAGAGTTAAGTGATGTAAAAATAAGAGGTGAATATTTTGGTTTTCATAGAACGATGGATACACTTGGAGCTGTTCTAGGTGTTTTGGTTACTGTGTTTTTAATATATTTTGTAGGAAACCAATATAGATTTATATTCTGGCTAACATTAATACCTGCATTTATTTCTTTTCTAATTATACTTTTATTTGTCAAGGAAAGCAAAAATAAGTTTGTCAGTAATTTTAAATTTAGTTTTAGTAACCTTGACGGCAAGTTCAAGAAGTTTATTTTTGTCAGTTTCTTGTTTTCCTTGGCTAACTTTAGTTATGCTTTTTTTATTTTAAGAGTTAATGAATTAGGAATTGCTTTGTTTTTAATACCTTTATTGTATTTGGTTTACAATATTTTTTATGCTTCTGCATCATTGCCTTTTGGAAAATTGAGTGATAAAATTGGAAGATTACCAACTTTATTTTTAGGATATGTTTTATTTGCTTTATTGTGTTTAGGATTTGTATTTGTAAAGAATAGTTTATTTTTGTGGTTGTTATTCGCTATATATGGTATTGTTGTAGCAATAGTGCAGACTGTACCAAGTGCTTATATTGGTGACTTAATAGAACAAGATAAAAGAGGAACTGCTTATGGTATTTATTTTGCAGTTGTAGGATTTACTATTTTATTATCCAATATTATTGCTGGTATTTTGTGGGATAAGTTTACTTTTGCTGGAGCTTTTTACTTTGGGGCTGTAGTTTCTTTTTTAAGTGCTATAATTTTAGTTTTATTGTTTAGAAAGTAGGTTTTTAGTTTTATTATACATAGTATTATTATTAATAACATTGCAGTTATATTCATTAAAGGTATTGTTATGTATCCATATTGCATAAAACTTGTTTGAGAACAAGAAGGTCCTGTCGCTGAGCATACTGCATTTTGCACAGTAAAAAATACATTTTTTATTTGTAAACTATAATGATAAGTCCCTATTAACAGGCTTATTGCTGCAAGAGATAGTATACACTTTGCGTATACTCTTTCTTTTGTAATTAAGCTCACTAATGCAATTATAAGTATTGGATATGTAAATGCTCTTTGATACCAGCATAGTTTACATGGATCTATTCCTGCAATTTCTGATATAAATAAACTAGCTAGAACTGCTATTAGGCTTATTGCTATTATTATTTCTATGTTTCTTTCATACAGAAATTTGTTTATTTTATCTGATATTTTATTTTTTGTGACTAATGTAATTATATAAATTAAAATAAATATCTGGATAATTAAAGTCCCAGTTGATAGTATATTTATTATTATTTCTTTGGCAGTCATTTTTATTGTGGAATTTCACATCCGCTATACTGGCTTAACTGCTCAAATGGTAATTCTCTTTCTACTCTTTTACTATCTTTAAATTCCCAAGTAGGATATCTTCTTATTCCTGCTTGGTTGCATTCTTGGGTCTGGCCTTTTCCATCAGGAAGTGAACATTCAATGTAGTTAATGTGCTTGAAAGAATCTCCAAACATTTCTTTTTGATTTTTACAATGAGAGCACCAGTATGCACCATACATCTTTGTTCCATTTTCTGTCAGGCATTTTGCAAAGTTGTCATACTTACTTTCTTTTGTCACATTACCTGTTGAAGTGCAAGCACTTATAGCAGTGCCTGTTAACACAAATAGAATTATTATTATTGCTAATTTTTTCATAAACTTCTATTTTTTAATTCTTATTTATAAAGTTTATTAAAGTAAGTTCTTTATGTAACAAATAGTTTTATTAATCTTTAATTGAATCCTATTTTATGGGATACTTATTGTTTCTGAATAAGTTTGACTTAGACAAGGAAAAACTAAAGAATAAGATAAATAATTTGGATAACTCTGCTAAATTTGAATATGATGAAGGAAGATTATTTGTAAATACTAAACTAGATCCTGAGAATTTTTTAGAGCTTCAAGAAGTTTCTAAATTATGCGTTGTTTTTAATCATTGGAAAAAATTTAGTTTTAAAATTTTGAAGGAAGATTGTTTGAGGCTTTGCCAGGATAAAAACATTAAAAGTTATTTTATTGAAGTAAAGTTTCATAATAAAGTTCCTATGTCTGCAAGTTCTTTATACAAACATATTAATCCTTATCTTAAGCATGAAGGCATTTTAGTTAATGAAGAAAACGGAAACATAATTTATTTAGAGTTTAAGAAGATCAATGGTATATTAAATTATAGATTAAGTTATTCTAAGAAAGAATACTGGTATAAAATTAATAATATTGATGTTGATCTAAGCAGGTTTGTTGTTGTTATTGAAAATCCAACTTTGGTTAGTGAAGTTTCTGATTTTTTAAGACTATGCTGGATCTTTAGATTGCCTTTATACATTTTAACTGGAGATAAAGTTGGTTTTGGTAATATACTTAAAAAAGCAAAAGAAGAAACAAAAGGAATAGACTATGAAAAGTTTAAATTAAATATTGCTGAAAAAATTCCTACAGGATTTGTGCTTGTCGGATTTAGCAAACATGCCAATAGAAATGAAAAATATATGAAAGATGTAATTTTTAACGATGCAAAAATTGCTTTGGTATTTGGGGATGATAAATATGGATTAACGCAAGAAACCAGAGACAAGTTAAATTATTGCTTTAGATTAACTCCTGAAATTAAAAAGCCATTAAGAGCAAGCCATGCTTTAAGTTACGTTATTGGTTTTTATACTGCTTATAAAATTTTAGATAAATAACTGCCAATTGTTGCTCCTGTATAAATTCCTAATGATCCTGAAATTCTTCCTGAATTATCAGTTTTAAAAAATGGCAGATAACTCATTAATAACGTACTTGAAGTTGCAATCTCAGGATACTTTTTAATTCCTATACTTCCAAAAATATAACCACAAACTAAGCCAAACCCTAATGCCACAATAAACTTTTCAATAAAAATTCTTTCTCCTACATTTTCTTCTCTTTTATTGCTTACTTCAACTGCTAAATCTTCTAATCTTATATCTTCCATAGTAAAGAGAAATTTACTTTATTTATAAATTTTACTATCTTAATTACTTATAAGTAGTAAAAATAGTAAGGTTTATAAACTTTGAACACTCATTATTTTTATGGAAATTTTTAAAGTATTCAATCCGGAAACTGGCGAAGAGGCAGTTGCGTACGTACCACCAAAAATACCTGATGAGCTTTCTGATGCTATATTAAAATTTGATGAACGAGCTAGAAGGCCAGCATTTACTTTAGTTGAAACATTATATGATTCTTCTGATGCAGGAAATTGGGACTTGGAAAGTTTAATTTGGGTTGCAAATGCAGTTTCTAGGATTTATAGCGCAGTTCCTGAGAAAGGAGACGCTCTTGTTGAATCTGGATATTGTTTATCTCTTTTAGATGCTAAAGCTAGAGAAGCATATTTTTCTAGATTTTCTGGATGTTTAACTAATGGAATTAATAAGAGTGAATTAAATAATTTTGTTGATGCTGTTCTTAATTTAGTTTTGGGAGTAAGAGCAGGATTAGATTCTGAATATGCTGTTGATTTTGCAAATAATGCAACTGATGGCAAATTACGTGAAGCTGGAAAGGTTTTTGCAAATTTTTATCGTTTAAAGGAAGACAATGCTGATCTTTTTGGTAGAATATATGAAATAGCTTGTGAGAAACATGGCTTGTTTAACGCTACTCTTGGATTTGCATGTCCTTATATTGCTAGTCTTCGTGTCGCTACAAATAGATTTAATGTTGAAGAATTAACATTAACTGGTTTAGCTAATTTCGTAGACCCTTGCGTAGAAATATTTCAGGATGGAATGGTAAGAATAGATAATTTAGATAACTTAGCTTATCATGCTTTAGGTGCACAACTAAGTGGAATGACTAATTGCCCAGACCAAGCTTGGTGGTACGCTACTGCTTTATTAGAAGCTGCTTCAGAGAAATGGAATATAAATAGATGGAGTGAATCTGTTAAAAGATATGTTTCAAATCGTTTAAGTTTAGATGGGGCAGTATCTTTGGCTAGTTCATTAGAGATGCATGCTAAGGAAAAAGGTCAATATTGCGATAATACTGTAGATAGATGTGTAAATTTGCAGCAAGGTATGATATTTGATAATGAAGAGAAATTGGTAAATAATGCTGTTAGTGCACTATATGATTATCTTTGATATAGTTGCATTATTTTTTAACTATGTCTAATTTTATATTAAGTTCTTTTAACTGTTTTTCATCAATGTCGCTTGGTGAGCCATCCATAGGACATTGAGCTGCTTTGTTTTTTGGAAATGCTATTACTTCTCTAATGTCTTTTAATCCTATTAGTAGTGTAACTAATCTGTCTAAACCTATACCAACTCCTCCGTGTGGCGGACCAGCATACTTATATGCTTCAAGTAAAAATCCGAATTTCTTTTCTGCTTCTTTTTCACTTAACCCTATTATTGAGAATATTTTTTTTTGTATTTCTGGTTTGTGGATACGTAAGCTTCCTGAGCATAATTCTACTCCATTTAAGACAAGATCATAAAGTGTTGCATATACTTTACCTGGATCAGAATCTAAAAATTTAATATGTTCTTGCTTTGGCATGCAAAACGGATGATGTTCTGGTTCCCATTTTTGTTCTTCTTCATTCCATGCAAAAAGTGGAAAGTCTGTAATCCAGCAGAATTTATATTCATTTTTTGGAATGGTTTTAAGTTTTTCTGCTATTGCTAATCTAACTTGACCAAGCGCAGTGCAAGTAGTCTTGAAACTGTCTGCTATAAATAATAACAAATCACCTTCTTTTGCTTTTGTTACTTTTATTAATTCTTTTTGTAATTTTTCATCTATATATTTTGTAATTGAACTTTCTAGTTTTCCTTTTTCTACTTTTGCCCATGCCATTCCCTTAGCGTGATATCTTTTTGACAGTTCAATTAATTCATCAATGTCTTTTCTTGAGAAATTGGAGCAGCCGACTGCATTTAGACATTTAATTAATCCTTTATTTTTAACTGCTGACTTAAATACTTCAAAATCTGAATCTGCAACAGTATTAGTTACGTCAATTAATTCTAAATTAAATCTTAAGTCTGGCTTGTCAGATCCGTATCTTGACATTGCTTCATTATAAGATAATCTAACAAATGGTTTTTTGATTTTTATATTTCTTGTTTTAAATACTGCTTCCATTAATCCTTCTACAGTTTTAAATATGTCTTCTTCAGTAACAAAACTCATTTCTATGTCGATCTGCGTGTGCTCTGGCTGTCTGTCTGCTCTTAGATCTTCATCTCTTAGACATCTAGCTAATTGAAAGTATCTATCGCAGCCAGCCACCATAAGAATTTGCTTATATAATTGTGGGCTTTGAGGCAGGGCATAAAATTTTCCAGGATTTATCCTGCTTGGAACTAAGTAATCACGTGCTCCTTCAGGAGTTGGTTTTACGAGCATTGGTGTTTCTATTTCTAGGAATCCTTGAGACGATAGATATTCTCTTGCAGCTTGGGCAGCTTTATGCCTTATTAACAAACGTTCCTGCATTACAGGTCTTCTTAAATCTAGATATCTATATTTTAGTCTTATTTCTTCATTTGCTTCTATTCTGTCATCAATTTCAAAAGGCGGAATTTCTGATTCATTTATTATTTCTAGTTTTTTAACCTCTACTTCAATTTCTCCTGTTATTAGTTTTTTATTTTCCATTCCTTTTGGTCTTTCTCTTACTTTACCTTCTATTTTTATACACCATTCTCTTCTTAGCTTATTTGCATCTGGAATTTTACTTGGATCTAGAACTACTTGGGTAAAACCATATTTGTCTCTTAAATCTATAAAGATAATACCGCCATGATCTCTTCTAGAGTTAACCCAACCACATAACTTAATCTCTTTTTTAATATCTTTACTTGTAAGTTGTCCACAAGTGTGGGTTCTTAGTGTTGTTGTTAACATAGAGTTGTTAGTTCTTAGTACATTTATAAAATTAATTGTTTTAAAAGTAAAATAGCTTTTGACTTTATTTATTCAGCTAAGCCATCTCCTCTTTTTACAAGCCTTTCTTTAATTATTGTAGTTATGTAAGGGGTAATTTCATCAGATAGTTTGTTTTTAAGATCATATAAAGAGTCACCAAAGTAGCCTTGTTTTTTCTTTGCAGCTATTAGTTCATTGACTCTTTCTACAATTTCTGATAGTGACTTAAATTCATGAATCTCAATTTTCTCTTTTATCTTATCAAGACCAATTCTGCGTTTTTCCCAATTGTCTTGGACTCCGAATATTACACATATCGAATCTAAGGGTTTTCCTAGCAATAGTGTACTTGTTTTATAATTAAGAACGAAAGTGAATGGCGTATGAGATAATCCTATAATTCCTTCGTATGAATCATCCAGGTTTTCTCCCTTAACAATTCTCGTACTTCCATTTTCTATTTTTCTTCCTTCTAATGATGTCACACCAATGCCATTCGGTAAGCTGTAGCCATATGAAAGATATTCTCTGACTGTTTTTTCAGCTTCAATATCACCTTTGAATTCATCTTCAATCAAATTGTATGATATTGCTAGATTTGATTTTCCTTTTGGAGTAAATCTTGTAAACCTGAAGTCGTATTCTCCATTTCTAATATTTACCCCATCTAGAAAGTCAATTGCAGCAAGTTCCTTATCTAAATAATGGTGTTTTCCTTCATCAAAACATAAGTTTGCTATATGGTCAACTATATTATCCAATAAGTTTTCATCAAATAGGAAACCTCCTGAAGAATATTGACTTGTTTGATCAACATCGTAATTTCTTTGTTTTAGTCTTTGCAATATTAATGGAATTTGTTCTCTTCTTTCTTCTTTTGAATCATATGCTGTTAATAAACCGTGAGTTGATGTAATAACTCTTCTAGTGTCGTCGTCATTTGCAATATTGTCTAACCATAAGTCTTTTAACTCAGTACCTTTTTGTACTGCGCTTAGTGCAATAAGTAAGTGATTGTATATATTTGATTCACTATAAATATGCATAATATTTGGCACTTCTTTTTAATATTTTTCTCTTGCTTTTTCTGCTAAGATTTCATATATTTCATTGAAATTATCTTTGTTCTTATCAAAAGAAGCAATGATGTCTAAAATACCTATTAATCTATTAAACTGTGGTGAGAATTTTCTTACTGCTTCTCTAGTTACACTTTTATGTTTACACCATTCTCTTAGTTCTCTTTTAAATTCTACTAGCATTTCATTGTAATGTGGTCTTACTACATCAGCAAACTTGTCTTTCTTGAAATCATTTCTTAATTGTTCTTTAGTTCCACCATATTGTTCATAGACTTCTTCTAGTGTAATTGGCCTTTCTGTTTTTTTAACTTCTACTTCAAATCTGGCCTTGATGTCTTTATCTTTACCAGCAACATTTTGATCAGTAGCAAGCGGTAAAATATATGAAACTTTGTATAAATTAATAGAAAAAGGCTTAGTTGAAGTTTTTGTTGAAAATGGAGTAAAGCAGTTTATAGCAGCTGACCCTGATAGCATACTGCTTTACATGGAAGAAAGAAAAAGAGCAATAAGCGAGCAAGCAAAAAAACTTCAGGATGCTCTTCCTGAAATGCAGAAATTAAAGAGGTTTAAGAATTTTGACAATGTTTATCTAATTAAAGGATTTAGAGGAATACAGCCCATTGTTTACAAGGCGTTAAGAGAAGCTAATGGTGAGATAAAAATCATGGGAGTAAGGTCTTCCAAAGATAAAAAATTTAATATTTTTTGGCAACATTGGCATAAGGAACGCGTTGATTTAAAGATTAATGCAAAAATGTTGTTTACAGATAGAAATACAGAATATTGGAATTTTTTTAAAAGTTTAGGCAATACTGTTATTAGAACTGTATCTGAATTAAGCCCTTCAGCAATAATGATTATTGATGAAAATGTCTTTATACTTTCTTATGAAAAAGAATTTACATGCATACATATAAGATCTGAAGATATTTCTAAATCATTTAGTTCATTTTTTGATGGGCTTTGGAACACAGGGAAACTTTAGGATTTTGTATTGCAATTGTTTATTGAATTGAGTTTTCGCTCTAACTACCAAGTGGTTGCTATGACTGGCTATAGAAATCTTTTTATATTTAAGCATTTACAGTATTTCGAGGGTTTTATGATGAAGGGGAAATTAACTATACTGTTGCCTATTTTGTTTGTTTTATTGTCTAGTTTTGTATTTGCTGCTCCTATAGCTCCTACTAATTTTCAAGCCAGAGCAGTCAGTATAAATACTATTAATTTAACTTGGAACTACAATTTTGGCAGTGAAGACCGTTATTATATATACCAATCTACAGACGGTACAAATTTTGCATATAAAACTACAGTTCTTTTTAGTGCTTTTGCCATGAGTACTTTGATTGGAAGTTTATCTCCTAATACTAGGTATTGGTATTCTATTAGGTCTTCAGACGGATTTCAAAATTCCACTGCTGTTTTTGCATTTCCGGTTTATACTTTGGCTAGTACACCTACATCTGTGGCAGCCGCAACCTTAAACAAAACCTCTGTTTTTGTTTCGTGGAATGGAGATGGAAATGATTATTATGTAACAGCAACTACAGGTTTAACTTCAAAGGCTTCAGGTTTTGTGACAGGCAAAAATTATACTTTTACAGATTTAAGTTGTTCTTCTACTTACGGTTTTCGTGTTTTAGGTAGAAATGGAGATGGACGTAATTCAAGTTTTTCGTTCCCTGAATTTTCTGCAACAACAAGTTCTTGTTTTACTCCTCCTCCTGCAGACGCTGTTAGTCCGCGAGTTACTGGGGTTGTTGATAAATCTATAGCTGTTAGTTGGGACGATGGTGGCGGAGGAGAAATCCAATATAAATTAGAGCAGTCTACAAATGGAACAGATTTTGTTCAGATTGCTACAGTTCCTGCAACAACTTTACAATTTGCTTTTAGTTCTTTGGTGCCAAACACCCCTTATTGGTTTAAGATTAAAGCTACAAATGGCGAAACTACTACTGACGGAGTTATAGCGATTGTAGCTCCTACTCATACAAGAGCAGAACCTCCAGGGTTAACTCAAGGTACTGCAACAGAGACTGAAATTCCTTTGTTTATAGATCCAGGAAATAATACTGATTATACATTATATAATATTAGAGTAAATAATGGCGGCTTTTTAGGTTCTTGGCAAAATCTTTCTTCTTGGGGCAATATAGTTGCTAGAAATCTAATACCTAATACTGTTTATGTTTTTGATGTTTACGCTGTAAATGAAGGTGGGTATATAGCACAGGGCTCAACAGTTGTTGAAAGTACACTTCCTACAACTACTCCATTGGCTCCTTATAATTTAGCTGTTAGTGACGTAGTAAATGATTCAGTAACATTACAATGGTCTCCAAGTTTTGGAACAGAAACAAATTTCTTGATAGAGCAAGACAGCGGAGCAGGATTTGTTCAGGTAGGTTCAGTTCCATCAACATCAACATCATACCAGGCTACAGGTCTTCTTCAGCATATACAAATACAGAACAGGCAACTACATTAGCTAATATTCCTACTGGTGTTGTAGCCAATACAATTGATAGAGACTCTATTATCGTTTCATGGAATGGGGATGCAACTGAATACTATGTTTTTGATATTTTTAATCCAAGTACTAATTCAGATTGGATTACTGGAACGTCTTATACTTTTAATAATTTAAATTGTGGCGTTTTTTATAGCTTTAGTGTTAGAGGAAGAAATTCTATTGGTAATGAGACAACAGATTCTGAAGTTGTTTCAAATAGAACAGCTGACTGCCCAGCACCATTAAATCCTACTAGTGTTATTGCAGAAAATGCTACCAATGAAAGTATGGACATAAGTTGGACTCCTGCAAGTGGAGGTATAGAAACTAATTATATAGTACAAAAATCTACTAATGGGTTTAGTTTTTCAACAATAGCAACAGTTCCTGCAATAGTTACATCATATCAAGCTAGAGATTTATTTACAGATACTAGTTATTGGTTTAGGATACAGTCAACTGACGGAACAATAATATCAAGTGGCACTGTATCAAGTCCTCTTTATACACTAGCAAATATTCCAGGAATTCCCACATTGACTAGTGAAACTTCAAATACTATTAAAGTAGTAATAGATCCAGCTAATAATCCATTTAACACAGGGTACTTTTTATATGATTCTACAACAAATAAATATCTTCAATCAGATTATAGTTGGGGAGATGTTTCTACTCGTGGTTTGTTTGGTTATTTTGGTTTAGGTGGACCAAATGGAGCAACTACAATAGGAATAAGTCCAAATAGTTTACATAGTATAAATGTTGCTTCTGTTAATGGTAATGGGATTGTAAGAGGTGGCTCTGCTGCTAATGTATATACTTTAGCAAGCATCCCTGCAAATGTTACAACAAATGCAAATAATAATAGTGCCATTACTGTTTCATGGAATGGAGATGCAACTGATTATTATGTTCTTGAGTCTTCTGGAATGAATTCAGACTGGATTACTGGAACGTCTTATACTTTTAATAATTTAAATTGTGGCGCTTTTTATAGCTTTAGAGTGAAGGGAAATAATGCTGTGGGCGCTGAGACAATATATTCAAATGATTTTGGTCAGAGTACCCAAGCTTGTGATCCTACAGTTAATGCTCCTACAGATCTTCAAGTTGATTTTGTAACTAATGAGACAGTAGATTTAAGCTGGACATCAGGAAGAGGAAGTGAGAGTACTTTTATAATAGAACAAAGTTTAAATGGAAATGATTTCAGTGTTGTAGGTTTCACTCAGTCTCTAACGACTTCATATAGAGCTGGTAGTGTTAGTCCTCTAGAACCTGGCACTCAATATTGGTTTAGGGTTAGAGCAACTGATTGGTCAACGTATTCAGCATATACAAATACAGCACAGGCAACTACAAATGCAAATCCACCGCCTCCACCACAAGTGAGAGATCCAACAGGTCTTGCAACAGGAGCTGTTA
>JAGVZG010000008.1 GCA_018302765.1 Candidatus Woesearchaeota archaeon
GTTGAAATTAGTCAATTTTACCGAGCCGTAATGCCCCACAGCTTGCTGTGAAGTGAGCGTATTCGCGAACGATGGGATAGGCTCGGAATTAGTTTACTCCTCAAAAATTTTTTTCTGTTAAATACATATTTTTCAGAACCCATACAAAGTACACTGTTCAGCCCCTAAAAATTCTCCGTCAGGAACAAATGCACTCATCTTTAAAGCTATTACTGTACCAGGTGCGTGTTCTGATATTGGAAGATCAAAGCCTTTTTCTATCCATGTGCCTTCACAGAAACGTACAAAGTCTATAGCTTTTCTAAAACATCTAAAATCACCACTAGGATCCCACCTTCCATAATGAACTCTTAAATAATAACTTGTCATGTCTTCAGGTATTTCAAAATAGAGATAGGATTTATCTGCTATAAAACCAATTATAGTTTCTGGGTCTGTTAATGTTGCAGGATCCACTTCACGCTTACTGCTGTCCGGTGTTATAATATTAGCAATTAAAGCTCCATCCAGGCCGCATAACCAAGATAAATCTGATCCAGGTTCTGTTCTTGCTTCTAAAACTTCAGAAGAAAGAGCATTTAATTGTGCTTGAGTTGATGCTATACGTACTCTTACAATCCAATTACTTAAACCAAGATCAGGAATAGGATCTAGGTCATTGACTATTAATAATTTAGATTTACCTGTGGGCGAGGGGAATAAAACAACAGGATCTGTATTTGGATCTACTATTTCTTCTAGAGGAGGTTCTTCCGGTGGTTCTGTCTCTTCTTCAGTTGGTTCTTCTGGTTCATCTTCTGTTCCACCTAAAATTTCCCGAATTAAATCATTAATATCCCTAGCTTCTATATCTTCACAAGTACCTAAGAGTATAATACGGCCGCCATGAAGATTACAAAATTGTCCTTCACCACAACTACTGTTTTGTAAGCATATTTTATTAGTTTCTTCTTCACTACTAGATTCATCTTCTCTAATTACATATTCTTCAAGACTTTTACAAACTTTTTCAGTACTACCACTAAGAGGCGCACAAACATAACCTTCAGGGCAATCTTCAGTATTTTCACAAATAGTACTTTCATCTTCAGCAGCTTCTTCTATTGATTCTTCTGCTTCCTCAAAAAATTCTCTCCATCTTTCCATTGTAGAATCCTCATCTTCATCTTCTCTATTTGATGATTGAGAAGCCCTAACATATTTTTTCACACAGTCCAAGGCACTTCCAGTACATGAATCCTCTGAGGAGATCATAGCATGAGTATAAGTTGGCTCAACTTTTTTTGGCGTAAAAGATTTTAGTAAAAATGGAACCATAGAAAACTTCATATTTTTTAAAATACCGACGCCATTTAATTTTATTTTTTTCTTTTCAATTGCTTGAATAAAAGAATTTATTGGATCTTCTGATGAAATTAAATTTAACAATGCTTGTTTTTCTGCATATATATTTAGTGTGGGATTATTTATCTCACTATATTCAATGTTTATTATTTTATTATTTTTAGTTACAAGACTTACTTTTAATTTTTCTTTTCCTTCTACATGAAGCACAATTCTTTCATTACCAACAAAAAAATTAAAATATTCTGGGAGGTCTTTTCCTATTAATTCATTTTGAGGTAAATTTGAATACTCTTCTATGCTAAATACAAATGGTAAAGAAAACATTAAGATAATTAAAAATAGAAGCAAACTCTTTTTTTTCATAAATAAAATGAGTGAGAGTTATTTAAAAAAGTTTTGTTTGTATTTACATACCCAAACCCTTCGGCAATTTTCCCTTAAATTTCTTCATTAGTTTATTTATATCCTGCTCACTGCCCATTCCCTTCATCATCTTCATAACCTTCTTGCTCTGCCTATATTGCTTCAATAAACCCCTTATTTCTTCTATAGAAACACCAGAGCCTTTAGAAATTCTCTGTGCTCTAGATGCATCAATTAAATCAGGATCTTCCAATTCTTTCTTAGTCATGCTCTGTAAAGCAAATTTCCATCGTTTTAATTTATCTTCTTGAACATCAAGCATTTCCTTAGGAACAGCGCTTCCTAATCCAGGAATTAACTCAACTAACTTTGATAAAGAACCAATTGAAGACATCTTTTCCATTTGATCATATAAATCTAAAAAGTTAAATTTACCTTTCAATAATTTTTTACCCATATCCTTAGCTTCTTCTTCTGTAATAGCTTCTTTAGTTTTCTCCAACAAAGCTTCTAAGTCACCCATTCCAAGAATTCTAGATACAAAACCCTTTGGATTAAAAGTTTCTAAATCATCTACTTTTTCACCAACACCAATAAATTTTATAGGAGCTCCAGAGACAGCACAAGCGCTTAAAGCACCACCACCTTTAGCAGTTCCATCTAATTTAGTTACTATAACACCAGTAATCCTGCAAGCGTCATGAAAAGAAATTGCTTGTGACTGCGCTGCCTGTCCAATATCAGCAGAAATAACTAATAAATTTTCATCAGGCTTGATTGTTTTATTAAGATCTTCTATTTCTTTTATTAAGTCTTTAGATAAAGCATCTCTTCCAGAAGTGTCAATTATAATTAAATCAAAGTTGTTAATTTCTTTCTCAAAATTTTTATAGATTTTTAAAGGATTTTTTTCTTTCTTATCTATAAAAACAGGAACATTAATTTGTTTGCAACCTTGTTCTAACTGATCCATTGCCGCAGGTCTATAAACATCCAAACCCAAGGCGCAAACTTTGTATCCTCTTTTAGTATAATATTTTGCAATTTTAAAAATTGTTGTCGTTTTTCCAGAACCAAACAAACCAACCATCATAATCTTGAATGGTTTTTTATTTAATTCTAGTTTAGCTCCTTCTCCTCCCATAAATTTAACAAGTTCTTCATAAACAATTTTTATCAAATATTCCTTTTGAGTAACTCCAGAAGGAGATTTTTCTTTCAAAGCCCTATCTTTAATATTTTTACTTAAATCAAAAACAAGCTTTACATTTACATCAGAAGACAATAAAGCTCTTTGAATGTCTTTAACTAGTTCATCAATTAATTTTTCATCAACAAACATAGCCTTGGCTATCTTAGAAAGTGTATTCTTTAATGAACTGCTTAGTTTGTCCAGTACCATAGAAATTACCAGCTAAAAAAGCCTTATAAATGTTGTTTTTCAAAATAACAATTGTTAAATATTAAAAAACAAATTAAACATAAGAAATAATGGAAGAAACATTAAGAGAAAGATGTTATTATGTATTAAAAGGATTATTTAGAGAACTTTTTGAAAAAGATACTCTACCGCAAAATGAACCACAATACAAAGATGTTATAAGATTAATAATTGATTTATTAGACAGTAGAGAATTAGATCCAGAAAATGATAAAATTCTTATATTAAAAATAAGATCTTTATTAATGTATGGTGATAATTGGGAACAAGTTTATCGTAAAATAATCGATAGATCAAATAAATATGAAAATTTATTAAATGAAATAATTAGATTATTGGAATTATTAGAAGATAAGAATTTAGATATAAATTACTTCTCATTAGATATTAAACTTGAGGAAGATTTAGAATTTTTTAAAGTTTTAATTCCAGGTTTTCAAAATGGGGTAGATGAAAAATTAAAGGAAATTAGAATAACTAAATTTGAAAAAGTTCCAAAACTTAACAAATTAAGATCAGGTGATCCACGCGTTTATTTACATAATCCACTAAGGGAAGAAGTGGTGTTTGTTAAAAAACGTCTTCTGAAAGAAAGATTTCCAAATTATATAATGCCTTTCATGAAGAAATACAAGATTAAATTTTATTTATGTTCTATAGAAAAAATGATATCTTATATTCTAAATAAATATAACAGTTCAGGATCACTAAACTTAATTGCAGTTTCTAAAACAGCATATATAAAAACACTAGACGATAGAACTATGTTTATAGTACTAAAAAAAATATCAGGCAGATACATTCCTTTAGAAATAGCATATGGTGGAATAGATTCAAAAATTTCTCTTGTATTTATGCAGACATTTGCCTTCACTGCAGGTATAACACCTGACGAAATACAAGTTCTGGATTTTGGCGAAGCAAAAATAGCTACAGAATCATTAGTATACAAAGCTCTTGATCCAAATGCGATAGCTCTTATTGGCTGGTGGGATGATTTATTTAAAAAAGTCATAGAATTATATTTTGAACAAAACTTTAGAATTGTTATAAAAGATTTTATATTTTATGCTGTTGATTTTATGATGAAGAAAAAATTAAGAACACTAAACGATAGAATAACATTACTTGGGATAAAAACAAATATGGGTGGAAAATCAGATATAATAAAAGATGCATCTAAACTCGGACTTTCAATTGAAAATTTAGAAACTGAAGGTAATTTTGATATATCTTTCAGAACAAGATTTTACGATTTCCTTCAAAATTCTTTTAGTGAAGGATACGTAGAATATTCGCCTAAAGAAATAATATCTGAATTATTCAAAATTCTGGAGTTTACAGTGTTTTATGAAGACAATGAAAAAAATAGGAAAATGAAAGAAGAAGAAATAGGTGATTTATTTTTAAAAATTCATTTAAGCAAAATAGAGAAGGACATATTTTTAAGGCAAATAATTGATTCTAATAGACCTCCTCTTTTTAATTTAGATGAATACAGGGGAATAAAAAAATATTTATTAAATATAGAAGCAATATTAGGTAAAAATAAGCAACTGATTAAATCAATTTTAAGTCATAATTTTAAAGTGCCATTGATGATAACTATAGGAAAACTTAGAATGCAATTATTTCCACATATAATAGGAAGAATTGAAGATCAAACTAAAGACCTAATAAATCAAGGAATTAAAACATTTTTATATTATGGCACAACAGGTGGTGTAAAAAACATTCCAGTGGAGTCTTTAGTCATACCTGAAGTAATTTATGTATATCCAAGAGATTATGTAAGAATAGATCCATCAATGTATTTGCCAATAGCAATAGAAAACATATTATTAGACAAGTCAAATAGCAGTTATTTTAATACAGATAATTTCTATAAAACGCATCATGTTTTTATGGCAGCTACATACCAAGAGCATGCTGGTTTCTTTCGTAAACTACAATCATTGTTTTCTAATCCCAATGTAACAGTTTCTATTGATATGGATCTAGCACCAATAGCAGAACTTTGTCTACAAAAAGATATTAAATTAGGTTCTATTCTTTACACTACAGATGTTCTTGCTGGAGAAGAACAAAGATCAGAGAGAAAAGGTTTCTATGCAAGACAAATTATACTTAGTTTATTTCGCGCTTGGGAAGGTAAAAAATTACTAATAAACAATCAAGATGTTGAAGTGCTGTTTAATATAGAATTTAGAAAAATAATGAACCAAGTAATAAAAGGGCTACTAAGTCAATAAAATTAATATGACATCAATTGTGAAATTCTTCTTTTAAATTCTGTATAGTTTCCTTCTGGACTTGCTAACTGTGCAGAATTATCTGCTTCCATTAATTTAAATAATCTCTCCAATATCATGCCATTTTTCCTTACAAATCGTGTAACTGCTTTATCAGACCAACCTGCTGTATAATTAACAACATGTTTTTCTATTAAAATACATACTGAGGTCTTTTCTTCTTCAGAAAATCCTAAACGAGTCAATACGTCATAAGACATCCTAGCGCTGCACTTTGCATGATTATAATAAGTTGTATTATTATTTCTTTTACCACGGACGAAAGGCTTTGAAATATCATGCAACAAGCCGGCTAGTCTAAGAATATAATCATCTTTTGGCAATGATTCTACTGTTCTTAATGTATGTTCCAATAAAGTATAGTTATGTCTTGGTTGATTAGAATTATAACCTCTTTGTAAACATAATTCTGGAATAATATCAAATAATTGAGAATTTTTTTTAACATCAAATATATTATTATCACATACCAATGATTTAAGAGTTGCTTTACAATCAATACCGCTCGTTGGTTCAATGGTTAAATCAGTTTTATTCACATATTCATCTATTTTACCAACATCAAATTTTTGTTCTACAACATCAATTAATTCTCTAGGCAGATTTTCATATCCCACACCAGCACCTATAAGAGCACCAGTACAAAAGAATAAAGTGTCATAATCAGCACTATCGAACTGGGAAAATGTGTAGTTCAGCATCTTAATAAAATTCATTTCAGATGCGATATAAAGTGCCAATGCGCTTGGTAATATATTTCTTGCAGAGCCATCTATTATATTTATTGCTTCTATATTTCCAGATAAAGCAATGCGCAGGTTATCGTCATAAACAATATCTTCTAATGTAGGTTCACATATAGACCAAATTAAAGGTTTATTTCTGAGAATACAATGCAATGCAGAAAAATAACGAAAAGCCCAAACTTTATCAGCAGACCTATGTGTCTTATCCATCAAAACATACAGCTCTCTTTCTAAATCCTCTTCAAATTCAAATTTCTGGACTAATGGAAGAGCAAGAGGTACAAATCCACTGCCACTATTATTTGTGTAAGGATTTGGTTCTTCAGGATTATTTTTATAATAAAATAATAGATTTCTCATCTTTGCAGAAAAACCTTGCCTTCTTAAATTTTCTAATCTTTTTTCAGCTATTTTTCCTAAATGTTCTTCATATTTTCCAGTTGGTTCATAGAAATAATCAATACTATGAAATAGAAGAGAAGTTTCATCGCTGATTGTAACATCACGTGCAGATCTAAATTGTTTTAAATATATTTCAGTATTGGGAAATTTTTTTCTTATCTGTGATCTAGACATAAATTCAATGCGTCTGCCTAAAGCGTCACCCAATATAGCCCCAATATACATTCCTTTTATTTTATCTTGTAAGGAGCTCATGCAAATTTAAATTCTTATGTTTATATAAATTTTACTATTGATAAGAAGTGACATTTTAAATAACAACATATGGAAATGGGTCAACTATTCTGCCAGCAACAATAACTTGAATATGGACATGAGGATTGTCTTTAGATGCATTACCAGTAATGCCAACCTTGCCCAAAAAGGCATTTAATTCTATTGCTTGCCCAGATTTAATTTTTTTATTAACCCAAGATAAATGAATGTATTTTACTAATATTCCAGAATTAGTTCTATATTCTGCAACTATGCCATTTCTCCAAAGTTTTCTGTTTCTTTCTTTTCCTAAATAAAGCAATGTCCCGCTTTCTACAGGATATAAAGGAGTTCCTATTGAAGCTACTAGATCAAGACCTTTATGTTTTGTAACACTATAACGCCCCCTGCCTGATGATCTTATTCTTCTGGCTCCAAACTTGTCTCTTGGTCTTATATTTTCTAAAACATCCTGCCTTGAAGATCTAAATGGATTTTGCCTTGTCTTTGATGTGGGAGTTGTTACTTGAATTGGTGCTTTAATTCCCTTTGGACTTTTTGGTTCTTCTTCAATTAAATCCTTTTCAACTAAAGAAGCTGGTACTAATATTTTTTGTTCATCATAAACAATTCCTTTTATTGGATTAATGTCTTGGTTTATAGTCAAGATTATTGCTCTTTTTTCATAAAAATTATAAGGTTTGTCAGCCATAAATTCTTTTATTAGTTCCCATAAATTATTTATTCCAGGTTCACCTTGTGATGAAATTTCATAAATCACAAATTTATTTTCATCTAAAACTCTTCTTATAGAATTTCTTACAAGGCCTGTCGGAATATACAAATAGTCATCAGGCTTCAATCTTCTTCTATCGTTAAATCTTATTAAATTATCAGTATTTCTTTCACTTCCAGTATAAAGGTCTGCTATAGAACTATAGTTCTCGCCTGTTTTTACTTTAATCTTTAAACATAATTGTTTTTTGTAAACAACATATAAAGCCTTTAATGCTTTCTTTGCAAAAGCCTCTAATGGAGATAGAGCAGACAATCCTAATAAACCAAAAAAACCACCAAGTAAATCTCTTCTTTTAATGCCTTGGCCCTCTTCTTCCATAAAATTACAGTTATAATTCTAATTATAAAACTTTCTCATGATTAATTATAAATTTTATAAGGTGGATTGCCGCCAGTAGATTTAGCAAGATCTTCTAAAATTGATTCATCTCTGCTTGTGCCTATTTGAATTATATTGATTTTTACATTATTTTTTAAAGCAGCACTTTTTGCTTTATAAAAATCTCCCTGACAAGTATCTTCTCCGTCGGTTAATACTGTCAGAGTTTCTCCTTTTTTCATATCAGAAACTGTTTCATAAATGGAACTCAAAAGTGAGGTAAATCCTACAGGGCGATATATTGCCAATTCTTTCTTCGTTAATTTTTTTGGAGAAATATCACAATCACTAAAAACCCAAATTTCAGCACTACCAGGATAATTATAATTTTTTACAATATCCCACTTGCTTTTACTACCATAAGTGCCAAGAGAATCTGTCATCGAAGATGAAGCATCAAGCAAATATTTATCTGCAGGAAGTAAATCAAGTGCTCTTTCTATCGGATCTCTTTTTAGTAAGACTGTAACTCTTCTGTCTTGGGGAAATCGTCCTCTTTCATTGTTAGACTTAGACTCACCATAAGCAGTTATATTAATAGTTCCTTGAGCATTTGGAAACTCAGTTTTAACAAAATTACCAACATTGCTTGCCCTAACGTAAGATAAAGCCTCATTGTAATGATCATTGCCTCTTCTATCTGCAAATCCTTCAAGGGTTATTGTCAAAATATCGTTTTTAACATTTCCAACTGCAGCTCTTAAAGTCTTTTTATCTAAGTCATCAAGAACGCAGCCCCTAGTAGGAAAGTAAACCACAGCGCTGTCACTGCTTGCAGCACTTGTAGCTTGATCTCCCAATTCTTTATAATTAATACATATTTTTGTCATACTAGGATATTTGTCTTCTATTTTTACATCGCCTAATCTAAAAGTCTGGGATGTAGGAGCAGTACTATTACTTGTTTTATCACTGCAGCTACCTAAACCAAGCAATCCAAGTAGTCCAATACCGGCCCATCTTAAAATACTACTCAATGTCATAAATTTAATTTGCTCAAATATTATTTAAATCTTACTATTTTTACTACTATTAAGATATAACAATAAACTTTATATTAATAATAAATTAAAAACTTTAATGGAAAATTATGATCATAACAAAGTAAATTTTAGGGAATTTATTCTTGGCGGTCAGGATGGTTTGGTAAATGTTCTTGGATTAGTTCTTGGAGTAGCAAGCGCAACATCTAGCACAAATATTGTAATTATTTCAGGAATTGTAGCTACTGTTGCAGAGAGTGTAAGTATGGCTGCTGTAGCTTATACTTCTTCTAAAGCTGCAAAAGATTATTATTATAGTATAATTAAAGAAGAGCAAACTCATGTCAGTTACAAACCAAAATTAGAAGAAAATGAAATAAAACAAATTTACTATAAAAAAGGTTTTAGAAGTAAAGAATTAAATAATATTGTTAAACATATAACATCAAATAAGAAGCTTTGGGTGGAAACTTTATTACTAGAAAAACATAAAATATCTAAAGTCGAATTTGAAAATCCATTAAAGAGCGGGTGGATAGTTGGAATTTCTACAATAATAGGCAGTTTAATTCCTTTAACACCATTCTTCTTCTTAAATGTAAAAACAGGAATCATTACTTCTATTGTTTTTTCAGCTGCAGCATTATTTATTGTTGGAGCTATAAAAGCAAAATTAAGCATTGGAAATTGGAAAAAAAGTGGCATGGAAATTATGACCATAGGAATAATTGCAGCCTTGCTTGGTTATGGTGTTGGATTACTATTGAAAGGTTATGGTGTTCTTGTTTAAATTTATAGTATGCTTTTTAATATTTTCTATTATTTTCAATTTAATGGTTAAAACTACTAGAGACAGAGTTGAAGATTTTCTACTTTGTTTAGGTGCTGAAATTATGCATGGCGATAAGATGCAAAGAATAGCAGGTATGTTGTTTTTTGGTAGTTATACTTATTCTGAACAATTTGCAGATATAGATATTGTTGCAGTTTTAAGTGGAGAGTTTAGAGATTTAGGAGAATTAAAAGAGAGATCCAAATATGACAGAAGGTGGCTTAAATATTTTTTAGAGGAAGCATCTAGTGGATGGAAAATTCCATATTTCCAAAATCAAGGTTATTTTGGAATATTTGAAACAAGGCCTAGAAGAATTGAAGAGGAATTAAGGCAGCTTGAAAGACAAATAAGAGTAGTTTATAAAAACTTTGCAGATGTTAACAGTATTACAATTTCTGCTAGGGAAGAAATTGGATTATTTAAGCCGCCAAGAGATTTTAGGTTTTCTTCAGAGAAACTTTTTTGGAGAGATGAATATTTAAAAAAAGAAGTAAGTGGAATGCTATTTAGAATAAATTTAGATTATGAAGAAGTAATAAGAAGTTACAATAGAGCCACAGTTATATTATAAATCCAGTCCTTTTATTATTTCATCTTTATTAAATTCTTTAAGATCGCTTTCTGATTGCCCCACACCTAAAAACAATATTGGCTTGTGAGTCACAAAAGATGTAGAGATCATTGCCCCACCTTTTTCATCAACATCTGCCTTAGCTAGAATAATAGCATCAATATTTATAGCATTATTAAATTCTTTGGCTTGCTCAACACAATCATTTCCAGTTATTGCTTCGCCCACAAATATTTTTAAGTTAGGCTTAGCTACACGTATAATTTTTTGCATTTCTCTAACAAGGTCAATATTTGAATGAAGTCTTCCTGCAGTATCAATAAGAACAACATCCATTCCATGCGCTTCAGCATATTTTATTGAGTCAAAAGCAACAGCTGCAGGATCACTACCGTAGTCATGAGCTATAACTTTAACACTTAATTTATTTCCCCATTCTTTTAATTGTTGTATTGCAGCAGCTCTGAAAGTGTCAGCAGCAGCTAATACTACTGATTTTTTATTCTTCTGCAATAAATAAGCTACTTTGGCTATTGATGTTGTTTTGCCGCTGCCATTGACTCCAACAAAACAAATAACAAAAGGTTTTTTCTCTTTGATTCTTTCTAGTAAATCAATTTTCTCAACATTAAACAAATCTTCAATGCTTTCTTTCAAGGAATTTTTTATTTCATCTTCAACTTTGCCTCTTTTAATTGACTTTTCAACTATGGTTTTTTTCATGTCTTCTTTTATTTTTTCTACAACTTCAAAAGCAACATTGTTCTCCAGCATTGCTAATTCTAAATCATAAAATAACTCTTCAAATTTCTCTTCAGAAATTTTTGTAGTTGTTATTTTTTCTTTAATAATTCCAAAAAATCCTTTCTTCTCTTCTTTAATTTCAGGTTTTTCTTCAATAGTTTCTGTTTTTTCTTCTATTGGCTTAATCTCTTCTTCTTTTCTTGCAAATTTTTCTTTTAGTTTAGAAAAAAATCCTTTCTTCTCTTCTTTAATTTCTAAATTATTTGATATTTTATAATTCCAACCAGGTTGCCAGATTTTTTTATGTCTCCAATCTTCCTTAATTGCCTGCTCCCAAGTTTTATTATTCAATAATACTTCAATAGCAAGTTGAGTATATTTATGGGCAACAATTGCAATATGTTTACCATAATATTTTTTATAAATATCATTAATAAAATCTTTAATTCTTAATTCTAAATCTTTCAGAGATTCGCCATTTGGTAATGTCTTATGTATCCCATTATCATTAATAAAATCTTCAATAATATTTTCTGGTTTGTTTGTAAAGTCTCCAACATCTAATTCACGTAGCCTTTTATCCTCTATTATTTCTTTATCTGGCCAGGTTAATTTAGCACTTTCAATAGCTCTAGGTAAGTCTGAAGTAAATATAACATCAAAACAAACATTAATTTTATTTGTAAGATCTTTTGATTGTTGTTTTCCCAATTTTGAAAGACTGATTTTACTTTGCCCAGAAAAAATACCTTTTTCATTATCAGGTGTTGTTCCATGAGCAAAATAAATAATTTTTACACCAACTATCTTTTCAGGCTCTTTAGCAATTTCTTCTTCAGGAGTAAGATCTTCAGGTTTGTGCTTATGTTCTTCTTCAATAAATTCAAATTTCTTTTTACTCTTTACTTTTTCAGATTTTTTCTTATATTTTGGCTTTTCTTCTTTAACTTTAGTTTCTACTTCTATTTCTTCTTTAGGCGCCTCTTCCTCTACTTTCCTTGAAATCTTGGAGATTGCACTTTTTAGTTTTTCTTTTAAAAATCCAAACATAAGCTTACAAAACTATAAATCTTTAAAAGTCTTTTGTTACGCATTTAGGACAAAATTATTGTACTCTACACTTAATTTCTTGATTAACATTGTAGCATAACTTCCTTTAGGTAAAAAGAATTTCAATTCAACTTTAAATCTTCCTTCATTCAATTCGTCATCGTCCCAGTAACATTTAATGTTTTTTACATCTATAAAAGCATCCCTATATTTGCTTTCAGTAACTAATTCAGGAATTTCTTTTATTATGAAATCTTCTCTTTTTATTTCTTCTTCATTCATTATGTTATCAATAACTTTATTTTTCTCAATGTCAAAGTTTATAATTGGGATTCTAAAATTCCTAATTTTAGAAGTTGTAAATACTAACTCGTCAATAGATATATCAAATTTATGTATTTTTTTCTCTTTTTTTAAAATTTTGCTTAAAGTTTTATTCCATAGGTAAGATTGATAGCTGGAAATATAAAATCTTAACAACCTTATCTGCTGCTGTTTTATTGCACCAATGCAATCATTGTTTTTAACTTCTAAATTTAGTAAACCACAAGCCAATTTAAAATCCCTTTTCAATATTGCTTTTCCAACTAAGTGTGTATTGAATTTATTTCCAAATCTTTGTTCATCAAAATAGTTTTCCAATTTTAAACTATTAGGAATTTTAATTTTTTTATCTAAATCCCTTACAACAACTTTGAAATTATTACCTTTAAGATCACCTAAATTTATCCTGTTAACAGAATATCCTAAAAATTCTAGTTTTGCCCCGTTTATTTTTATTTTTTCAATCTTTTCCTTTGGAATTTTATATATGGAAATACATTGTGTTGTTACTGCATTTCTATCTTTATTTCCTGCAAAGCCAATAAACCTAGTTTTAGTTTTAAGAGCTTTGGCCAATGCATTAATTATTTTAAAAGATTCCCATTCTCTTTTAGTTAATTTCCAAATTGAATAATCAGAACTTTTTTTATTTAGATTTAAGTCTATAACCTCTTCTACTATAAAATCTTCTGGAATTTGTTTTAATTTCATAACAATTAGAGTTCAATAATACATATAAAACTATTTCAGTTTTGACATTTATGGAAAATGTAGTTGAAATGAGCTGGAGAGAACTTAATTATATATTTATATTTATTAAATATCAAAAAGCAGGATGTAAAATTTGGTCTTATTTAAGAAAATACCCAATAAGTAGAAATGATATCAATGCTTTAAAGAGAGAAGGGTGGAGATTCAGTATTGAAGATATATCTGATTATGGTTTAATAAATGAAAAACAACGACAAATATTATTAAGAAGAGGTTTGAGTGGTTATCAAAGAGATGTCACAGTCTTTCATGAATTTTCCCACATATTTTATGATTATATAGCAGGTTCTGCATTTAATAAAAGCGAGAAAGAAATAATTGCAGAATGGACTGCCAGAAGGACAAGAAGAAACCATAAGTTATTAAGACACGCAATAAGATCTTTTGGCCTGGAACCGAGTATATATGATGCATCAAGTTATAAAGCATTTAGTAGAAATAGCTTCGCAGATTTGGAATATAAATTTAAGGTAAATATGATGGGAAATATGAGTTGACAGATGACAAAAGCATGTCGTGCTAACTGGAAATATATAAATGGTTATGTTTGGAGAAGAATGAGGATTTATTCTGACGTAGGAATTTGGACTTTAATAGAAGACAATAAATTAGCGGAAAATTTGATAAGTAATATTATAGATCAGGGCTGGGCTGTAGTGGAAAAACCTTTGAAATCAGATGGATTTCATCTAAGAAGTATTAAAAGAATTATAATTAATGATAAATTAGGCTATTATGATAGGGACATAACTTTATTTCATGAATTAGTGCATATATTTTATGGCGATAAAGTAAAAGATGAAATAGTAGTAGAATGGATTGCTAGAAAAATTCGTGCACATCCCCAAATATTAAGGCAGGCAATAAGAAAATTTGGATTAGAAGAAAAAATATATGACAAACCAAGTTATCAAGCTTTCAGCGTATATGAATGTAATTTAGACAGACAACTTGAATTTGATTTTGCAAAAGGTTATTTTGAAAGATTTAAAGTAACAATTATGGATGGTATGTATTCGAAAGTTAAAAAACTTTAAATACTAAACTGATTTAAATTTTATATGGTGAAAATATTTGTTATTCTAGATGGTATTGGTGATAAATCTTGTAAAGTATTAGATGGTGCAACTCCTCTAGAAGCTGCAAAAACTAAGAATTTAGATTATTTCGCTTCTAAAAGCAATGGAGGTTATGTTTATACAGTTAACGAACAAATTGCTCCTGAAAGTGATGAGGCAATTCTAGCATTATTAGGCTATGATCCTCATAAATATTATTACGGAAGAGGTCCTTTGGAAGCCTATGGTGCAGGAATGAAATTCAAAGATGGTTATTTAGCACTAAGAACAAATTTTTCAACAGTTAAAGATGGAAAACTGATTGATAGGAGGGTTGGCAGAAGTTTAACAACAAGAGAATCTAGAGAATTAGCAAAAGAGATCAATGAAAAAGTAAAATTAGATGTTCCATTTGAATTCAAAGCTACAGTAGGACACAGAGGAGTTTTAATCTTTAAAGGAGATTTCTCAGATAATATTAGTAACGTAGATCCTGCTTATAAGAAAGTGGGTAGATTTGGGGTTGCTATGGCTGGGAATTTAGATAGATTACAAGAATGTAAGCCTTTAGATCCAGATAAAAAAACAAAATTATCTGCAAATTTAGTTAATGAGTTTGTTAAAAAAAGTTATGAAGTACTAAATAAAGATTTAATAAATGAAAAAAGAAATAAAAAATATTTACTTGCAGCAAATATAATAGTTCCAAGAGATGCAGGAATTATATTACCAGAATTACCAAAGATGAAAGGTTGGGGTGCAGTAGTTTCAATGCCTTTAGAATTAGGAATAACTAAACTAGCTGGGATGGGTGTTTTAAAGTTTGATTATCCAGAAATGAAATCAACAAATGTTTATGATCATTTATTCAAAGGTTTAAAGAAAACAATAGACGAAAGTATTAAAGCAATAAAAGAAAGAAAATATGATAAATATTTTATCCATTTTAAAGAAATAGATATTCCAGGCCATGATAACAAACCTTTGGAAAAAAAGAAAATGATTGAAATTATAGATAAGAGATTTTTTAAATTTTTAAGAAAAAAAGTAGATGATTTAGAATTAGTTGTAACAGGAGATCATTCTAGCCCGTGTGAATTAAATGCACATTCTGCAGATCCAGTTCCTTTAATTCATTATAATCCTAAAATACAAAAAAATGATGATGTTCAGAGATTTACAGAGCATGAATGCATAGAAAATGGTTCTTATGGTAAGTTAATGGGAAAAAACATTTTGAAAACTTTTGGGTTTATTTAATTACTATTAAGTAACAACAATAGAAACATTTATAAATTCCAACTAATATCTAAATGCATGAAAGCTGAATTTGAAGGTAGACTACTAATTGAAGTACCTAAAGATACTCCTAAAATAGGTTTTCTAGAAGGAGATTTTGGAAGAGAATTTCTAGCAGAATATAATGGAAGAGCAAGTAAATATGGAAATAATTCTAGTTTAGGAGTATTAAGTATTCAAGATGGTTTAGTAAAAGGTTCTAATCCTTTTACAGTTGTTCTAGCTAATGAAGTATTAGCTAAAGAAAAATTAAGAACTGCAACACAAGCAGATCTTGAAAAAGCATTGAAATTAAGAGTTTTAGAATTAAGAGGAACTTATGAAGATACAGGTTTAGTTTTAAGAAGTGAAGGAAATCCAAATAGTTATCTTGCAAGAGACCTAACAAAACAATTAAGAGCAAGAAATATAAAGTTTGAATATCCAGTTTTACTCAATTTAACAGACTTATCATTAAAAGTGGACCAAGATTCAGATTATGGTTTAGCATTTAATTTAAAAGATGAAGCAGTTCCAGTTTACGTTCCAGTTTTAAATAGTCTTAATGGTTCTAGATTTAATTTTTCTGATGTAAATGAAGCTACAGGATTGCCTCAGCAATTGAAAAAAGAAGGCGAAAGATACTTATTTACAAGAAATTCTGGCCTGTCTAGGTTATACTTGGACGGGGACCTGAATTTGGACTCGTACAATGATCTATTTGATAGCTCGAATTCTGGCGGTCGGATCGTCGTCGTAAGTGGCTTAGCCACGCAAAAATTTTCTGAGTAAGTTTTAACTTATATTTACTTTAGAACATAAACATTTAAATTTAAGATTTTTATCATAATTTCTATGTCAGATGATGCTATAATAACTTATGAGAAATTGTATGAAGTTCTAAGATTGGAAAAATACAAAAAAGAGCTGCAGAAAATAGATTCAGATTTCTTCCCCAAAGTAATAAAATATTTAGAAGAGAAAAAAGCAATATTGCAGGCTCAAGAAAGTAAAGACAGCGTATTTGCTTCTCAAAGTGTTGCTAAAACAAAAAGACAATTAGAAAATACAAAAATGATACTCAAGGAATTGTATGAAAGAAGGGAAGGAAAAATTATCCAGATGGCTTTATTTAATTCAAGAACAAATGTAGACTTGCAAGAAACTGATTCATTGCTTGGAGAGGAAGTTAATTTTTACAATTCCTTGGTCGATTTATTTAACATTTATAGGGAAGGGATATTAAATAGTTTATTGAGTGCTAAAATTCCACAATTAAAGGAATTTAAATCCCAAATAAACAATCAAGAAAAAATAGGTAAAGTACTAAAATTCTTGCACCCTGTTCCGCAATTTATAGGCGATGATATGCAGATTTATGGGCCATTTGAACCAGAAGATATAGCAAACCTTCCAGTAAAGGTTTCAGAGCTATTAATAAAAAATAATAGGGCTGAAGAAATTTAAAAAGCTTTATAAATCTCATCTAATTTTGCAATCGCATGAAGTTACCAAAAATAACAAAACGTTACTGTCCTAAATGCAAGAAAGCTACAGAGCAAAAAATAGAGTTCTATAAAAGTGGTGGTAAAAGAAGTTCTCTAACTCATGGTTCTATTGAAAGAGCAATGAAAAGAGGACAAGGTAGAGGGGTTGGAAACAAAGGCAAATGGGGAAGTAAACCTCCAATAACTAAATGGAAAAGAACAGGAGCTAAGTCAAGTAAAAAGTCAACAATAAAATATACTTGCAAGGTTTGTAATAAGTCAACACAACAGAATAAAGGTTTCAGAGCCAAAAAATTGGAGTTCAAGTAAAAATGAAAGCAAGAAAAGAAGTTAAAACATCGTTTATTAGAGTTAGATGCAATAAGTGCAAGAATGAACAGAATATATTCAGTACAGTATCAACAAAAGTACATTGTTTGGTATGTAGTGAAGTTCTTGCAGAACCAACAGGCGGCAAAAGTAAAATCCATGCAAAAGCCCTAGAGAATTTATCATAAATTAAAAAATAAAATTCTTCAATTAGCAAACTTAGTAACACTTATAAATATTAACTTAATTTTAATTCTATGTTATACAAAAAACCAGGAAGGCCAGAAGAAGGAGAACTAGTTATTTGTACTGTAAAAAGAATTTTATATCATTCTGTCTTTGTATCAATAGATGAATATATTAATATAGAAGGAATGGTTCATATTTCTGAAATTGCTCCAGGTAGAATTAGAAATCTAAGGGATTATGTAACTGAAGGAAAGAAAATTGTATGTAAAGTATTAAACATAAATCATCAGGGCAACATAGATCTTTCTCTTAGAAGAGTTCCTCTGACAATAAGTATAAGCAAGATGAATGATTATAAGCAGGAAGAAAAAGCTGAGAAATTATTGGAACAGATCGGTAAGGAATTAAAAATGGATCTAAAAAAAGTTTATGATGAGATAGGATATAAAGCCATAGAAAAATATGGCGGCCTGTATCCATTTTTGCAGTCAATAGTTGATAAGGGCAAAAATATAATAGAAGAATTAAAGCCAAATCAAAAGCTTGCTGAGTTGATTTTTAACACAGTAAAAGAAAAAATAAAACCCATACAAGTTAGTGTGAGCGGAATATTAAATTTGAGAACTTACAGCAGTAAAGGTGTCGAAGATATAACAAATATATTATCAAACGCAAAAGACCACCATGTTAAAGTAAGTTATCTTGGTGCTCCAAAATATAAATTAGAGGTTATTTCTAGGGATTATAAAACAGCAGAAAATATGCTTAAAGGCTTTCTAGATATTATAAATGGCCTTGCTAAAAAACTTGATTGTGAAATTGATTTTGCAAAAAATGACTGAAATTCTAAAATGCATTAAATGTGGAAAGTACACATTAGAAAAATTTTGTGATTGTGGTAGTAACTGCTTATCTCCAAAACCTGCTAAATTTAGTCCAGAAGACAAATATGCTTTCTATAGGTTATCATACAAGAAAAAAAGCCAAAGTTTATAAATTTACCACAAAATAATAATTGTTATGGACAAGAAATGGATGATTAAGAGATTGAAGAATGTAAAATTCAAAAATCCTGTAATGATAGAAGGTCTTCCAGGCATGGGTAATGTTGGAAAGATAACTATTGATTTCATAATTGAAAGCCTAAAAGCTTCTAAAGTTTTTGAAATATCTTCATTTTCATTTCCTAATTGTATTTTTGTTAATAATAAAGGCATAGCAGAGCTCCCTAAAGTAGAGATTTTTCATAAAGCTATTAAAGGCAAGGACTTATTCCTGGTTTCTGGTGATATGCAGCCAGTAAGTGAAGAAGGATGTTATGAATTTTGCGATCGGCTGTTAGATTTATTTGAAGAGTATAAAGGTAAAGAAATAATAACTCTGGGTGGTATTGGCCTGGAAGAAATGCCAAAATCTCCAAAAGTTTATTGTGCAGGCACAAACAAAAAAATAATAGCAGAGTATATTAATCAAGGAATTAAAGATGCTGAGGGTGTAGTTGGTCCTGTTATTGGAGTTAGTGGCCTGCTTGTAGGATTAGCTAAAATTAGAAAAATGAAAGCTGTAGTTCTATTGGTTGAAACATTAGGTATGCCAACTTACCTAGGAATAAAAGAAGCGCGCGAATTAATCAAAGTTCTTAACAAGCAATTAAAACTTGGATTGAATATGAAAGAATTAAATAAAGAAGTAAAAATAATTGAGAATGAAGTAAATGAAAAACTAAGAGGTTTTATTGCTCATGAAGAGTCAAAGATTAAAACTAAAAAAGAATTCACAAATTACATAGGTTGAGTCAGTGAAATGACAAAAGCAGGATGGAAGTGGTTTTGTTCTAAATGTGGAAATATAAGTTATGGTGAGGGTCATTCAGAATCATGTTAAATTTGTGAAGCATCAAGTATAGAAATTTATCAAGTACCAGATTAAAATTCACTCAAGCTTTTTTGTTTTTTAATGTAGTTATTTGGCTTAATTTCCTCTTTGCCACTTAAAATTATTTCACCATATACTCCATCATAGCCTGGTTTAATTTTTAATTTATTTTCTCTGTTTAAAATTATAACCTGCGCTAGCTTTTCATCAATAACTTTTTTCAGATCATCAAAAGAAGCATTCAATAAAATACTGTATTCATTTTGGAAATTATTTATTGATAAATTGTAAGTATCCCAAACTTTCTTTGAATTTAATTGTTTGATTTCATAAACAGCAGCTATCAATTCTGTTAAAGGAATAACTTCATAAAATTTTGGAACGTTGATTGGTTCTTTTCTGTCTGCCAATTGTTCTATTCTATGAGCAACACCTATTGTTAAAGGAGTTTTGCACACAGGACATATATTATTATGTTTTTTAGTTTCATTGGGTTCAAAAGTAATACCGCAAGCCCTATGCCCATCAATATGGTACTTTCCATAAGCAGGGTTTGTTTCTATTGTACCAGCAAGACCTTCACCAGTTCTAATAGCATTTATTATTAATTTATAATCTAATTTTTTTATGTCAAAAATCGTTGCTTCCCTTCCAAGTCTCCATGGATGAGAACTATGAGGATCTGAGAAAGAAACCAAATTATATTTATCTAATTTAGATATTCTTCTGTTCATTAATGGATCACTACTTATACCAGTTTCCAATGCATGAATATATTTAGATTTTTCTTCAAAACATTCTTCTACAGAATCATAGCCAGATTTACTTCCAAATATAGACATCCAAGAAGTCCATACATGAGCCGGGATAACTTCTATGCCGGGACTTATTGATTTTAACATTTCTAAAAATTCAATACTGCTCATACCAAAAATAGGCCTTCCATCGTAATCTATTCTGCCTCTTTTTAGTAATTCTGAAGTAAATTGTTCAACAATCTCTTTATTTGGAAACAAGACAACATGATGAATTCTTCTGCCTTTTCCGTTATGGGTATAAGCTAAAGATATTTCTGTTTGCCATATAAAAGGGAATTTATTTTTTGTCCATAAAACCCCATTTTCATCTTCAGTTAATTTAGAAGTTATCTCTTTAAACCATAAAGGATGCTGTGCATCACCAGTACCTAAAATATTTAATCCTTTAATCCTTGCATTTCTCTCTAGATCTTCAATAGTTGTAGTTTTGCTGCATGCCTGTGCATACCTTCCATGTATATGAAAATCACCTATAAAAGACATTATAAAAATATAATTTATATGTTTTTAATGTTTACTAAATAAAAATATATAAAAATCTAAACAGAATTTTTTATAGTTATTGTTGTTGATGCGCTGTCTTTGTATACATAATCAAAAGTTATCCTTAATGGTGTTTCAAAACTGGTTTCTTGTAAACTTGAAGTATCTAAGCTGCAGGATAGCTGTATAGAATTCTGTATTACATTGACAAATCCAGAATTACCATTTAAGCCACTGCAACTTATCAGGTTTGCACTATTGCTGAATTCAGTTAGTTCTACTTTAGCATAAACCTTATTTTTTTCTAAATCATTTTCCAAGCATTTTCCTTGCGCTAAATAATCTTTACTATAAATAGCACCTTTTCCAAAGTTCTTGGCTTCTATATAGAAATTAATTTTGTTTTCTCCTCCAGGCCTCTCACTAAATGTTGTAACTTGGAATGGAGCCCCAGAATTTTCTGCTGCCTTTGTCTCGTCAATCTTGCAAGCAGTAGCACTAACAGGGCTGGTAATCTTTTTTCTCAAGCATAAATTTTTAACTCTTGATATTGTTTCATATTTATAGCAAACATTAGAAGCTATAGTTGCTGTTCTATCAGCATCCTCATCAGGTTGGTAGTTTGCTTCATAAGGAATAATTGTCTGTGCTGGGTTTGTTTTTTTACCCGCCTCAATTCTTATTCCAGATAATGGCGCAACATTACGTTGTGTAGGATCTCTTATATTAAAAGCATTAAAGTTTATGCCGTCTAAAGTAACAACTACATCATTTTCAGGTATAGTATGTTCTCCTTTATTCTGCAAATTAACTAATATTCTAAAGTTTTCTGCCCCAGCATCTAACACTTTGGTTGCTCCGGAAGCAGAGTCAATAGTCATTGATGCAGTTATGCCTTCTTTTCCTCCGACAAACCCACCTGCAGTAACTTTTTTATCGCCTCCGCCTTTGCAAGCAGCAAGAAGTAAAACTAAAGATAATATGAGAACAAACACAAACTTATGTTTTTTCATGATAAAGCCTCCTCTTTTGATAATATAAAAACTTTTGGCCCTTCCACAGATTGAATAAATCCATAACCCATTTTTATTTCTATCGGTACCTCTTTAATATAATCTTGATTTAATATTAATCTAGCTGAGCATTTAATAATCTTTTGGTTTAATGTTTGGGTTATTTCTAATATATTATTTTCTATCAATTCAACACATTTTGCAGGAACATTGTTTATGCTTACCTCAAAGTTGGCTGTAGGATAGATTTGTGTAGGACTTAAAAGAAAACTAGGCGTTGTGATTTGTCCGTCTTTAGTTTGTGATACTTCTATTTCCAAAAGAATATTAGTACCTGTTTCACCTAAGCTAAAAGTTCTTGCATTTATGCTTGAAATCTTAAGTGGTAAATCTGACTGCTCAACTTTCAAACTCTGCTCTTCATCACAAATAGATTGTGTGCTTGATTTCTGTATACACATAGTTGCATATGCTTTTGTCTCAGTTTCATACTTAATGTCTGCAATTATTCTTGTTTGTGAAGCAGAAGCAAATTCTTTTACTGCTCCTTTGTAAATATAAGGGCCAAAATCATAAATACTGCTTATTGTAGGGGTCATAATACCTCTTTCATTTCTCTTTGCAGATTCTAAGTCTATTGGTTTGCATTGTCCTTCAGTTACACCTCCAAAATTGTCGCTTAACGTGTCTGTTAAGCACAATTCCCCATGCATTCCAAAATCATTTACAACATAATTTTCAAGTTGCAATCTAACTCTAAAGGCTCCAAATTCTCCCTCAGGTATTCTGATTTCGCTGGATTTTGGCTCTATAAACTTTAATATTAAACCGCTACCGCCAACTTGTTCTCCCCCTCTGCCAAATAAATTACTAAAACCCTCAAAACCAGATCCTAAATTTGAACAAGCAGGCAATAATATTAAAAGAACAAAGATCAAAAGATATCTCTTTTTCATATTTTATTCATAATTAACGTACTTAAAAAAGATTTCTATATATGTTTAAGCTACTAATGGTTGCTGAGGAAGTATTCTTACTGTAGCTACAGTCTTTTTTTGTACTTTCATTGTATATTGCGCTTCTGAAGTAATAATATCTGATTGCAGTCTTGTTTCTGGAACACGAGTCACAGCAAAATCACAGTTGAATACAGGTTCTTTAAATATAGATATACAATCTGTTTCAGTTAATGCCAGTTCTTTTAAAGTCTGTTTCCCACAATCTCTATTTGTTTCAGTTAATTTATTGTTTACAAGTTTATATTCTTTATAGCCGCCTTCTTCTCCAATAAATTCAAAATCACACCTTCCAGCTTGAGAAGTGTAACCTTCCTCTCCTTTTAATACAATGATCAAATTAGTAACTGAAGGCACTTTTATAGAAAGATATTCAAGGGTTTGTAGATTTCCTTCGCCCAAGGTTCTGGATAATTTAACAAACAGTTTATATTCTGCTGTAGTAAATGGCTGTGGAAAAGGAATGTTTAGTCCAAGATTTATAGGGCCAGGAGTCTGTTTAGGTACAGCATTTTTATCACTATCTAGCAAAGGATCATTAATGCCATATTGTTTAAAAGGATCAATTGACCTTGTTTGAAAATCAAATAAAGCAGCTTTATTTAAGAACCACATACGTGCATAAGCCTTTGTTTTAAAATTATATGTTACTATCAATTTAGCTTCTTTAGCAACTTCTCTTAATTCAGGAGTTGGATTTTTTATTGTTATTCCTCCTGGAAAATTACAATTAACAATAAATTGCGTTGATAAACCTTTGGCTATAGTTCCTTTGTTTCCATTTGCATTTGGGCCAAATAACCTTGCAGGAACTTGTGGTATTTTTGCATCATCCAAAAGGCAAAAAACTTCTAAATCATAACTGCTGTCTGGAAAAGCTCCTGCATCTATTTTAGCTTCAAGTTCTATGTCTTCATCAAGGTTAAAGAATCTTCTGTTTCCGCTAAGATGAAATTCTTTAATTTTAACTCCTAAGTCTTTTGTAGCTTCTGTATATTCAACAGTTGAGTCTATTGCATAAGGATTATAGTTTTCAGGATAAATTATATAATATAATCCCGGAGCATTTGCTTTTAATGCTCTCTGAACTGGATTTAATGCCTCTTCTCCAGCAACTGTTGCATGTGTAACTGTAGAAGCTAGTTCACCTGTTTGCTGCTTGAAAAGAAAATATCTAGTGCCAACAAAAAAAACAACAAATACTATGGCGATAATAATTATTATTCCTAAAAATCTTAACAATTTGCCTAGAACTCCAACAATAGGACCAAAAAGTTCACCAGAAATACCGCCAGCAGGGCTTGCTCTTGGTAATGGACCACTATACTGACCTCTTTTTTCCATAGATTTAAGTTAATTATTTACTATATAAAATTATTCCAAAGTTACTTTCAGTCCAACAATGTTAAAAGAATTAACAGGTATTATTTTAATAAAATTTGTACCTTCTAAAACGTAGTCTTTTAAGTTATTATCAAAGCTATTTCTGTCAGTTTGCATCAAGACTTCATTGCTGTTAATAAGTATTCTTGCATTTTTTGCCTTTGTGTTCTTATCTAATAACAAATGTAAATTTATACTCCTTTTTCCTGATTTTATATCACTATATTGGTCTTCATTTAATGAAAAGTAGAACGTAGGTCTTTCACTTGCTCTTGATTGCGTCTCTAGTTTTATCAAATTAAATGAAAAGTCTCCTTTCTCTAGCCTAAATGTTAAAGTATTTGTTCCTGAAACTAATAACTCAGGATCAACATCTAATTCTTCATCTGTTGTTACGCACTTTATCTCAGCTTCATGAGCCCTTTGTTCATTAAGCAAAATATCTAAGCGTGTTGTTTCTTTTGACAGTGGAAAATTACATTGCTGTGTGTATTTTAGTTTTACACTTTTCAAATTATTTTTCTCTTCAGAAGACATAACAAAAGTCCTGCTTTCCTCATTGTTTTTTCTTTCAAATTCTTGTTTAACTCCTAATTCTTTCAAGCTGTATTTATTGACGCTCCAGAAAGCAAAGCCAGGAGAGGAAACACTTAGCTCTAGACTATTATCTTGTTTAAGGAAAGATTTTGCTATTTCTATAATTTTAATGCCTGGTGTAGTTATTTCTTCAGTATAAAAAGTATTTCCATTTACTTTTAATCTTAGTTCACCAGAGGACTGTTCAACAGAAAAAAATAGTGTTACTTTTGTTGTTTCATCTAAGTCTTTTGTCTGGAATTTTAATTGAGGAGTAGATCTTGAAAAAAGGCCTTTGGAAACAACTAGGCTTTGTGCCAAGCTTATTATTTTTGGCTCATCTTTTAAAAATACATTAACTGAAGGTATTCTATGAATAGTAGCAGATTCTGTTGTTGGTGTAACTAAGCCAGGAGATTCTGCAAGTAGCTCAATTTTAGCAGGAGTTGAAGTTCCAGTTTCAGTGCTTGTTGTATCTTGCTGTAAAAGTTTGCTTCTTTCTTCTGGCGGAATAAATAATATATAAAAAGTCATGAACAATGCAATAACAATAATAAGGATTGCAACAGCTGCTCCTTCTCTCTGAGCCCTTTTTGATTTAAGCATATATCTAAATAGTTGTTTTGCTATTTAAATCTTTTGCGACTAAAGTAGTATAATTAAAATAAGACAATTGTTTAATTGATATTACTTTATAAATATTGTATAAAATTATTATGCTTGTAATCTTTTATACATAATTTTATACAGTTTTTTGTCTAGTTCTTCTATATAATGCTCAAAATGTTCAAAATTACCAAGTTCATTTCTGAAAGACATATATCTCATCGCTCTTTTTTTATGATCCCCTTCTGCTCTAACAACATTAAGAGAAGCTTTTAATTTAGCTGCTTCAATATTCTCGCCGTCAATTAATTTCTCTAGATGATCTAATAATCTAACTTCTTCTCTTATTCCACTATTAAATTTCCAAGTTTTATATCTTAATTTTAAGTTACTCCAAAATCCCATAAATCTAAAGTAATTACTTGAATTAATAAATATTACTAATTATTTTATAATGCCTTCAAAGAATACCTTAGAAGTCTGGGCTCACTTAGTAATAATTTTAAAATAAATTTGCTAGGAAAATCCCTAACATTTTCTGATAGTATATTTTTTACTTTTTCTTGAGCAAAATATTCCACTAATTTATTGTAGTCATTTTCTTTGAATTTTAATAAAGTGTTTCTTATCTTAAGGTGCAGCCATAATTCTCTTCCTATTTTCTTTCTCCATAGATTTTCATAGCTTTTATTTTCAGTAATTGCTTTACTTAAACACTGTCCTACCAATAAACTATACAATATACTTCCATGTGTAGAAGCTTTAACATGGGTTGCAGCATCACCGATTAAATAAATACCATTTTTTTCTGTTTTGATCTTTGGATTATACAAAGGTATCATACCGCTTTGATGGCATATAAATTTGGCATTGCATCTTTTCATTAAAGAATTAAACCCCTCAGTAGGATTTTTCTCAGATACAACTCCAATTCTTGCAGTGTATTCATCTTCAGGAATCAGCCACCCAAATTCTCCATAGCCTAAGAAAATATCTGTAGTATTTTTGTCATGGTATTTTATTTTTGCTCTAGCTTGCATACCAATTATATATTTTCTCTTTCCAAATAATCCTGCAGACTTTGCAACTTGAGAATAAGGGCCATCAGCTCCAATTAACTTGTCTGTCTCAGTAAATCCATTATTAAACTTTAATTTTATTTTATCATTTTCTCTTTCAAAGCCTAAAAATTTTTTCTCTGCTAAAAATCTAGCACCTGCATCTTGAGCCAAAGAAGCAATATACTTATCAAGTTCACCCCTATCAAAAACATAATCAGGTTTAATATTTACCTCAAAGAATTTTCCATTTGGTGCATAAAACCTGAATTTCTTAATTTTATTAACTATTATTTCTTTTTTAACTTTTAATACTTCATTTAAGGCAGGCGTTATTACACCGCTGCATTGTATTGGATTTCCTATTTCTTTGTGCTCTTCATAAACATTAACTTCAAGACCCTTTTTAGCTAGTAAATAAGCAACATAGCTTCCTGCAGGTCCTGCGCCTATAACAGATATCATAATTAAATATTCACTAAGAAAATTTATAAACCTAATTATTAAATACTCTTTATGTTGTTTTGGTACTTTTTAATAATAGTTGCAATAATTTGGATTTTATTTGCAACAATAACAGATATTAAAAAAAGAGAAGTTCCAGACTGGCTAAATTATTCTTTAATTGTTATTGGACTAGGAATTAGAGCAATATATTCTTTAATTACAAAAGATTTTAGCTATATTTTGTTTGGTTTAATAGGCTTTATTGCTTGCTTTGTATTTGCAAACCTTATGTATTATACAAAACAGTGGGGTGGCGGTGATAGTAAATTATTAATGGGTTTAGGAGCGATGTTTGGAAATTATAATTTAGACATTTTTGATGCAGTGCATAAACTGCCTTTTATTGCAACATTGATAATAAATATATTTATAGCAGGTACAGTTTATGGAATAATATATTCCTTATTTTTAGGTGCTAAGAATCACATAAATGTTCTGGCTGAAATAAAAAAAAGAAAATTCAATGAACTAAAAATAATTTCATTAATAATATTGGCTTTAATTATTATAATTTTTTTTATATTTGAAAGAGATATTTTCTATTTGATAGCATTACTTTTAATTGCTTCTTTATTTGCAGTTTTTCTCTTGTATCTAATAAAAATAATTGAAGATGTTTCATTATACAAATTTATTCAAACCAATAAATTAACTGAAGGAGACTGGCTAGTTAATGACATAATTAAAAACAATAAAATCATATGCAAGGCCAGAAACATAGGATTGACAAGACAGGATATTTTAAATCTAAAGAAAAACAAAATTAAGAAAGTATTAATAAAAGAAGGAATACCTTTTGTTCCAGGATTTCTTTTTGGTTTTATATTAACAATAGTTTTTGGTGATTTATTATTCTTATTTATATGAAAATGCAATAAAGTACATTGTAACGTAAACGGGAGTTATTGGACTCAAAAAATTATTGAATAAACCAATTTATTTAGGGTTTTCTTTTGTTTTTCAATTTATAGAATTCTTTTTTAAGAATGTCTTCATTTATTGGTATTGATTTTGGTTTATCTTTAGGCATGACTTCAAATATAATTTCTTTCATTTTAGCAAGTTCACTTTCATTTGAAGGTTTGCCTTGCCAGGAAATTTTCATAGAGTCATCTTTAGTTCTAGGAATTAAGTTAATTACAAAATGATCAAATTTTTGTCCTGCAGTTTTGCCTTCAGAATCCAAAATATTAATACCTTCCGAAATAGTACCCAAAGCAAATGCTAATTTTTTTATTATTTTGCCTATGTTTTCAGATTCTTGTTCATTAAGTTCTGCAAATAATCTAATATGCCTTTTTGTGAATAATAATGTATGGCCTTTATTTACAGGATTTATCTCTAGCACGGCTAAAAATTCCCCATCTTCATAAACTTTAGTAGTAGGGATTTTGCCTTCGCTCATTAAACAAAAAGGACATTGTGGTGTTTCCTGTTCAAACTGTGACATTATTTCTTTCAGTTTTGGCTCTCTTTCTTCTTCAGGCAAGGATTGAATATATTCTTGTATTTGCTCTAATTGTTCTTTTGTTAACTTTGGCATGAATTAATAATTTGTAATAAATTAATAAACTTTAGCATTTAAAATTTCCTTTAATTTTAGAAATATAACAAAACTTATTAAGTAACATAACTTAAATAATTTATAATGCAGAATAGAAAATTACTCATTCTTTTCTTATTATTTATATTAATAGTAATTGGTGGTTGCACTTCTAAACAAGAATCTTCACCTGAAAAACCAGTACAGCAGCGAGAAACCGTGCAACAACCTGAAGCAGAAGATATTATGCAAAGAAAACAACCTATGCAGTCTCAACAGTCTTGGCAACCTAAAGGTATTGCAATAGAAGGAACATATGCAGATGCTGAAATTGTAGAACTTGAGGATGGCGCTTACAGAATATATTACTCCATTGAGCCAGAAGTTCCAGGAAATAAATTAGAAATTTTTTCTTCAATTTCTGCAGATGGGATAAATTGGAAAAATGAGGAAGGAATAATAAAAGAGTTTGCAACTTTTCCTGATATAGTAAAGCTTCCAGATGGGAGGTTTAGAATGTATTTCCAAAATGCTGGTGTGATAAAAAGTGCAACGTCCCATGACGGCTTAAACTGGGTGGATGATCCAGGTGTTAGGATTGATAAACATGAATCAGGATTTAAATTAGAAGATGTAGGTGCTCAAAGCACAGTTCAATTAGATGACGGCACTTACATTATGGTTTATCGTGGGACTATCAGTGAACCTTATCAAATTGCTGAGAAAATTTCAAATAAAGACACGCATGTTTATTTTTGGGCGACTTCCAAAGACGGTTTGATCTTTGAAAAGAAAGGATTGGCCATTGACTCAAGAAATGATGTCTTACTTGGAGCAGCTGATGGTGCGGAGTGGGTGAAATGGGATCAGATTGCAGGGCAAGCTGAATTAAGAGTTTACTTTTGGAGTTATGCCGGTGTTTATCATGTGGTTTATCAGGATGGCATTTTTTCCGAGCCGGTTTTTGACTTTACAAACAATCAAGACAAAATGGCCAAATTCTCGCCTAATCCGCCTGGCGATCCAACGTTAACAAAAATCAATGGCAAGTGGTTTATGTATTACGGACAGCATACGAAAGGAATTTATTATGCGACTTTAGAGCAGCAGCAAGAGCTTTCCCAAACTATGCAATCGGGTGAAAAGCTAAGCATACCGCCTTCTATAGAAAACAGCTGTATTGGGTTTAAGATTGGTGGACCAAATAAAACAGCTACAATAAATATGATCGGAGCTGGTTGGGTAACATTCATGTGGCCTCATTTCACGTGGGGACGCATAGAAAAGGAGCCAGGCATTTTTGATTTCAGCGAGATGGACAATATCGTCAAGACTGCGCAGGAAAACAACGTTGCGACTCTTGCAGAGCTACAGCCCTTCGCAGACTGGGACCAAGCATGGGATAAGAATTGTAAGGCAAAAGAAAATAGTTATTTGTGCAAGCCAAAAGACATGCAAGCATACAAGGTATTTGTTTCTAAAACTGTAGAAAGATATGACGGTGACGGCGAGAGCGACATGCCTGGTTTAAAAATTCCTATAAAATATTGGCAAATAATAAATGAGCCAGACATAAAGGAAGATCCTTATGTAATATTCTTCGTTGGAAATGAAAAAGATTACTTTGAAGTTCTGAAAGAGAGCTACCAAACAATAAAACAAGTGTGTGCAGACTGCAAAGTATTGCATGGTGCAGCAGCAGGCGTTAAATTAAACTTGCTTTCATTTTGGGACAATTTTTTTAAATTAGGCGGTGCGGATTATTTTGACATAGCAAATATACACTATGTCGGTATAGATATTTCAACTGGAAAAACTGTAAATGTAGGAGATTTGTCAACCCTAAATACTAAACCATTTAAGGACCTGCTTGATAAACATAAAATCAAAAAGCCTATTTGGGTAACTGAAGCAGTACTCAAAAGTTCAAGTGCAAAGTCATCATTGCAAGGTGCCTTGTCAGCAGGAGCATCTAAAGTTTTCTTTGTTGGGTTTGGTATTGATGAGTCAGAATCTGCTAGTAGATACTCAGCAGACTATAAGGAAATAACACAGTTGTGCCTAAAATAACTTAAAAAAACTCTAACGCAGTTATGGTCTAAGCAACAAACACAAACCAAGTTATAATACTGAGAATTATTCCAATAATATATAAAGCAGGAATTCTGAATTTTCCAATAACAATCCATGGATAATAAGAAGCAAACCTTGGATTCCAAGAATCTTTAAATCTAATTTCTGTATTAACTACAAACCAAAAAAAATCCTCAACCACCATTCCAGACCAGTATGCAGACAATAATATTCCAAATAGTTTCCAGCTAAAGCCTGCAATTACTAGTGGTAATATAATAAGTATCAAAGGTAAGTATACTACAAATAACCAAAAATGATATCTTGTCAATGATAGATTTTTAGCAAATCTTATTTTCCAGCCATATTTATTTTTGTCCCAAGCATTTCTGCCTTCTACAGAAGACTCCCAAAAAGAATGAGCTATCATTGCAGCCCATACAACAGCAAAAATCCAAAAAACTTGCATAGTTATAGCTGAATAATTCAATTTAATAATCTTTTCAAAATTAGTAATTACTATTAAGTAATAATAATATAGAAATATTTATAAATTAGAACCATTACTCTGAATGCATGAAATCTAAATTCAAAGGTAAACTGTTAGTAAACCTGCCCAAACATAATCCAAATATAGATATATTAAGGGGGAATTTTGGAAGAGAATTTCTAGCAGAATATAATGGAAGGGTGAGAGATAAATATAGAAACAATTCTATTTTAAGAGTTTTAAGTGAATCCAATGGTTTAGTAAAAGGTTCTAATTCTTTTGCAGTTGTTTTAGCTAATGAAATATTGGCTCAAGAAGGATTAAGAACTGCAACACAAGCAGATCTTGAATTAATATTAAGATATAGACCAGATTTAAAATTAAGAGAAAATTATGAAGATATAGGATTAGTTTTAAGAAGTGAGGGGATCCAAATAGTTATCTTGCAAGAGATTTAACAAAACAACTAAGAGGAAGAAATCAAAGGCTTGAATACCCTGTTTTAATTAATTTGGTAGATCTTGAATTAAAAATAGATAAAGATTCAAATTATGGGTTAGCATTTAATTTAAAAGACAAAGCAGTTCCAATTTATGCTCCAGTTTTAAATGGTATTTTTGGTAGTTGTAGGTTTGATTCTTATAATATAGACGAATCTACAGGGTTGCCAAGAACATTAGAGAAAGGAAGTAGATATTTATACACAAGAAATTTTGGTTTATCTAGGGTGTGCTTGCTCAAACTGAATCTGAAGTCAGACAATGACGAATTGGACAGCTCAAGGGTTGAGGGAAGAATTATAGTAGTAAGTAAGGAGTACTAAATCTGAAAAATGAAAATTCCAAAATTATTATCTGAAGACCTTATAGAACCGCGAAGAAGAAATAATAGAATTTTATCTCCTTATGAAATTCCAATTCATCCAAGAGTATATAATTCAGATTTTGCTTATACTAAAGAGTTCATGGAAGAAGTTAGAGCTAGAATGCCTCAAGCATTGCGTGATGATATCTCAAGAATAGAAATAGTTTTAGGCATAGATCTAGGAATCACAATTACAGATGAATCAATTTTAGAAGGTTCTTATGAAATAAAATTTAAGGATATAGATTATGAAGCTAAATCACAAGAAAGACAAATCGGAGTTGAAGTTCATGCGGCTAATACATTTATTTTACCCCATTTATCGAGAACTTTAGAAATAGACACAAGACTTGGAATAAACCCTATCCTTTCTCATCCATTGCCGCCTAATAAAATATTAGAATATTCTTTTGATTCAGATGGAGATTATTTTAAATTTTATTCATGGTACACTCACAATTTACATGATGTAGGTGAAGGATTTTTTCACTATCTTAGGGCATTTGCTATTGAATTTAATAATCACGGTTTGTCAAAATTATAATTTAACCAATAGCTCTTCTCATGTCAACAACTTCAGCAGAGCTTACACCTTCTATGCTAGAAATCTTGTCTGCAAGATCTTCAGAACCTTTAGACTCATCTAGATAAAAAATTAATTTCAAAGCATTTAAGCCAAAAGCCACAGGTTCTATAAAATCTTTATCCAAAAGTTCAGCGCCAAAATCATCACTTACTTCCTTAGCTTTATCTCTTAGAATTTTTAAGTCTATTTCAGGAGATTCGGGCATTATTTTTATAGTAATAAACATCTTTGCCATTTTTTAATTCGGTCCGCTAAATGAGCAGTTAGGGCATATATATTTAGCAACTATCTTTCTGCAATGAGAACACCTAACAATTTCTGTTTCTCCGCATTTAGGACACTTGAATCTTACAGAACCAGGCATATTTGTAATTCTAACATTACATGATGTGCATGTTATTTCTTGTGCCATTAGCTCAGCACGTTTACAAATCTTTATAAATTTAACTATATAGAAATTTGTGAGGTGAACAAGAAATTCTCAAATTATGGCTAGAATACTTTATGGAGTAATAAGTGTTGGTTTTGGCCACGCAATGAGAAGCAAAGCAGTTCTAGATCATCTAAAAAAATCAGGTCATAAATTATTTATACTTACAAGCCACAGGATTTATAATTATTACAAAAGCCATTACGATAGTGTGCACAATATTGAGGGTTTGGAATTGGTATTTAGAAAAAATGCTGTCCTAAATATAAAATCTTTATTAAAAAACATTCAAAAAATTTCTAAGGAGAATTATAACAAGCTAATTAAAGTAAAAAAGGAAATAGATGAATTTGACCCTCAAGTTGTGATATCAGATATGGAAACATTTAGCAGTTTTATAGCAAATGAAAGAAATATTCCTTCTATATCTATAGATAATCAGCATTATCTAATACATGGAGAATATAGTTTCCCTGAAAAGTACAGGTTGAGTTATCTCAAAGCAATAATGATAATAAAAGGGATAATGTTTAAGACAAAATATTACTTGGTTATGGCTTTTCCAGGTTGCAAATTAAAAAATAAAACAAACCTATTTCAGATTCAGCCAGTATTAAGAAATGAGATATTAAATGCAAAGTCTAAAAACTTAGATTATATATTTGTATATCAGTCAACTAAAAGTCATGAAAAATTAATTGAAATATTAAAAAGAATTAATTATAAGTTTATTGTTTATGGTTTTGATAAAAACCATAAAGTTGGAAATTTAATATTCAAGAAATTCAGTGATGATAAAGAATACATCAATGACTTGTCAAATTGCAAGGCAGTTATTACAAACGGTGGGTTTACATTAATTAGTGAAGCTATTTACCTAAAGAAGCCAATTTTGGTTGTTCCAATAAAAAAGCATTTTGAGCAGATAATGAATGCCATGTATGTTAAAGAAAATAAAATAGGGGAGTTTTATGATGATCTGGATGAAACCCACGTGGTTGAGTTCATAATGAATCTAAAAAGATATAAATTTGACAAGTTTGAGAAGTGGGATAATGAGAAAGCATTTAGGTTATTAGATATGCTGATACGTAAAGAGACAAAATGAACTCATTTATTATAAACATAATTTACTTACTTCTTCCAGCAGCATTAGCAAATATGACTCCTGTTCTAGTAAAAAAATATTTTAAATTTCTGGCTTATCCAGTAGATTTTAATAAGAAATTATTTGGAAATAGAATATTTGGAAGCCACAAAACATTTAGAGGATTTTTATTTGGAATTTTATCAAGTATTTTAATTGTAATTTTTCAAGCATATTTATACAGGTTTGATTTTTTTCAAAATATAAGTTTATTAGAATATAACAAAATTAATCCAATTATTTTTGGGTTTTTATTTGGATTTGGTGTTTTATTTGGGGATTTGATTGGTAGTTTCATTAAAAGAAGATTAAAAATTTCTCCAGGAAAAAGCCTTTTGATATTAGACCAGATTAATGCAGTAATTGGAATTGCGGTTTTTGTATTCCCATTTTACTTAAAATCTTTGGAAATTTTAATATGGATAACTTTTGTTTGGTTAATAGGGCACTTCATAATAAGATACACTGGGTTTTTATTTGGATTAAATAAAGAAAAATTATAAATTAACAAGATAATATCTTATAGCACGAACTAATGGATTTCTCATAACTCTTCTATCACTAACTTTTTTAGGATATAGTTTTATTACCAGTCTTGACTTTACATCATATGTTTCTTTCCATAACAGATCTCTTGAGCCAAAGTGTATAAGCAAGTCTGCGCCATTAACTTTTAAACTTCTTTTGTCCCATGAATAAAATGGAGCCCAACCAAGTTTTGTATAGTCCATTCTTAATGTTATCACTTTAAGTTTTCCAGCGCCAGGTATTTTTCCTTGGCCTTCAATATAATTAGTGTGTATATGGTTGCTAACAATAACTCTAGCTTTATATGCTTCTCCTGTAATATTAAAACCATAATTAGCGCTTATATAGCAAGGTTCTTCTATAAGTCTTCTGGTTCTTATTGGCATACCATAAGTAATAAGCAAAAATATTTAAAACTTTTTTAAAAAACAAACATTTTTATTAAAAATACAATCTAGAAATATATGGCTTTGCTGACAAATTTATTGTTTTTTATAATTGCAAGCACAGTTCTGGCTGTAAGTGCTTTTGCATTGACTAAATCATTAATCAGAATTGCAGCTTTTTTAAAACTAAGTGAATTTACAGCAGCTTTTATAATTATGGCCTTATCTACATCGCTTCCAGAATTATTTGTAGGTATAACTTCAGCAATAAATAAAAATCCAGCATTATCTTTAGGTAATGTAATCGGGGCAAATATATCAGACCTTACACTTGTTCTTGGATTTGCAGTTATTGTTGCAAAAGGAATTAAGGTAAATAGAAAATCAATAAGAAAAGACAGTTTCTTCATGTTCTTAATTGCGATTCTGCCAATAATATTAATGATCTTAGGAAAAGGTATATCAAGATTGGACGGTGTAATTTTGATATCAGTATTCTTATTATATAGCTGGAATTTAATAAAAGAAAGAAAATATTTTCATGCAAAACTTGAGAACAAAGTTGGCAGGTTAGAAATAATAATATATAGTATGATTTTTATTATTAGTTTGGTAGCTTTATTTTTTAGTGCAAATCAAATTGTTAAATCTGGCTTAGTTCTAGCAACAGATTTAAAACTTCCACTAATTTTAGTAGGAATATTTTTAATTGCATTGGCTACAACATTACCAGAACTTGTATTTGGAATTATTTCTGCAAGAAAAGGCCATCCGGATTTTGCATTGGGTAATTCTATAGGTAGTGTTGTTGTTAATTCAACATTTGTAATTGGGATTGTTGCATTAATACAACCCATAACTGCAAATTTTCTGTTCTTCATGACAAGTTCTTTGTTTATGATAATAGCGTGCCTGTTATTTATTACATTTATTGAATCTGGAAATGAAATTGATTTTAAAGAAGGATTAACTATGATTTCATTGTATGTATTTTTTATAATTATAGAGCTTACAATAAAAGGTTATTTTGGAAATTTTGTTTAATAAAAAAATAAAAAAAAGGATTTTATACATCCTTCAATCCAGATTCTTCCACATTAAATATTGCCTCACCGTCTGGTAAGTGCGGACTGTCAATTAGCTTGGCAACTCTAGTTCCTTTTTTTCCTTTTCTTAAATAAATTCTTGTGGAGCTGTTGTGCCCTACTATGTGCCCACCAATTGCTGCTGTTGGATCTCCAAAAAAAGTATCTGGTTTAGCCATAACTTGGTTCGTTACATACACAACAAGGTTATAAGCAGTAGCTAATTTTTGTAGTGCATGCATATGCTTATTTAATTTTTGTTGTCTGTCTGCTAATTGACCACGGCCAGAGAAATCAGCACGAAAATGTGACATTAAAGAATCAACAACCAATAATTTTACATTTAAGCCTTCATTTTTTATTAAGTCTTCAACTTTTTCTGCAAGAAGCATCTGATGGTCACTATTAAATGCTCTAGCAACTTTAATGTTCTTTAAAATTGGTATTGGATCAAGACCTAATGCTTCTGCCATTTGTTTTATTCTCTCTGGTCTGAATGCGCCTTCAGTATCAATGTAAATACAAACTCCTTCTGCTCCTCCTTTTTCTTTTGGTAACTGCGTATTTACTGCTAATTGATGTCCTATTTGTGTCTTGCTTGAACCAAATTCTCCAAAGCATTCTGTAATGCTGCCAGCTTCGAAACCTCCACCCAGTAAACCATCAAATGTTTTTGACCCAGTAGTTATTTTCAAAATGTTTTTTCTTCTCTCAAGTAGTTCGTCTCCAGATTCAAAACCCATATTCATAGCGTCTCTTGCAGCTTTAATCACCTTTCTTGCTGTGGACTCTGTTAAGCCTCCAGCTTCAACTAGTTCTCCAGGTGATGCTACTGCTAAAGAAAGTAAACTGTCATAGCCAGATTCTTTTAGTTTTTCAGCTGTCGCAGGACCAACGCCAGGCAGGTCTTCGACGTTTTCAATTTTAGTTTTTTTCACAATCTTTTCTTCTGGCATAACTTCCTGTACCTGCTCTAATATTTCAGTTTTTCTATTGCTCATCTTCATCCTCCTCCTCTTTCTCCTTTTCTTCCTGTGACAAAAGTAATTCTTCCATTGTCTTTTGCATTAATACTAAAACCTTAGGAATGTCATGCTTTCTCAATTGTATGACAGCTTCACGCCAAATTCCTTCATCATCTTTCCAGCTTTTCTGCAAGCTTACTGTCTTAAAGCCTACAATACTATCATCCTTTAATTTTCTTTCATTAAACCATATTGCAGCTTCTAGCTGTCCTGCTCTAAATTTTTTTATAGGTCTGTTTCCCATTTGTTTCACGCTCCTTGCTTTCGCTTCTTATTTCAATCCTCAAAGAAATCAAATTATAGGAACTTACAATAAAACCTCGTTCCTTTATAGGTTTTTATTTCAATGAGGTCTAAAATAATATAAGTAGAATTAATATATAAATCCTGTGCGCGTCTCCTGCCATGCCGTCCACACCTATAAAGAAAAATATATTTTACAATATATAAATTATCTTTTGTTTATTTATGATCCTAAAAAGTTAACAAAAGCTAAAAAGGTTCATGCAAAATCGTTAGGTGTTAGAAAAGGACTAAATAAGTATTTATATAAATTTAAAAGTCCAAGAAATAAGAATGATGCTTTACTTTATATTATTGAAATAATCTAAAATTATATTTGTGGTTCTTTCGTTATACAAAGTTTATATTCAAATTTATTAAAGTATTATCTTATAGAAAATTTAATAATTAAGGATAATTAAGCTTGAATATGCCGCACATACACGATAAAATTGACTTTACAGTTGAAGTGTTCATTGTTTATAACAACAAGGTTCTTTTAAGGAAGCATGATAAATACAAAATGTGGCTTTCTGTAGGTGGGCATATAGAACTTGATGAAGATCCAAATCAGGCAGCAATAAGAGAAGTAAAAGAAGAAGTTGGTTTGAACGTTAAATTATCAGGAGTATCAAAATCATTTAAAGACAAAAATGAATACTATGAATTAATTCCTCCAAAATTTCTTAACAGGCATAGAATAAACAAAGACCACGAACATATTACTCTGGTTTACTTTGCAGCTTCTGATACTGATAAATTAAGTTTATCTGATAAAGAATTATCAGAAGAGTGTAAATGGTTTACAAAAGAAGAATTAGAATTGTATGATATTAAAGAAAGTATAAAATTTTATGCATTACAAGCACTTGAGGAATTAAAAAATAAACTTTGAATAGCTTTAAATATATATTATTTAACATATAATTATGCAAAGGTATTTACACTATGCAGCTAATTTTGGTATAATTAGTTTGTTAATTGGAATTCCTCTTGGAATAATAGATATACTTGAAACATTAAAAGAAGTACAATTAATGTCTTTAAACCTATACATAGCAATATATTTAATATCAATTATTTTTTATGTATTATTTATATATGGGTTTGTTTTGTTGGGAAAAAAAATAAAAAATAAAAAATTAACAACAGCTTCTTATCTTTTAATTATGGGTTCTGTAACATTAAACTTATTTCAAATATTAACACCATTCTTTCCAAAACTTCAAGGAATTATGTATCAGGCATTAGTATTAGTTGCATTGGGAATTGTAAGCATAGTTTTTGGCCGTGCTTTAATAAAACTCCAGTTTCAGTTGGGAAAAATAGCCAAAGCTGCAGGAGTATTAAATATTATAACAGGAATATCTATGATAACAGTAGTGTTATCTTTTGTTGGTGTTATTTTACTAATTCCTATTTATATGATGGAAATAATAATATTATTTAGAGCGTCTAAAAACTTTGACTCTTTATACTAATACATGAAAGATTTATTACATGTTAGGACAAAAATTATATTTAGAGAAAAAAAATAAATGTTACATGGATTCTAACCTACTTATGCGTCCATCAATATCAGGATGAGTAGAGAATAAATTTCCATTCTTAAAAGGATTACTAAAATACAAATGGGCAATTGCCTTGTTGGCTGTAGAACTTGGATTAGTTCCATCTTCTTTAATTTTCTTCAGAGCATTTGCTAATCCCTGTGGGTGTCTTGTCAATAAAGCGCCGTTTGCGTCAGCCAAAAATTCTCTTTTTCTAGAAACTGCTAATTTGATTAAAGTCCCGCCTATTGGAGCTAGAATAGCCAAAACCAAAGCAAATACCAAAAAAACAGCAGGAACTTTTCTATCATTGTCACCGCCTGAATAAAAGAAAGCCCTAATAAAAAAATCACTTAAAAGAATAACAATCCCAACTAAAATTGTAGTTAGCATCATAAACCTTACATCGTAATTTTTTATATGGCTCATTTCATGCCCAATAACTCCTTCTAGTTCACTTCTGTTTAATTTTTCCAAAGCGCCAGTTGTGACTGCAATAGATGCTTTTTTTGGATTTCTTCCTATTGCCATTGCATTTATTGTTGGGTCTTTTATTACGTATACTTTTGGCATAGGAATGCCTGCAGCAATGCTTAAACCTTCAACAGTATTAACCAGGTTAGCATATTGTTTTTTGTCTGCAGGTTCTGCATGACTTGCGCTTAGTACAATGTCATCTCCGCTAAACACACCTATCAATGTTAAAAATATAGAAACACTAACAGCAATCATAACTCCAGCTAAAACGCTTCCTAAAATTAAACCAATTAAATAGCCTAAAAAAACCATAAAAATTATTACAATTAATACTAAAAAAACAGAGTTTCTTTTGTTTGCTGCTATATGATCATAAAAACTGACCCTTTCCATATTATAAGTAATTAGAAACTTCTATAAATAACTTTTTATATTGTAAATAAAACAATAAAAAATGATTCTTCCTCAAGAAATTGTAGAAAAAGACTTAGAAGAAATACTTGTAGTTGATGACGATAAAAAAGACTACGAGAAAATAAAAAATTTAGTATGTATGACCTTGTTCTCAAGATATTATCAAAGGCGCATTTATGCTGCAAGGCAACTTAACATGTGCTTTAAGACAAAAGTTAAAGTAGAAAAAATTGAGAATAATGCTATAGTTTGTACATATATTAAATTTGGAGACGTTCAAAAATATATACTAGTTGGAAGATACAATAAAGCACTGCTGGAAGAAGTTCCAGATGATGAAGAAAGATTGCTTTGGGAATTCTATATTTACTAAATACATTTAGAAGAAGAATTACATGGAAAATAAAAATTCCATGTTTTATAGAAAATTTAATAAATTTTTATTATTTGTATATTTAAAAACGAAAGATATTTTAATCTTTTTCATGTAATTATTAAAATGAAAAGAAAAGCAACATTATGTGACTTGTATAATACTTTAAGTTACAGAGAATGGAAAACTGAACCAGAATTAATTGAAGAATTAGAAAAACAAGGAATGAAGGCAGGTCACTTTAGAGGTACAATGTACATTAATTTTTATCAATGGGAACAGCAAGGTTATATAACTTCTAGAGAAAGGGAATTATCTATGGTTGCTGCAGCATTAAAGCTAAGAGAATACCTACGTGTTTCTACAGGAATACCAGAAAAAATAATTGAAAAATATACTTGTCTAGAGAACTTAGTTGCTGCATAAAATTTAAACTTAATATATTTTAAATATACAAATTATATAATAAAAAGTACAGATAAAATAAGAAACCAAATTTCCAGAAAAAATACAATAAATATAAAATTTATACCAAAACAAATGTTACAAAAGCCAATATAAACCAATAATAGAAATGTCACATTGAACGCATTAAAATAATTTAACCTCTATAAATAAATTCTTCTTTATCATCGTCTAACGAAAATGCTCTTTGCCAGTGGGTATCAAATCCAAAAGCAACAGTATAAGGCAGAAATTCATTAAATAATCTTCCTTCCTTAAGAGGATGTTTTTTCACATAGTCAAATAGCTCATGGTATTTTTTTCTTAGTATTTTTGTAATTTCGTCTTGATATTTTATTTTCTGTTCAAAGATCTTTGTAGTTTTTTTATTAAAGTATAAAAAAGCAATAATTCCAAGCAGAGAAATTTGAAAATAAAAAAGAAATACGATTATTCCAAGAAGTCCAACAAATCCAGACATAAAAAATAAACTTTTCTTAGCAATAATTCCAGATATTATAAGCCCACATAGAGACAAAAACAATTTAGGTGCAGTCCTAATTAAAAACTTATTAAAAACACTTTTATATATAAACCACTCTTCTAAGGTTTTAACCAGCCTTTCATACTTATACTTTTTACTCTTGAATATTGCAAATCCCGGATTACCATACTTGTCTACGTAATAAGGGAATTTAAGTTTTCTTAATTTATTTTCATTATTGTAATAATAACCTGTTAATTCTTCATCAATTATTTCAATGCCGACATCGCTGTATTTAACTTCTTCCTCAAGAACTTTATGAAGTTTTTTGTCTTTTAATGTAATTTTGAAGTCTTCAATAGTAATTTTTTTCTTACCTGAAAATAAAACATTGAGAAATTCATTTTCAAATTTTAAGCTTGGTCTTGCTTTAGATAATGATATTAACTCTTTAACTCTTAGTTTTTCCCAGTTAGTTTTTTTGGGTGAAAAATCTATATAACCTTTAATTATAAAATCTACAATAGTAGCTATGACTTCCTTGTCAGCTATTCTGCCATCAACAATGTAACCAGCAATACCTGGCCTTAAATTAACTAAAAATTTTTTATTCATTGACTAGAATTTAACTTTTACAGCTTTTCTTTCTTCTTCACTCTCAGTTTTGAAGAACTCTCTTTGTGTAAAATTAAATAACTTAGCTATCAAATTACTAGGAAAACTCTGCAGTTTTATATTCCATTCTTGCACGCTGTCATTGTAAAATTGTCTTGCATATGCAATCTTGCTTTCAGTGCCGCTAAGCTCTTCTTGCAATTGCATGAAATTTTCACTTGCTCTTAATTTAGGATAGCTCTCAGCAACAGCAAATATAGTCTTTAAAGCGCCTTCCAGCATTCCCTCAGCTTTAGCCATATCTTTAGGTCCTTTTGCATTCATAAAAGAAGTTCTTGCTTCTGTGATTTCTTTTAAAGTCCCTTTCTCATGTTTCATATAACCTTTAACAGTTTCTATTAAATTAGGAATTAAGTCAAATCTTCTTTTAAGCTGAACATCAATTTGGCTCCAAGCATTGTCTGCTCTATTCCTTAGTCTAACAAATGAATTGTAAGCTAAAATAAGCCAAAATATAATTAATACAAAAACAATTATAATAATCCAGCCTAAAGTTAGAGTCATATCTAAAGAACTAATTAAGAACTTTATAAACTTTATGGAAAACACGGCTCTGTCCTGAGTCTCTAGAACAATACCTAACAAGTTATGGCAGATTAGTCTGCCATATATTTCAGCCTTTATTGTTTTAGCACTTTTAGAGCTTA